>JABDGE010000009.1 GCA_013286235.1 Bacteroidota bacterium
TTGCTCATCGAAGCATCGGAACATTGGGCTGTGGAACAAGGGTTAAATACTGTGTTGATCAGCAGCGGTAACCGAACAGAAAGGGATGCCGCGCACGCTTTTTATAAAAAAATGGGCTATGCCATCAAGTCATCAGGATTCGTTAAAAAACTCTAAAAAGGTATTTCATGTGAGCGAAGAGGCCGGCATCGCCTTGTTTGAACCAAGGCCTTCGCCATCATTCTTTTCAGAAATTACCGGCAACGTGGTTTTTGGCATCGAGGAACGTTTATTACACAACTACCTGCTACCAAGGGATTGCCCGCGGGTTACTTATTATCGGGGTGATAAAACTACGGAAGAAGACAGGGAGCAGTTTTTTGGCGAAAGCAAGGCCGGTTTTGTGGTGATCGTCGAGTCGGGTTGGTATGAGCGGATTAAGGGTACAACTTTGCATTGCTATGAACTCCCGGGCAATGGATTCGCATTGCTGGATGAATGCGCAGGGTATTATATTTCTTACCGGGCGGTTGAACCGGTTTCTGTTCAACCGGTCGACGACATCATGGCTGAGTTGTTAAGGCGTAAGGTTGAGTTGAGGTTCACGCCATCGCTGCTAAAGATTGCAGAAGCGGTAGCAAAGTCGACCTTGAATTTTTCGATCATCAGGATGAGGAATGCGGCGGTCTGAACCGTTGATTGAAGCTGATCTTTTTGATTCACATGATTGCCGCAATGGCTTTCAACGAGTTTTGTTTAGATCAAAAAACAGGTGAAATTAAATGCTTGTGCTGACCGGAGATTATCCTTACCAATTCGTCGCCGGCGTTTTCGATACTATCGTCGTTTTGTATTTTGATGCAGTTACTAAGGTCGCAATTGAGTTGGCTGCTGCGCCTGATCCTTTTTTCGATTTCTTCGGTAGTTTCGCGACCGCGGCCGGCCAGGCGGCTGCTGATGGTTTCGGGGCTGGCTTCTACCAGGATGACCGTCATTTCGGGGTATCTTTGTTCGGCAAAGGGCAGGTATTCCCGCGAACCGTTCACCACAACATTACAGCCTTTTTCCATCCATGCATTTATCTCTGTGCCGATACCGTAGTGGTTGCCGTGGCTTTCCCAGTGCAAGGCGAAAAATCCCGCTTCAATCCGCAATTTAAATTCCGGGGCTGTTAAATGCACGTGGTTTTCATTGCCATTATTCGGTGGCCGGGTAATATACCTATGGGCGAAGATGACCGGCTTTTCGCCATTTATCTTTGTCCGGGCATAATTCATCAGGGTATCTTTTCCGGCCCCCGAGGCGCCGATTACGTAAAATAATGTGCTCATATAGGTTGTTCAATTATTTCCAGCATTAGGTCGTTAGAGTGGCGTTTTAAAGAATTTTCGATGATTCGGTAAGTTTGGTCAGCTGCAAGTTTTAGCGCTTCGTTAAAAGTAAGCCCCCTGTAAAAATGGTTTAAAATAAACAATGCCACAAAGGCATCGCCTGTTCCTCCGAAGCTTTTAGGCAGCAGGGTATGCCAATACTCAAAGGGTTCTTTGTCGAAAGAAACAATACCGGTTTGTTCACCGTTAACGGCGCTTGTGAGTACGAGCTTTACCAAAGGGTATAGCTTTTTAAATTGCTCTGCATAGATTGAGAAGGACTGGTCGTCAGTTAGATCAAATCCGGCCAGCAACCTAAGTTCGGTAAGGTTTGGAAATACCATGTCGGATAAGCGGATAATAGCCGGCCAGCGGTCAATTACTCCGGGTGAAACATAAATGCGGCCGTGGTCGCCGCAAACAGGATCGGTAATGATCCATTTGATGTTACCGCGGAACGCATCGATCATATCGAGAATGATGTCAGCTTGTTCGCCGCTGCCAAGGTAGCCGATATACAGGATCAACTCCAGGTCGCGGTTAACCGCCAGCTCAAAGCTGCTTTGCAGCAAGTCCCTGAAGGGTGGCTCGAATTTCTTTACGAGCACCATATTCGTTAGCCCGTTGAGCAGCAGGCTTGGGACAGGCAATATCTTCTCGCCCAGAATAGTTATAAACGTTTTCAAGCTTGCTGTCCCGTGAACAGCAAAGCTGCCAATCGCTAAAACATATGGCGTTTTTTCCTGCATATGCTAATCTATAACCAGGGATGTGGTGATGCCAAAATGATCGCTGGGATAAATACCGTTTTCGTCCTTTGAATTCAAAACGATCGTTGAATTTACAAATTTTGGATAAGAACCCGTGCCGGGAAAGGGTAGGGCAAACAGGTGATCGACACATATCCGTATTCCCCGGTCATAAGCTTCTGCCTGGCTGTAGCGCGGTTCCGCTCCTTTGCCTGCTGCGTAACAATCGATTGCAGGAGCTGTGGATTTTAATGTTTTAATTTCGCTTGAATTCCCCTCGGCATTCATGTCGCCGCAAATAACCCGGTAATTATAATGCGCAAATGAGGACGTGATCTCTGCCACAAAAGCTGCCTGCTTGCACCGCAACTCAACATTGCGGAGATGGGTAAGGTGCGTATTTGCGATCAACAGGTTGTCGTCGCCGGGCAGCGTTATTTCAGCAAGCTGCAGTTTGCGCTCGTCGTCGCCGGGCACTTCGGGCAAGGCGTAGCTTTGCACCGGCATTACAGGGTAGCGTGATAAAATTCCCAGGCCCGAAAAGCTATTCACCCAGTTCTCCCTGAATATACGTTTACGGAAGCGGGCAGGCAAAAAAATGGCCTGCATAGTCAGCTCCTTTGCCAGGAAGTGCAGCGTATCGGCCCCTGCTTCTTCGCTCACAAAACATTCCTGGCAGGCGATTACGTCGGGCTGCAGGGCCTTAAGCTGTGCGGAGAGCAATATTAACCGTTTGTCATAATTGCCGTCGCATTTCCAGGTGTTGATTGTGAGGATGCGTATCGTTTTCATTGTCATTACCGCCCCCGAAGTTGCTCAATCCTCATTCGGATTTTATTAGGAAGGGATTAGTTGTTTGTTAAGTGTGCAGCGTGGACTGGCGAGCCAAACAGAACCTGCATAATCCACCAAAGAACCTTTTTATAGTGATTAAAAGCGGTCTCAATTTATGGAATCGGGCGGCCACATTTTAATTTTAGCTGTTTACAAATACTAAACTACCAGCGTAATCTAATTTTGGTTTAACCCGATTTAATATGAGTTTATTAGCCATGTGTTAGCATGTTATTAGTGGGTTATGAATTTAACCGTGGGTTAACCTAAAATCCTCCGAAAATCATTAGCAATTAACATTCCGCTAAACTGTACTTTAAATGTGAATCGTAAACTCGTAAACAAATTTACCGGGTAGCATGAAGAAAAATCGGCTGGTAGTGATCGATGACCATTACGATGTGCTTGAGATGCTGAAGCACCATCTTGTTAACGATGGATACGAGGTTAAAATATTTTTTAATGCGGTTGATGCATTGAAGTATATCAATATAGACAACACCGACCTGGTGGTAACCGACTGGATGCTGCCCGAGATGGACGGACTGGAACTTTGCCGGAATTTAAAGATGAGCCAGTCGACCCAGGATATCCCTTTGGTGATGCTGACGGGAAAAAATGAGGAAATCGACGCGGTGACGGCGCTTGAAGTGGGTGCGGAAGACTACTTGCCGAAGCCCATCCGGATGCGGGAACTGCTTAGCCGTATTAAAAAGATATTGAAAAGGAGCTCATCAGATGATGTTAGCCGCAATAAAAAGGAAATGCGCGACATCATTGAATGCGGTCCCTTAAAAATGAATCGTGTTAGCTATAAAGTTTTTTTAGACAATGAGCAACTTGAACTGACCATCGGCGAGTTTAAGCTGCTGGAACTGCTGGCCGGCAATCCCGGTAAGGTATTTTCGCGCAATCAGCTCATTGAGAAAATTAACGGCGCCCAATATTTTGCTACCGAGCGGTCGATCGATGTGCAGGTTGCCGGACTGCGAAAAAAGCTTGGACCCTACAAAGAGGCTATTGAGACGGTTCGATCGGTTGGATATAGGTTTAGCGAGGCGGTTCTGAACCGTTGATTCAACTGATTTTTCTGATTTCGTTGAAAAGACCAACTCCAAAATCGTAAATCGTAATTCGTAATTCGTAAATCGTAAATCAAAAATCATCTACAGACCTTAAGATGAAAGCTTCTATTCCTCCTAACCATACCCTAACAGAAATATATTTTTTCACTAATTAATTCCAAATAATTGCCGCCTACTTTTGGACAAACCAACTGAACGAATGGAAAACAGGGATTATATATTATGCGAATGTGAGTTGGAGCCGCTGGAGCGTTTTGTTGCCTCGCTGGAGGAAAAATTTGAAGCAAAGATAGCTAAGGCGCCTTCAGTTTGTATGACGATGATTCAGGCAGCGGATTCGGTTGAGCACCAGGAATTTTATTTAGGCGAAGCGCTGACCACCGAGTGCGAGGTATTGATTCACGGACAGCGCGGGTATGGCGTGTGCCTGGGTGACGAGCCGGTACGCAGCTATTGCATCGCCTTTATTGACGCCCTGGCCCAATTGCCTGGCGCCGACCTTAGCTACGTTGAAGCTTTTTTAGCTGAACAGGAAAGCATCATTAATAAAGCCGCACAGCTGGAATATAACCAGATCATGCGCACCAAGGTTGACTTTAAATTGATGGAGGAGGAATAATATGCAAACTGAACTGAATTACGACGTAGTGTTTGACGCCCAGGAGCATTTCCGCTTGCTGCTCGACAGCATGTCGAGGCCGGGTAAGATCAATACATACCCGCTGGTGGACATTCTTCCCCCGGAAGGCATTACCCAGGGGGCGGCGCTTACAGGCTTCGCCTTGCTGAATGCCGACGTGAGCCACTGCATTACCGGCGAAAATGCCGGAGAGATTGCTGATTACCTGCTTATAAATACGGCGTCGCAGCAGGCTGATCCCAGTGTTGCCGATTACGTTTTTGTACCGGAAGATTACTTTGGCGAAGAACTGTATGGGGCACGTAACGGAACGGCAACTTACCCGGAGGACAGCACGACATTGATCATCTCATGCGAATTGATCAGCGACAAGCCGCATGGAAATTCGCGAAAGTTTACCTTAAAGGGGCCGGGTGTAAATGGCATAGCCGAAGTATATGTAAGCGGCATTAATGCCGACTTGCTTCACTTCATCAAAGACAGCAATTCCGAATATCCGCTGGGCATTGACATGGTGATCACCGACCGGTACAACAACATACTGGGCATTCCGCGGAGCAATAATTTTAGTTTTTCGCATCCTGAGCATTTTAATCTTTAAAATATAAGAGTATGGGTTATGTAGCAGTAAAGGGCGGTACCGAAGCCATTCATAATGCCAGTGAGCTGGCTGAATTTTATCGCGTAAAAGATAATACCACGCCTATCGACGTTAAACAGATCAGGACGCAAATGCGGCTTGCTATTGACAAGGTAATGGGCGAAGGCGGTATTTATGCGCCTGAATATGCGGCCATCGCCCTGAAACAGGCAGAGGGCGACGTGTACGAAGCGGCATTTATCCTGCGGGCCTTCCGCACTACGCTGCAGCGCAATTATTATACGGAAGAGATCAATACGCGGGAAATGTTCGTAAGGCGCAAGATATCCGCATCTTTTCGCGAAATACCCGGCGGGCAGGTGCTTGGGCCGACACGTGATTACACCCAACGGACGCTCGACACCGCAAAGGCAACTGAAACCACTGCCGATATCCATTTATTCCTTGAACAGGTCGACGCAAAGATCGACCCGGAAAAATTACAGGAGATCAATTCTTTCGGTAAGGTAATTGACCTGCTGAAAAATGAAGGGCTGTTGAAACCGATAGATCCTTCGGATGACCGGAAGCTGGTCGACATTACCCGCGAGGCCATCAAATTTCCTGCGCCGCGTTCGGCGAGGCTGCAAATGATGGCACGTGCCGAAACAGGGGGCCTTATGGCTTTAGGTTACAGCAGCCAGCGCGGCTTCGGCGGCGTACACCCGACGGTTGGTGAATTGCGCTATGGAACTGTCCCCCTGCGGGTAAAAGATGCGAGCGGCAGGCTGCGGTACATCGGTAAAATTGAAGTGACCGAGTGCGAAATGGTAACCGGCAGCAAGCCTGGCAAGAAAAATACGCCGCCATACTTTACCATTGGTTATGGTTTGTGTTTTGGCCATAACGAAACCAAAGTTATTTGCATGAGCACCCTCGACAGCGCTATGCGCAGGCCCGAGCTGGGCGCACCCGCAAACGACCAGGAATTTGTTTTGTACCATACCGAAGGGGTTGAAGCGATGGGCTTTACCAATCACCTTAAGCTGCCGCACTATGTAACCTTCCAGTCTATATTAAGCAATACCCGCGCATCGGTTGAGCGTAGCAAAAAAGCAAATCTTGAAGCGGAAGCCTGGCGGCAACTGGCATCGGTTTAAACATCATATACCATGGTTGAGAATATCAAATTTTCCAATAAATACAATTTTGCCTTTATCGACGAATCCACCAAAAAGGAAATTCGCCGCAAGCTGCTCAAGGCGGTAGCCATACCCGGTCACCAGGTGCCGTATTCGTCGCCCGAAATGCCGATCTCTCGCGGGTGGGGAACAGGCGGCCTTCACATCACGCTTGCGCTTATCGGCCGGAGCGATGTGTTCAAGATCATTGACCAGGGCAGCGACGCCAGCGTAAATGCCTGCAACCTGCGCGAGTTCGTAAACGCAATGACCGGCTGCGAAACCACTTTCGACACCTCCAAAGCCACACTGGTGCAAACCCGCCACCGCATTACGGAGGAGGAACTGAACGAAAACCAGATCATTGTTTTCCAGGTGCCATTGCCCGAGCCTTTGCGGATGGTTGAGCGCTACGAGTATAAAACGCTGCAAATGCATGCCGAAGCTGATTATTCCAAAATGTGGGTTTCCCTCTACGAGGCGTATGTACGTTACGGCGCCATTATGCAGGGATCTGGTTATCCTGTAATGGTAAACGGCAGGTATATCATGTCGCCGTCGCCTATCCCACGCTGGGATACGCCGAACCTGCACCAGGCCAAAACGCTGTTCTTATTCGGCGCAGGACGAGAGAAACGCCTTTACGCGGTACCGCCTTATACAGATGTGGAGCCACTTGAATTTGAAGACGTAAACTTTGAGATAGAAGACTTCAGCAAAAGCGCCTGCTATAAAACCGGCTTTAAAAAGGCTTTCCTGGATGAGCTGTACGCCGATGACGGCTCACAGAAATACGTGATCAGCGACAGCAATTTCCTCGACAAGATCGACAGCGAGGAAGAAACCCATCAATACACCAATAAATACATCGACCAACTGGAAGCATATGACGTGGAAAGAGGATAACTGGCTGCTGCGCGTGCGCAACCTGACAAAAATATACGGCGACCCCGGTGAAAATACCCTGGCGCTCACCGGCCCCGCTTTTAATACCAATCAATGCCCGGATACCGACAGCATTGTGGCCTGTGCCGATATCAGCTTTGACCTTTACCCGGGTGAAGTGCTGGGTATTGTGGGGGAGAGCGGCTCGGGCAAGAGCACTGTAGTAAAAATGCTCTATTTCGACCTTGAAAAAACCGGCGGTGCAGCCTGGCTGAAACCTTATAACGACGGCTGCATCAATATACTGGAGGAATCGAACCAGCGGAAACGCTATATCCGCAATAACCTGATGGGAATGGTGTACCAAAATCCCCGCGATGGCCTGAACTTTGGTTTTTCCTCGGGCGGGAACATCGCTGAAAAACTGATCATGGCGGGGAATATGCATGTGGGCAACATCAGGGGCCGGGCTTACGACTTGCTGGAGAAAACCGAAGTACCTGTGCAACGTATGGACGACCGGCCGGGCACCTTCAGCGGTGGCATGCAGCAGCGGGTGCAGATATCCAAAGCGATTGCTAATAACCCGCCGCTGCTGTTTTTGGATGAAGTAACTACCGGGCTGGATGTTTCGGTACAAGCCAGGGTGCTCGACCTGATCCGCGAACTGCAGAATATGCTGGGTATAGCGATGATCGTGGTGTCGCATGACCTCTCGGTTATCCGGATGCTCACCGACCGCACCATCGTCATGAAAAACGGCCGGATAGTGGAAAGCGGACTGACTGACCAGATCCTGCAAGACCCGCAGCACGCCTATTCGCAACTATTAGTAAGCTCATTATTATAAAAACACCTATGAACATATTAGAAGTTAATGATCTGAGTAAAGTGTTTAACCTGCACATCCTTAATGAAAAAAAGATCGAGGCGCTTAAGCAGATCAACTTTGCGATGAAGGAGGGCGAGATCATAGGTCTGACGGGAAAATCAGGCTCGGGTAAGTCCAGCCTCATGAAATGTATTTACCGCACTTACCTGGCATCGTCTGGAGAGATCATTTACGCGTCGCGGGCAGGTGCAATTGATATGGCAACCGCCGATGACCACCAGGTTATTGACCTGCGGAAATCAGAGATCACCTATTGCTCCCAGTTTTTAAGTGTCATCCCGCGGGTATCGGCGGTGGATGTGGTTTGCGAAAATTTGTTCAGGATAGAAAAGGATAAGGAGCAGGCGCGCGAAACCGCGAAAGGCATGCTTGAAATGCTTGGCTTGCCAACCGACTTGTGGGATGCCTTCCCTGTAACTTTCAGCGGGGGCGAGCAACAGCGCATCAATGTTGCCCGGGCCATCATTGCCCGGCCACGGTTTTTGCTGATAGATGAACCAACCGCTTCACTCGACGCCAAAACAAAGGACGTTGTTATTGACCTGATATCCGACCTAAAAAAGAATGGCACTTCGGTGCTTTGCATATCGCACGATGAATACACTTTGGACCGGCTGGTCGACAGGCGTTTGCATTTGCATTTGGGCGAGATCAACGACGCTGCAGTAGTTGAAGCTAATTAATAAATATTTAAAAAAGAATGAGTTTAATCGTTATTACTAACGCAACCGTGGTTACCCCCTTCGAGGTGCTGAATGGCGCATCGGTAGTGATTGAGCAGGGTATAATTAAACAGGTGGCGCAGCAGGTTGATGAACCAGTTGGCGCTACGGTAATTGATGCAGCGGGAGCAATATTGATGCCCGGCATTATTGACATCCATACCGACGCCATGGACGCCGAGATCGTTCCCCGGACGGGAGCCGATATACCTATTGCGGTAGCCTTCAGAGAGCTGGAACGTAAAATGAGCGGCTGCGGTTTCACCACGGTGTATCATTCGCTGCATTTAGGGTATGACATGGCCGAGGTGCATTCGCGCAGCAAGTATAGCCGTAACCAGGTTTTTGAGACCGTTCACCGCGCGGCAAACGGCAGCACTTTACTGAACAATAAAATACACCTGCGTTTCGAGCTATCGGGCGTCAATTCATACGATACCTGCTTGGAACTGATGGATAAGGGTTATGTAGACCTGCTTTCGGTAATGGACCATACCCCGGGGCAGGGGCAGCTGACCAAGGAACATTTTATAGAATATGCTATAAAAATGGGCAGGTCGGAAGCAGAGGCGCTCCGGTTGTACGATGAAAGGACCAGCGTGCCCATCATTGAAGGCGAGCGGCTGGAAGCGTTGATCAGCCATGCGCAAAAACTGAATATCCCTGTCGCCTCACATGATGATGATTCGACACAGAAGGTCGATTATTTTCACCGGATAGGGGTAAATATCTGTGAGTTCCCCATCAACATGGAAACAGCACAGCACGCCGCCCGATTGGGCATGCATGTGGTAGGGGGCGCTTCGAATATCCTGCGCGGCGGCTCGCTATCAGGGAACTTAAGCATGAAAGAAGCGGTGTTAAATGGCGCCGTGGACACGCTGTGCTCAGATTATTATCCGCCATCGATCTTGCACTCGGTATTTAAACTTTACAATGAGGAAGGCTTGCCTTTACACGAAGCTGTTAACTTAGCTACGCTGAACGCGGCTAAGGCGGCCGGCATCAGCCACCTTACCGGCAGCATTGAAGCAGGCAAAGACGCAGACCTTTTGCTGGTTAATTTAGTTGATGGCCTGCCGATGGTTACGCATACCATCGTACAGGGGAACGTTGTTGCACAGGCCAGTTATAAAAAATTATATAACGAGCGGGATAGGTTGAACCATAATGTACATGTAACCAATGAATTATAAGACAGCCACAATCGAAACAGCGACTATGAGCGATTTGCCCTTTGTCGACTATACAAACAGGCAGCTTTACGAGGTCTCCGCCGCGAGAAACCGTGAAAGGGCCTTGAAAACCAAGCCGGCCGGCAATTTTGTTTTTCAACAAAATAAATGGCAGCCGCAGGAGTACGAAGGTTTTGCCGTCGTATCCATGCTGAGTGAAAATGAAGGGAACGCGCCGCTGCTGGCCCGGTTGATCTCGGTGCAGGAAGAGTTGAAATATAACCTTGAGCCGCGTTACGGGTTTTACCTGTTGCCCCCGGATAGCTTCCATCAAACAATTGCCAATACCTTATCAGCCGACCGTTTTAAACAGCACATTTTATATGCCGGCCTTGAAGCAGCATACCCCGTTTTGGTCGAACAGGCATTTGACCAAATAGCATCATCCGGCGAAGGCAAGGTCTTACCTATGAAAATGATCGGATTGAGCATATTCGGCACCGCTATAGGCATGCTGGGTATTTTTGAGGATGAAGCAGCTTATCAGCGGGTAACGAATTTCAGGGCCGGATTTTATGGTAACCATGAGCTCGCCGCGCTGGATGTGCGGATGACACGCCCTTTCATAGGCCATATCACGCTGGCTTATATTGAACATAGCCTCAATAAAAATCAAAAAGACCAGCTCGCCATCGTTGTAAGCGAAATCAACGAAGCCTTGCTTTCGGAAAAGCTCCTTTTCAACATTGCGAATGCCGGCCTGCGCCGCTATCATCACCTGGCGGAGTTTATTAAACGGGATGACTATCCTGATTTTAAACTGTAAAATCAAACAAATATTGATATGGCATACCTTGAAGCATACCCGCCGGTAACCGAAGAAAAAAAGGAACGCACGTTGGGGGAGGAACCCTATATCCATCCCAGCTGTATAATCAGGGACAGTTCGATTGGTACATGGGCCGCATTGGGTCCGAATACCTGGCTGGTGGAATCAACCTTCGGCGATTACAGCTATACGGCAGGCAATGTACAGATCATCTACTCGGAAATAGGAAAATATTGCTCTATCGCCAATAGCGTGCGGATAAATCCGGGCAATCATCCGCAATGGCGGGTTACCCAGCACCACATGACCTACCGCCGCAAGCATTATCAATTGGGCGAAGAAGATGACCTGGAATTTTTTCAATGGCGGCGCGACCATAAATGTACCGTAGGCCATGACGTATGGATAGGACATGGCGCGGTGATTATGCCGGGCGTCACCATCGGTACCGGTGCGGTGATAGGCTCGGGTGCGGTGGTGACGAAAGACATCGGCCCTTACGAAGTCGCGGTAGGGGTTGCTGCAAAAGTTATAAAAAAACGTTTTGACGATGCTACCATCGAAAAGCTGCTGGCCAGCGCGTGGTGGGAATGGGACCGCGAAACCCTGGAAAACAATTTTGACGATCTGCTGAATTTAGAAGTTTTCCTGGACAAACACTGTTGAAAACCAAGCATGAAACCAGTTATCAAGTTATTCATCCTGTTGCTGGTTTTCACAGCTGTTGGTTGTCAGGATAAAGCGGCGCTGAATGATAAGGGCGTTCCGGGAGAACTGGTGATCGGGATATTTGGCGGAGAAAATCCCGGCCACACCCAAAAGATTATGGACGGCATCCGGACAAACATGGAAAAGGCTTTGGGCATGCCGGTTAAGATGCTGGTGACCAACGACTATACAGCGGTTATTGAGGCCCTTCATTCCAAAAAGATCCACATGGGATACCTGGGCCCATTTTCATACATCCTGGCCGCCCAATATAAAGATATCGACCCAATAGCGGTAATAGGTTTGCAGGGCAAGCCTTACATGTATCATAGCAATATTTATGTGCGGACATCGTCGGGCTTGAATAGCATGGCTGATGTTAAGGCGCATGCAAAAGACCTTACCTTCTGCTTTACTGATCCGGCATCGACATCGGGTCACCTGGTGCCGAGGGCTTATCTGAATTCTATCGGCCTGAATCCTGACAGTGCCTTTAAACAAACGGTATTTGCGGGAAGTCACGCTGCCGCGGTATTGAGTGTTGCTGCGGGCAAAGTAGATGTCGGCTGTGCTACTGATGAATACGGGATCGACTTCCTGGTAAAAAAAGGGCTGATCAAAAAAGGTGTGCTGAAGGTATTGTGGACGTCGGATCCGATCACAGGTAGCCCGGTGGTGATCCGGAAGGACATTAATAAAGACCTGGTAAGGAAAATTCAGCAGTATTATTTCACCATGGCAAAGCAGCAACCGCAGGCATTTCATGATTATATTATGGCCTATTATGCATTTCCGCCGGCCGACCTAACATATGTCGCGATCGCCGATTCCGACTTTAATTCGATCAGGAAAATGGCAGCGAGCTTGAAGGATACGAGGTTGATTCACTGAGCGGAAAGCTTAAAGCTGAAAGACCAAAGCTGAAGACGGCTCGTAGTTCAAAGCAGGCGTGGGACTGAGGCAAAATTGAGGCGGTGAGACTTACGAAGTTTTCAAAACTTCGTAAGTCTTCGCAAGTCTGACAGGGGGTTAATTTCATTAAATAAAAAAAAAGAATATGAAGTTCCGGATAATGATTCTTAGCTTGTTGCTGGCGGTATATTGCCTGGCGTCATGCAGTAGCCCCGGCGACCTCGATAGCAAGGGTATACCAAGGAAGCTGGTGATAGCCAACGTCCAGGCGGAGAATATCAACCAAATAAAAGAAGTGCGGGAAAAGATCCGGGCAATCCTTGAGAAGAAATTGGGTATCCCGGTTGAAGCGATCCAAACGAATGATTATACCGGTGTTATAGAAGCCCTGAAGGCAAAAAAAGTGGACATGGCCGACATTCCGCCGTTTGCCTATATAATAGCGACCCGCGAAATGAAACTTTACCCCCTGGTTACATTGGGGCAGGACGGAAAAGCTTTCACTTACCGGAGCGTGATCATTTCCAACGGACATGGCAATATTAAAACCATGGCCGATGTAAAGGCGAACTCGAAGAACCTGACTTTTGCTTTTGTCGACCCGGCATCAACTTCCGGGCACCTCATTCCGCGGGCATATCTCAACTCCATTGGTTTAAATCCCGACAGCGCGTTTAAGCAGACCATTTTTGCAGGAAATCACCTGGCCGCGGTACTGGCGGTAAAATCCGGCAAGGTGGACGTGGCCTGCAGCACCAGCATTATGTTTGGTTTGATGACCAAGCAAAAAATGATAGCCGACGGCGATATCCGCGTGCTGTGGACATCTGACCCGATCGTCGCGCAGCCCATTGTTATACGCGACGACATTAATAAGGAGTTCGCAAAAAAAATCCAGGATGCATACCTCTCCATCAACACGGAGGAACCCGAGCTGCTGCAAAAATATATAAAGATATTTCTGCCGACGGCAAAAACGGCAACTTTCGTCACCATTAAGGACTCGGACTACGACGGTTTGCGAAAAATAGCGGCCGGCATAAAAGATTTGAGAGACACCAAATAAAAGCTGAAAGTCCCATGAAAACGCACGCACTTATCCTCTTCGCCGCTTTAATGATCCTGGTGAGCGGTTGCAAAAACAGTGCTGACCTGGATGCAGACGGCGTACCCGGCAAATTGGTGATCGCTATTTATGCGGGCGGCGATAATCCGGCGGCAGTAAAATCAGCCATGGCTGAATTGGGAAAGTATCTTGAAAAAAAGCTGGATATGCCGGTGAGCTATGCGTTCTCCACTGATTATACTTCCGTAATCGAAGCCATAAGAGCAAAAAAAGCACACATCGCTTACTTAAGCCCATTCTCCTATGTGCTGGCTTCTCAAACCCACGATATAACGCCCATTGCCTCCCTTGGGGAAGACGGTAAACCGACGATGTACCACAGCGTTATTATTACTAACCCCGGCACGCGTATTAACAGCATGGCTGACGTGAAGGCGAGGGCTAAAAGCCTCACGCTTTGCTTTGCCGACCCGGCGTCGACATCGGGGCACCTTATCCCGCGGGCTTACCTCGTAACCCTTGGACTGAACCCCGACAGCGCCTTTAAGCAGGTGATCTTTGCAGGCAGCCACCCGGCATCGATCTTATCAGTAGCCTCGGGCAAGATCGACGTAGGTTGTTCAACGATGGAATATGGAATTCAAAAGCTGGAACGCGGCGGGGAGCTAAAGCCGGAACAGATAAAAGTCCTTTGGGAGTCCGACCCGATTGTTTCGAGCCCCATCGTCGCCCGCAATGACCTCAATAAAGCCTTCGTCAAAAAAATACAGGACCTCTATCTTAACCTGGCCAAAGACGCCCCCAACGTTTTTGCAGCCTATATCAAGCTTTATCACCCAAAGCTAAACGGGTTGAGCTATATGACGGTAGACGATTCGATGTATAACGGACTGCGGAAGATAGCCCGCGGAATAAAAGACATAAATGTTGCGCAATAACGATTTTAACAGAACAGGATATGCTGGAAGTAAAGAATTTAACCAAGACATTGCCAAACGGGCGAAGGCTGCTTGATGGCATCAGTTTTAAAGTGAAGAAGGGCGAGTTTGTTGGCATACTCGGATCGAGCGGAGCGGGTAAAACGCTTACGCTTCGCTGCCTTAACGGTTTGCTTAAACCTGATTCGGGCTCGGTGATCATCAGGGATGAACACGACCGCCCGCTGGATATTTGCAAGATCAACAAAAGGGAATTGAGGCGCGTAAGGCAAAAGATTGGGGTGATCTTCCAGGGGTATCACCTGGTAAAACGACTGTCGGCGCTCGAGAACGTGATGATCGGGAAGCTCGGCCAGATCAATACCTTCAGGAGCCTTTTTTATGGTTTTACGGATACGGAGGCGGAGCAAGCCTTGAAGGCGCTTGATAAGGTCAAAATGTCGGAGTTGGCCGGTTCGATGACGGGCAACCTGAGCGGCGGCGAAATGCAGCGTGTAGCCATCGCCCGAGCGATCTTCCAGTCACCCACGCTATTGCTTGCCGATGAGCCTATATCGAACCTCGATCCCAGCAATGCCAAAACAATTATGAAAATGATCAAGCCGCTCTCGGAACATATGCCTGTAATAGGGGTATTTCATCAGCCTGAAATGACTGCCAAATACTGTTCGCGTGTAATCGCTATAAAAGAAGGAAAGATCATTTACGATGGCGACCCAAAGCTGTCAAACAAACGCCTCGAGGAAATATACGGTGAAGAGTTGGAGCTGATCGAGCAGCAGGAGCACCTTTTGGCGGCAATAGCAAAATAAAGCGCGATGCAAGCAAGGATGTATAGTTTTAAGCGGTACAGGAAATTTATTCTGCCGCTTATTATTTTATTGGCGGTGACCGAAGGCGCGGCCATTATTTGCGGGGCGACTTTCGGGAAGCTATTTGAAGGGCTGTATCGGGGAATAGCTTTTTTTGGCAACATGTACCCGCCCGACTGGAGCGCTTTTTCGGAAATGCTGGAACCGGCGCTGCAGTCCATCGTTATTGCGTTTTTGGGAACCGTGTTCGGCGCTTTAATGTCGATTGTTTTTGCATTGCTGGCGGCTTCCAATCTTTCCCATCCATGGGTGCGTGCGATCACCCGTTTCCTGATCGGTTTAGAAAGGTCGATCCCCGAGATCGTTATCCTGATCTTACTGGTAGCCGCATTCGGGCTGGGCGCTATGCCCGGAGTTGTGGCGCTATCGCTGGGCTGTATCGGGATGCTGGGCAAACTGCTCGCCGACATTATCGAGGAGATTGACCCTTTGATGATCGAATCCATCGAATCAGTGGGGGGCAATAAGCTCCAGGTAATCGTTTTCGGCGTGCTGCCGCAAATCATTCCAAATATTATCTCCTATACCTTGTTCCGGTTCGAGATCAATATCCGTTTATCGGTGCTGCTGGGCGCCGTGGGCGCCGGGGGGGTCGGCTACGAGCTGGATTACTCCTTCGGGATGCTGCAGTATCACCGGGCTTTTACAGCAATGATCATTATCATTGCGATGGTATTCGCCACGGAGCAGCTTTCGTACTATTTGCGGAAGAAGCTTAAAATGGAGGGTGCATTGAAATGAGCACGGCTGAGCTTACCCTCCCTTCAAAAAAATACAGGCAAAAAATGACAGTGTTCAGCATCGTTGTTGTCGCGGTGGCGCTGGCTTGTATCTATACCAATTTTAATCCGCTGGGGATCTTCATGGAGTTTCACTATGTCCGCGACCTGGTGGGCGAAATGACCCCGCCGAATTATCACGTGCTTTCGGATAATTCGTCAACGGCAATGGCTATCCTCCAAACCTTGTCGTTGGCTTTTTTGGGCACCCTGTACGGCGGTGTCATCGCGGTGGTTGTCGCCTTCCTGGCAGCTTCCAACACCATGCCATTCAGGGCCATACGTTTAACAGCGCGTTTTGTCCTTTCGTTTTTGCGGGTTATCCCGATTTTGGTGGTCATTCTCATCTTTGTGATCGCGGTTGGGCCAAGCACGTTTGCCGGCATGCTGACCCTGGTTATCGTCACCGTAGGTAATTTTGGAAAATTGTTCACGGAGATGATCGAGAATGTGGATAATCCGCCGGCAGAAGCGATTTTTTCGGTAGGCGCCTCGCGGATGCAGGTGATCAGGTATTCCATCATTCCGCAGATATTGCCGACGCTTATCGCAAACCTTTTATTTGCATTCGACGTGAATATCCGCGCTGCGATAGGGCTGGGCATATTTGGAGGCGGTGGCATAGGCTTCCAGTTGCAGTTGGCAAAAAGCGTTTTGCATTATAAAGACGTGACGGCCATTGTGAGTTTGATCATTATCATGGTGATAGTGGTGGAGAAGATATCGGATTATTTAAGGAGAAAGATACTGGGGGAGGGGAAACTTCGGTGATCCGCTGATTGATCAATTGTTTGCGTAATTTAATGTCGAATTTTGAATATCGAAATAACAATCAGCAAATATGATTGAAATCAATCACGGTGAGTTTGCCGATCCATGGCGGGGGCCGATGCCCATGACCGAAGAGCCATGGATACACGAAACAGCGTTGTTGAAAGATAGCCGGATGGGGGCCTGGACGATGGTGGGCCAACGCTGCGAGGTTTTTAAAAGCGACCTGCTGGACTATGCTTACCTGGTTAAGGATGTAGAAGTCTTTAACGCCGAGGTGGGGAAGTTTGCAAACATCGCCTCGCATGTGCGGATCAATCCCACCAATCACCCGATGTGGCGGGCAACGTTGCATCATTTTACGTATCGCTCCAAATCGCATTTTATGGCGGATGATGACGATCAGGAGATTTCGGAGTGGCGAAGCCAGCACAGGGTGGTGATCGGGCCGGATGTGTGGATAGGGCATGGGGCCATTTTGATGCCCGGCGTTTCGGTAGGTACCGGCGCTATCATCGGTTCGGGATCAGTGGTAACGAAGGACGTCGGTGACTATACCATCGTTGCCGGTAACCCTGCCAGGCTGATACGGCGAAGAGTGAACGAAGAAACGGAAGCGGCATTGAAACGGATAGCCTGGTGGGACTGGAGCCGTGAGGAATTAATAGCGGCATTGCCCGATTTTAGAAAACTTGACGCAGCGGCGTTCGCGGAGAAGTACGACAGATAATTAACCAGGTATGAAATTTTATTTATCATCCTACCAGTTTGGAAACGAAAGAGAGCGTTTGCGCAAAATGCTGCCCAGCGGGAGTAAGATAGGCCATATCAACAATTCGAGGGATTTTACCTGGGCTGACGCGTCTATACGGGAGCGTAGTCAAATTGAGGAGATAACGGAATTGAACGAATTAGCGTTTGTGGCTGAACCGCTGGATTTGCAGCAGTATTTCGGTAAACCGGAAGCGTTACGGTCAAAAATTGACTCCTTAGACGGGCTTTGGGTAAGTGGCGGGAATACTTTTGTTTTAAGGCAGGCGATGCGGCTAAGCGGTTTTGACGTTGTTTTTAACGAGTTGCGTTACCGGAAAGGCTTTTTATATGGCGGTTACAGCGCGGGTATTTGCATTCTTTGCGATTCGCTGAAATACATTGGGCGGGTGGATGAACCCAATGATTTTCCCTACCCGGAAAATAAAGAAACGATATGGGAAGGTCTTGGCGTATTCAACTACGGCTTGCTGCCGCACTATGATTCGGATCATTTTGAATCGGAAGCGATAGGTAAGGAAGTGCAGACCTGCATCGACAATAAATGGCTGTTTAAAGCCTTACGCGACGGCGAAGTGATCATTATTGAAGAAGAACCCGATGATTATCCGCTGGGCTAACACTGAAGAATATGCAGCCGTGGCGGACCATTATGCGGAATGCGGCTACCGGGGTGGGCTGAACGCTGAAGATCGCGTATTAACAGCGGTTGACCAGGACGAAATTATCGGTGCGGTTAGAATCTGTATGGAACAGGATGTAATGCTTTTGCGGGGTATGTATATAAAACAGTTATTTCGGGGGAAGGGCATTGGCTTATCGATGCTCCTTTATCTTAAAGCACAAGGAGATGTGGCCGGTTGTTACTGCCTCCCTTATGCGCACCTTGATCAGTTTTATGGCAAGATTGGTTTTGAAAAGATTTCGATAGCGCAGGCGCCCGGGTTTTTGGCAGATCGGCTTGCCCAATACCGGAACAACGGAAGCAGGGACATCATTATTATGCAGATAAAATGACCTTTGAAGAAAGCTATTTCGGCCAAATTCGCGCCTTAACGGGCAGCCGCATGCTGAAGGTACCTGGCATGCGCATTATCATGGAAAACGATGAAGGCGAAATTCTTTTACAACTCCGGGGAGATGTTGGAAAGTGGGGGTTGCCGTCGGGGCTGCCGGAGGAAAATGAGGAGATTTCGGAAACTGTAAAGCGGGAAGTTTGGGAAGAAACCGGCTTGATCGTAAGCGGATTTTTCCCCTGGGGGTTTGCAAGCGCGGTAGAAAGCGAAATATTTGTTTATCCAAACGGGGATGTTATCCATAATTATTCACTTGCTTTTTACAGTGATCAATGGGAAGGCGAGCTAAAAGCGGACAACGATGAAACGCTGGACCTCAAATTTTTCAACCCTTCTGATCTGCCGGAAATGATCGTCAACCACCGGATAACAGTCGACCGGTTCATGCGCTTTAGGGCAACAGGCGAATTTCAATTGTTTTGATTACCTGTAATAATCACTATTTGTTTACTCAGTCTTCAAACTCTTTACAGGGTTGGCAATCGCAGCTTTTATCGACTGGAAGCTAACCGTGATCAACGCGATCAATATTGCCAAAAGGCCTGCCGAAGCAAATATCCACCAACGTACGGGTGCGTGATAGGCAAAGCCCTGCAGCCACTTATACACGGCCCACCAGGCTATAGGCGAGGCGATGAGGATGGCGATGGCTACCAATTTTATAAAATCGTAAGACAGCAATGTAGTAATACCGCTTACCGATGCGCCCAGCACTTTGCGGATACCGATCTCTTTGCTGCGCTGCTCGGCCATAAAGGCGGAAAGGGCAAAAAGGCCCAAACAGGCTATGATGATGGCCAGTATGGCAAACGTGGTAAAAATACGGCCCATGCGCTGGACATCGGCATACATGGCGGCGAAGCGATCATCAAGGAAGGTATAGCGTATCGGTTGATCGGGCGAAAAGCTTTTCCAGGTATTGGTGATCTGCTGCAACGTATTTTTCATATCCTCGCCCCGGACTTTTACGGTCACCATTGAAGGGCTGACCCCGAATTGGAGCGCCAACGGGGCGATCTGTTCGTGCATAGAGTCAAAATTAAAATCCTCCACTACACCGATAACGGTAAACGTATTACCGTTGGTGATGCGCGCGCCGATGGGATGTTTGAGGTTGAGCCTTTTTGCGAGCGTTTGATTGATGATAACGGTTTTGCCGGCTGTATCGTCGGACATATTGTATGAAAAATTACGGCCTTCAACCAGTTTCATCCCCATTGTTTTCAAATAGGTATCATCAATTTGCCAAAACTGTCCGTCTACTTCGGCATCCAGCTTAGTTCTGCCGTCAATAAAAAAGGGATTGCCGTTACGGTTGGTGCCTCCAACCGGCAAGTAATCGCTGATGGAGACGCTTTTTACTGATGTCAGTTTGGAAAGTTCGTTTTTAAAGATTTTGACTTTGTCGCCCAGGGTGTTTGTGCCTTGCAGGATCACTACCTGGTCCTTATCAAAACCGATTTTTTGGTTAAGGAAATAATGCATCTGGTTGTAAATAACCGTAGTGCCGATAATGAGCATGATGGATGCCGTGAACTGGAACACCACCAGGCTGTTGCGCAGCACCGAGCCTTTGCTCCCGGCAGCCACCGTGCCTTTTAAAACCTGCACGGGTTTAAATGCCGACAGGTAAAAAGCAGGGTATAAACCTGCAACGATACCGATAACAAATGCCGAAACCAGGATGACCGGCAATAACCACCATTCGCCCCAGGGCATGGTCAACGATTTGGCGGCAAGCGTATTAAAATAAGGCAGCAACAGCCAGGCCAGCACCAAGCCAATGACAAACGAAAGGCAGCTATACAGCAGCGACTCGGTTAAAAACTGTTTGATCAAACTGCTGCGGTACGAGCCGACCACCTTGCGTAAACCGACCTCCTTAGCACGGTTGGCCGATTTTGCAGTGGCCAGGTTTACAAAATTGATGCAGGCTATGATGAGGATAAACGCCGCAACGCCGCCAAACAGCCAGACAAAGCGGATATCGCCATGCGAAAGGCCGTCGCGTACATCGTACGAATAGAGATTGATATCGGTGATCGGCTGCAGCACCATATTGATCTTAGCTGCCTGCTGCCAGGGGTTTTTTGCACCGCCTTTCATAATGCTCGGCAGGAAGTAGTTTTTAACAATCTCGGCCGTCATTTTCTGGCCGAAATCCTTCGCATTGACCCCGGCTTTAAGGAGCACATAAGTGGGGTAGTTAGATTGACCCCAATTATTTTGCTCACCCGGCCCAAATTCCCTTCCGGTCAGGCTCACCAAAAAATCGTATTGAAGGTGCGAGTTGGCCGGGAAGTTCTCCATAACAGCGCCAACAGTATAAGGGTTGGTTTTGTCCTTATTAATGTACATAACCTTGCCGACCGGGTTTTGCCCGGGGAAATATTTGTCGGCTTTTCTTTCGGAGATGACTATCGTGAGCGGACTGGTGAGCGCATGCGCGCGATCGCCATAAACCATGGGTAATTTTAATATATCCAGCATGCTCTGGTCAGCAAAGGTGGCGCCTTCCTCGTAGCTGTTTTCCACCTGGTCTGCACGGCGTAATTCAAACCCGCCGGTGACGGGGAACAGGCGCCCTGAAAGTTCTACCTGCGGGAATTCAGCTTTAAGCGTCTTCGCCAGCGGCGCCGGCCATTCCGGGCCTTTTCCAACAGTGCCATTATCCGTGTAATAAATCAGCACACGGAAAATACGGTTTGCGTCAGGATATGACTTATCGTAACTCATCTCGTTACGGATATATAAGGCAATTAACAAACAGGCCGCGATGCTGAAAGCAAAGCCCCCAACCTTTATTGCCGCATACATTTTTTGTTTGCGGAGTTGCCGTACGGCGATCTTGAAATAATTTTTAAACATATAGTTGCGCTTTAATTTCTGATGAGACCACATCGAGGTGGTTTCATGATTCGAAATTACCGCTTCAAACCGGGGGTGTCGCCCCAGTTTATAAACTGGGCGCTCTTTTTTCAGGGCATTTTTATATTCCACCGGGCTTTTGCCCGTCACCTCTTTAAAAATACGGTTAAAGGTGCTTTTTGAATTGAAGCCGGAGTCATAGGCGATACCCAACAGGGTTATGTGATCGTAAGCAGGGTCCTGCATTTTCCTGGCAACTTCCGTAACGCGATATTCACTGATGAAATCATGGAAGTTTTTTTTGAGCGCCGAATTGATGATCCGGGATAATTCATGAGGAGTGAGGCCAAGCTTTTCGGCAAGAACGTTTAAACTTAGATCGGGATCCTGATGGTATGGGTTAGCCTGCATGGCTTTCTTCACCCAGCTACCTTTTTGCCTCAGTGCCCCTGATGCCGACGGTTTTGAAGGTAAAGGCTCCTTGCCATGTTCGCCAACTTCCGGCCTTAAAAAGGCTGCGACCGCAATCCAGGTCATCATTACCGCTACCAGGAGATACAAAGGATAGTAAGCATATATGCCAGACCGGTTATGGTAATAAAAATAATCCACTGCTGTATAAGGTATCCACAACAGCCAAAGCAGGGCAAAACCCGCGAGTAAGCGATGCAGCCAGCGCAACTCATACCGGTACCTGTCCCTCAGCTCATTAAATTTCAGCCCCTTATAAAAGCGCTCTATTAGCACGTGGGACCAGCACAGGTAGGCGATAACAGAAATTGCCGCCAACAGCTGCAATGCCGGATTAAGCACCTTAAAGATCAGCGTATCATAAGTTGCAGCGCCTGTCCTGATGCCCTCCTTAATCTCCAATACCAAAACGCCCGACTCCACCAGCAGCGGACTGAAATGCAGCATATCTTTCCAACGGGATTTATATTCCGGCCGGGTAATTTTGAGCACATAAAAATAGATCAGGGGGCCTAATGCCAGTGAAAATTGCAGCGGGAGCCGGCTCCAGTCAGCACTGTAAGCCGATAGCCCGGCGTCTATGCACAATAGCCTTGCCATCGACAAAACAACCGTAGCCGTAGCCAGCGCCAAAAACCGGTTTGCGTCTCGATTGGTCTTTTTGGTGAATCCTAGCAGCAGGATAAAAGTCAGCCCGATAAATATTGTTCCCAGGAGGGCCAGGTCGTATGGGGTGATATGGGAAGTATATGCATTCAAGTAGTTCAATTACGTCAATCGCTGTTCCAAATCGCTAACCTAATGATAGATAACAAATTATACAATATCTTAAATATGTATTGTAACAAAAACGGACATGCGGTTGTGCGGTTTTGAATTGATTGTGAGATAATTAAAGCCACCTATCCGTTTTTTTAATTGAAGCACTATAAATTAGCGCCATTGAAGGTAATCGCGTTTAAAATATCCCGTTATAAAAACTCAACTTTTCCTCTGTGATCTCCGCGCCTTCTCTGTGACCGTGGTTAAAAATTCGTCATCGTTCTTAAACACACACACTTAAACTATCGGCAATTTTAAAAGCAATTTCCTTGAGCGCCACTGAACTTCACGACATGTTCGGCATCTACTTCAAATTGGAGCGACGTTTCTTTCGGCACAAAGCCAAATGTTTCGTTTAGATGAATGATCGCCTTGTTCGCTTCGTAGCAATTGGTCTCAATCGTTTCTACCCCGGGAAAACGACTGAATGTTTCTTCGGTCATCATAGCTTTCAAATATGCTGCGAGTTTTTTGTTCCTATATTTGCCAATGATTCCTGTCATTTCCTGGTTGGCAATTGTCGAACCGGGATAGACAAGCATTATCGACATACCAACCAAGATGTCATTCAGGTCTGAAAGCATAAGGAGGAGCATTTTTACATCGTTTTTTTTGAATAGCTCCATTTTTTGCTTCACCCGTTCCACAGTTTCTTCAAAATATTCCCGGTTGTCGGTCCTCACAATATCGTTCATCAGGGTGGTCAACAGCGCTGCATATTCGCTATATAAGCCTTCGGGGACGTATTCGTACCTCGTTAATTTCAATTTCCCGGTTTCTATGTATTTATTTTTTTGCCATGTATTTAATAGCTCCCGGTTAATGTTATTTCGGGAGAGCTGGTAAAAGTTGATTTTATTGAGGATTTGTCCGTTAAAAGACCCGATCATATCGATGATCAAAGGATTCGCGGTGGCGATCCTGAATGATCCGAAATGATAGTCATCCATTAATTGGAGAATCGTGTTCGCAGTGGTTGTTGAAAGGTCAATGCATTGCTCCGTCAGGATGGTTTCCATGGCGATAAACAGCATTTCATTGCCTGAAGTATCTTTTTTGGTAAAAGATGTCATCACCAAAACCAGGCTATCGTCCTTGTAAAGGAGTTTAAATTTTTTCTGTTTGCCCTTCAGGCTTTCCTTCAACCAAAATTTGTATTCGCGGGGTGATAACGAGGTTTTGGCAATCGTATTGTAATAGCTGAAATAGTCTTCCCAGGCTTTGGCATCAGCGTCAAACGGATCAAAATCAACGATTGCAAGCATTTTCGTTTTTAAATACACAAAACTAATATCCGCCTTTGAGCTGTTAAACAGATGTTAGAATTCTTATCAGAATTTAAACTTAGCCTTATTAATGCCTAATAGAATGCTAACAATAGGGCTATACTTTTACTTCTGTAAAAAATACGTCTGCTTAAATGAACACCCACGTCCTTACCAACGCGCGCATCGTTACCCCACATGAAAACTTTATCGGAACGGTCGAAATTGAAAATGGCCTGATCGCATCGGTGATAAAAGATAAATTTTATGCGTCGGGTATCGACATGAAACAGCAGTGGCTGATACCCGGTTGTATCGATATTCATACCGATTACCTCGAAAAAGAGCTTTATCCACGTGCAAGCGCCGCATTCCCTTTGCCTTTTGCGCTTCACTTTATGGATGCCCGCGCTGCGGCTTGCGGTATCACTACTGTATTTAGCGCGGTAAGTTTTTCCGATAACGAAGGGAAGAACCGCAGCCTGGGCGAAGCACTTGAACTGGCACAACAGATTGACCGGGCGCGGCATTCCATGCTGGTGCGCCATTTTCTGCATGCGCGGATCGACCCGAACACGGACAACATATTGCCCTACCTCGAGCCCATGCGGCAATTGGAAAGTCTGTACATGGTGGTGTATAATGAGCAGATCCCCGGGCAGCGGCAATTTACCATGGAACAACAGGTGGTGTTGCGAATGAAAGCTTTTTCTATTAGTCGCGAAGAGGCGCTGGACAGGCTCCTGGTACAAATTGAAAAAGCAAAACAGATCAATAACCGCCACGCGATACTTGACGCATTTAAGGATAAATATATCATCGGCAGCCACGATGATACCACCACGGAACATGTGGAGGAAGGCCGGGTTTTTGGCGCCACGCTTTCGGAAATGCCTACCAGCCTTGCGGCAGCACGACGAGCGAAGGAACTTGGTTTATGGGTTTGCCTGGGCGCGCCTAACTACTACAGAGGCGGCTCGCATTGCGGAAACCTGTCGTGCTGGGAGGCATTGGACGAAGACCTGGCAGATATCCTGTGCAGCGACTACCATTTCCCAACCATGCTGGCCAGTGTGGTAAAAATGATTGACGAGGGTATTAGTCCGAGTAAAGCTGTGAACATGGTTTCGCTAAACCCCGCAACGCTGTTGAATTTCCATCATGAAACCGGCAGTATCGAGATAGGTAAAAGGGCGGACCTGGTAGCCTTTGAGAGTAAAGGGTCCTTTGCCTCGGTGTCGCATGTTTTTGTTGATGGCGTGAGTAAATACCGCGCCGATTATACGCACGGCGTACAGCCACTATCGGCTGAAAAAACCCAGGATTGGGGTGTGTTGAAGGACAGTTTGTTGTAAGAAAATGAAAATCGGTATTATCGGCGACATTCACGAAGACATAGTGGCCCTAAAAAAAGCATTTGAGCTGCTGGAGGCGGCAGGATGCGACGAGGTGGTGTGCCTGGGCGATATAGTCGGCTATAAGGTAAACACCTACCATTACCTGGATACCCGCAGCGCCCATGAATGTATTGCCATGGTAAAGGCTAACTGCAGCGTGGTGGTGATCGGTAATAATGACCTTTACCAGGCCAAAAGGATACCCCGTTACAGCGGCGATTTCGAGTTTCCTGAAAACTGGCATGAGCTTGATTTTTTTGAGCGGAAGGCCCTGAGCGACAACCACGTGTTCCTTTATGAAGACGTTCAGCTGCCGGCTTTGATCACCGCCGCCGACAAGGCATACCTTCATGACCTGCCTGAATTTGAAGTAAGGGATTACGGCGGGCATAAGGTGTTTTTTTCGCATTTCGCCTACCCGGACCTGCATGGGGTTAAGACCTGTTTCCCGCAGGAGGCCTCGGCTTACCACGACCACCTCGGGTTTATCAGCCGGCACAATTGCCGGACGGGGTTTTCGGGGCATATGCATTTTGAAGGCCTTAGTGTTTGTAATGAAGACCACATCGAGCGCAACCCTTTCGGTAAATACAAGCTGAATAACCAACTGCAATGGCTGTACGGTCCCTGTGTTGCGCGTTGCCAGTTTAATAACGGGCTGCTGATCTTTCACCCCGAAAAATTTGAGGTGGAGGCTGTGCCGCTCCTGTTTGTGTGACAAAAAATCCGACCAATGAAATACTTATATCTTGTTGCCGCGTTGATCCTGTTTATCAACTTCGGCAAAACGCCTAAAGCCAGCCTTGTATTGCTGGACGGTAATATCGTTACGCTGAAAGCTAAAGGTGACCGTGCACAGGCCATCGCTATTACTGACGGCAATATTGTGGCCGTTGGACCTGATGCGGTTATCCGGACTTTTATCGGCGATAGTACCAAGGTAATTGACCTTAAAGGCAAAACCGTTGTTCCGGGCTTTAACGATGTGCACATGCATCCGGCGGCCATCTACACATTTGACGAGCCTTATGCCGTATTGAAGCTCGATACGGTTACGTCCATGCGAAACCTGATCGCTTTGCTGAAAAAGAAAGCAGCAATTACCCCAAAGGGTATGCTCATCAGGGGCGTTGGCTATAATGAGACAAAGCTGGGCGGCCAGCCCATCCGCGACAGCCTCGATGAAGCATCCACCGATCATCCTATTCAAATATCTCATGTGAGCGGGCATTTGTCGGCAGCCAACTCCTACCTGATGGACCTTAACGGGATTGACGAAAACACCAAAGACCCCGCCGGTGGGGCCTTCGAACGTTACCATGGCACCAATAAACCCGATGGCATTTGTAAAGAAACAGCCGCCGGGTATTTGCACCGGTCGAAGAAGATCATCGAACCGCCCCGGCCGACAGAAGCCGAGGAGATGGAAGGGTTTCGCAACTTTTTTAACGATGTGCTGGCCAACGGGGTAACCAGCATAGGCGATGCCTGGACCACGCCGGAAAAAGTTGTGGTTTACCGTAAACTGGTGGCGGAACATTTCCCAATGCGCTTTAATATTTTAATGGGCACGCCGTATGCCAATGACCTGATCACCGGGAAAATAGCGCATATCAATACGCCTTATTTGAGAATTGAAGGAGTTAAAGTGATACAGGGTAACTCCTTAAGCGGAAAGACCTGCTGGCTGTACGAGCCTTATGATATGATAAACCCGGTTACCGGGAAAAAGGATTACTACGGCATCCCTCCGGCCAGGAGCCAGGCCTCACTGGACAGTTTATTTTTAAGAATACACAAGGCGGGTTTGCAGATCGCCGTTCATTCAAATGGCGACCGGGAGATCGACATGGTGATCTCGGCAATGGAAAAAGCACAGAAAGCTGATCCCCGGCCCGATCCGCGTCATCGAATTGAACACTGCAGCATTACCAACCAGGGAATTTTGGATAAGATCAAAAAGGACAAGATCATACCGGTATTCCATTGTTATATGTACGAGTTGGGTGATAAGATGCTGGTTTATGGTGCAAAGCGGATGGCTATGCTGCATCCCACCAAAACGGCAATGGACATGGGCATTATTTATGCCCTGCACTCGGACGCACCGATCTCGCCTTACCCGGCCATGATCCGGTTGGGCAGCGCCGTTAACCGTAAAACTAAGGACGGCGGGATTGTGATAGGGGGCAACCAATGTATCGGCGCCGAAGATGCCATCAAGGCTTACTGTTATGGAGGCGCTTACTGCACATTTGAAGAAAAGAAAAAAGGCCGGTTGATACCTGGCGAATACGCGGATATGATCATCCTGGATAACGATCCCACCACCATCGATCCCGAGAAAATCTATGATATCAAAGTGCTGACGACTATTTCGGGAGGTAAAGTTGTTTATCAGCGGCCCGGAATCTAAACCCAACATATACCAATCCTAACCATCATGAGTAAAAAACTATTTAAAGCTGTCGACAGGTACATCGAAAACCTGCTTGGCAAAGAAGATAAGGCGCTTAAGTCGGCCGAGCGGCAAATGAAGAAAGCCGGTATTCCGCCCATGAATGTATCAGCCAACCAGGGGAAATTTTTGCAGGTTTTGGCGCGTATGGCTAATGCAAAAAAAATACTGGAGATAGGCACCTGTGGCGGCTATAGCACCATATGGCTCGCCAGGGCGCTGCCGGTAGATGGGCATCTTATTACGCTTGAAATTGATAAGGATTACGCCGCCGTGGCCAGGGAGAGCATTATTAAAGCGGGGCTGGATACGGTTGTCGATATCAGAGTAGGGAAGGCGCTGGATATTTTAAATGAGCTGGATGTGGAAGATGGGGGCTCTTTCGATATGATCTTTATCGATGCTGATAAACCACCTTATACCGAGTATTTTGAAATGGCGCTGAAGCTATCGCGGCCTGGGACGGTGATCGTTGCGGACAACGTAGTGCGTGAGGGCCATATCCTGGATGAAAAGCATGCGGACGAAAAGGTAAAAGGTGTGCAGCGTTTCAATAAAATGCTGGCGGGGAATGACAAGGTGACGGCCACGATCATTCAAACAGTAGGGGTGAAGTATCACGACGGAATGGCCATCGCGGTGGTGAATTAGTTCTTTGGGGGTAGGTTAACAGCCGACGTTAAGCGAAAAGTGGCAGTAGCAGTGGCAGCTTAATTTAATGTTTGATCCCGTGCCTGCGAGATGGTTCAGGGATGGAAATTGATAGTTTGTTATCATTTGATCGGCGTAAGCGTAGTCACTACCGATTCATAATCCAATTTAAAATTGAACATCTTAACACCGCAGTTGCCATGAACTTTGAACCATGAACTATGAACCCCTCGACTGCTACTGCTATTGCCACTCTTCCTGTATAAATCGTAAGGAGGGACGTACTACTCCTTCGCCACAATACTTCCCTGGAACAATATAGGGTCGCGGTGCGAGCTGATCACTTCCAGCGAGGCGTAGCCATCTGCTGAAATATCCAGCTGCATTTGCTGCACATCGCGCCAGTTGTTCATGTTGTTGTCTTTGGGTTTGATGGAAATTTGCCATCCGCCTTTTTTGCCTTGCTTTTCGTTGTAGCTAAAATCAGTAGTGGTGAACTTGATTCCACCTTCATCAGAGCCGGGGTTGGGAGCCATATAAGCCCGGCCAAAATAGGGTAGGTACGCTGTGATGCTATCCTTTGATATTTTGAGGTCGTACATATCCGTTAGCTGACGGCTCTCTCCACGTTGAGGAACGGCGTAGTCGGCTTCAAAAAAATAGCGGTTGCCTTCAACCATTTCTTTTATCTTTTCCTTCTTATCAGCTTTTGAATTTTGCGCACTGGCAATACCTGCGGTCGCAAATGCAACGCCGAGCATCAGCGTTATCTTTACTAAACGTTTCATATCTAATGGCTTAACATAATTAAAACGCCGAAAAAAAATAAAAATTGTAAGTGGGTGACAATGAATTAACGGAACCTGCAAACTGCCCACTCCCAATGCCTACCGCCCATTCACTACTCCACTCACCATTCACTACTCACCACTCACTATCATATCAAACTTACACTTCTTTTCACAAAATCTGTTAATTCCGCGCCGGTTAATAACCCTTGTGAAAGTAATGCCAGATCAAAAGCCTGTTTGCTCAATTGCGCCTGCAATTCCTCATTTTCTTCGCTTGCAATACGGCTGATCAGTTTGTGGTTGCCGTTAATGATCACCTTATAATTATCGGGCATGCTGCCATAAAAACCCATACCGCCGCCCATCGCTGCCATTTCCTTCATGCGGCGCATAAATTCGTCCATGGTAATAGTCACCGGCAGTTCTTCGGGGTTCAGGCTTTCCACTTCGATTTTATATGCGGGTTTAGCAATCGCCTTTTCGAAAATGCTTTTCACCTTGGTCGATTGCTCTTCGGTCAATACATGTTCGGGCGCATCGTCCTTTTTTATCAATTTATCTGCGACATCGGCATCGACTCTCTTAAACGAAGTCTTTTCAAGCTTATGCTCGATGTGGCCGATGAAATGGTTGTCGATAGGGGTGTTCATCAACAAAATGTCGTAGCCTTTTTTTTCAGCCGAATCAATAAAGGCATGCTGCCTAGCCGGATCGTTGGTATAAATGTAAACCACGTTGCCGTCTTTTCCGGTTTGTTCCGGCGCAACCTTTTCCTTGTATTCGTTTAAGGTGTAATTCTCCTTTTTGGTGTTGGTAAGGAGTACAAAATCCTTCGCCTTGTCATAAAATTTGTCATCGCTGATCACACCGTATTTTACAAACAGCCCAATGTCCGACCATTTTTCCTCGTAAGCCGGGCGGTCGTTTTTAAATAGGTCTGCCAATTTATCAGCTACTTTCTTGGTGATGTACGTGTTAATCTTCTTTACATTGCTATCGGCTTGCAGGAAGCTGCGCGATACGTTCAGCGGGATATCCGGCGAATCGATGACGCCATGCAGCAGCATCAGGAACTCGGGAACAATGTCCTTTACCTCGTCGGTAATAAACACCTGGCGCGAGAACAATTTGATCTTGTTGCGCTGCAGCTCAAAATCGTTTTTCAGTTTCGGGAAATACAGCACACCTGTCAGGTTGAAAGGATAATCCACGTTAAGATGTATCCAAAACAGCGGATCTTCCGAGAAGGGGTAAAGCTGTTTGTAAAAATCAAGATAGTCCTGGTCTTTTAAGTCAGCAGGTGCTTTGGTCCAAATCGGGTTAGTATCGTTGATGATATTATCTACTTCAACAGATTTATATTTGGTTTTGCCTTCTTCATCAACACCGTCTTCTTCTTCCTCGGTTTTGGTGCCGAATTTGATGGGCACCGGCAAAAACTTGCAGTATTTATCCAGTATCTCCTGCAGCTTGTATTTGCTTAAAAATTCTTCCGAATCGGCATTGATATGCAGGGTGATCTCCGTCCCGCGTTCTGCCAAAGTGCCTTCGCTTATCTCGAACTGGGTGCTGCCATCGCATACCCAATGCGCCGGTTCAGCGCCTTCCTGATACGATAAGGTTTGTATTTCAACGCTATCGGCCACCATGAATGACGAATAAAACCCAAGGCCGAATCGGCCGATGATCTCGTTTGCGTCTTTGGCTTCTTTAAACTTCTCAACAAACTCGGTAGCGCCCGAAAACGCGATTTGGTTGATATACTTTTTGATCTCTTCGGCGGTCATCCCAAGTCCGCGGTCGGAAATGGTGATGGTCTTGGCCTTTTCATCAAAGGCCACTTCGATCTTCAGGTCGCCCAGTTCGCCGTTATACTGGCCAAGCGCGCTTAACCGTTTGATTTTTTGAGTAGCATCCACGGCATTTGATACGAGCTCGCGCAAAAATATCTCGTTATCCGAGTACAGGAATTTCTTAATTATCGGGAAAATGTTTTCGGTATGGATCGAAATCGTGCCTTTTTCTTGCATAATATTATATTTTTTGAGTTATTGTTTTTGTGACGAATGTAACACAACAATGGCCGTTCCAAAAGACAACCGGTTGACAAATTGGCAGGATGCCCGCAGATTAAAATAAATGTACATTATACATTTTATTTTTCAAATCCTTGTTTTATCTTTGTAATGGGCCTTTCGGCTTAACCAATTATAAATACCCGTGATATGAAAAGTGCGTTTCAGATTTGTACCATTATTTGTGTGTTATTTGTTTTTTCCTGCTCAAATAAAAGCGGCCCACCACCAACACAACCACAAACCACCCCGTATACGCCGCCATCGGTCGCCTCTGGGTTCGCCAAAGGGGCCGACATCAGCTGGGTTACCCAGATGGAAGCATCAGGAATTAAGTTTTACAATACCAGCGGAACCGAGGAGGACTTGTTCGCATTGATGAAAAGCATCGGCATGAATTCAATAAGGCTGCGCGCCTGGGTTAACCCGACCGGAGGCTGGTGCAATACGGCTGATGTACTAGCAAAGGCGGAGCGGGCAAAAAGTGCCGGGCTAAACATTCTGCTCGATTTTCACTACAGCGATACCTGGGCCGATCCCGGCACCCAAACCCCACCGGCAGCCTGGGCCTCGCTTAGCCTTACGGCAATGGAAAGTGCCTTATACTCCTACACGGTCGGCGTTATGGACACTCTGCAGAATCATGGCATCACACCCACATGGGTACAGGTTGGTAACGAGGTTGACGATGGCATGCTTTGGCCAACCGGGAATGCAACCTCCAATATGGCTAACTTTGCCGCATTGGTTGAGCAGGGCTATAAAGCCGTTAAGTCGGTTAGCAGCACCACCAAGGTTATTGTGCACGTATCAAACGGTTACAATAATTCCCTTTTTGAATGGGTGTTTGACGGATTAAAGGCTAACGGCGCCCAATGGGACATTATAGGCATGTCATTATACCCATCAACGACTAACTGGCAGACTTATGATTCGGAATGCCTTGCCAACATCAATGCCCTCGTTGCCCGTTACAATACACCCTGCATGGTGGTTGAAGTAGGGATGGAGGAAGACCAGCCGGGGACAAGCCGGAGCTTTTTAACCGATCTTATTACCAAGGTGAACTCAGTAGCGGCCGGCAACGGGCTTGGCGTTTTTTATTGGGAACCCGAAGCTTACAACGGCTGGCAAAGCTATGGTTTGGGAGCGTTTACTTCCAACGGCGAGCCATCGGAAGCGCTGGAGGCTTTTGGTAACCCTTAATTGCATCCTTATTATGCAGCGGTAAAGATGGTTATCATTGTTAGGAGCACGATGGCAACTGTAAAAGCAACCATGTACATCAAGCCCATTCCGATCATCTTAAATACCGTTCGCCACCAGCTGCGGTGGTAAACCGCCCGCAACGACGTGAAAACATACCAGGTTATTCCACAAGTTGCCGCGAATGCAAGCCAGCCACGGACCGGCTCCCATGCCGGGCCTCCGGGTATAAAAAAAGTGATGAGCATGATTACCGTTAAAAACAGGAAGATAAAACAATGAAGATGGAAGGAGTAGATCAGGTGTTCGACATAAAATTTCTTACTGCGGTAAAAACTGATCATCAGGAACAATGCAAATAACGGCAGCAGCAGGAACATCATTTTAGGGAAATTATGCTTCATGCTGTCTTCTACAATATCCGTCACGTCAATGTGTTGCTCGTTCAGAGCGAAGGCCTTTTTGTTATAATACCGCTCAAACCAGCCGTCGCGTTTTGCTTCAGGTAGTTTTTGCTGGTTTGCCAGGTACTGCGCGTACGTTGTATCCGTAGTGGTCGCGTTCACCATATGGGCATTTTCCCTTGCTTTCTCACGCCCTTTTTTTGAGGTATCCTGCACCCAGTGGCCATTTACGGATTTGTAGCCGGCATCTGTGTATATATCTTTTATAGCATCTTTTTTTGCCTCCGCCGGAATGTACTTGTTCTGCTCGACGGCTTTTACCGCTTTGGCTAACTGCGCAGTGCTGGTTGGTGTTGCATTCACCTGCACTATGCCACTCTTTTGCTGAAAAAGCACCAGGAAATAAACGATACTAATAAAAATATACATTTTTACCGGGTGCAGGTATTGCACCCTGCGACCGGCCATGTATTCGTTGGTGAGAAATCCCGGCTTGAAAAGGAGCGGTTTTAGGGTATGGAAAAACTGGTGGTCGAAATGAAAATAATCGCTGATGGCATGGTTCATCATATGACCAAAGCTTTCTTTTATTTCAAGATTTTCCTGCCCGCAGTTGTGGCAAAACTTACCTTCGAGAATGGTGCCGCAGTTTAAGCAGTTGTTTTCGTGCCGGTAATGTTTTTTCATAGGGTTTGGTTGATGTTTGCTTTTTCTGTTTATCAATATAAAATCGTCAGGAAATCATAGCGGCTCAACAGCCAGCTTTACTGCCGGATTGTGTTTGTACCTGAATACAAAAGGAAAAACAACTGCAATCACAAGCGCGTAGGCGGCAAATGAAAGCCAGATGCCATGCCAGTTGTTGACGTGCTCGGTCGACACAAAAAAGCGGTCAATTAGGAAGCCGCTGATTAGGCTTCCGAAAAACGCTCCAATGCCATTTACCATCATCATGAATAGTCCCTGGGCGCTACCCCTGATCTGAGGCTCAGTCTCTGTTTCGATGAACAATGAGCCCGAGATGTTGAAGAAATCAAATGCCATCCCGTAAACAATACAAGATAATATGATCATCCATAAGCCACCGGCAGGGTTTCCAAAGGCAAAAAGGCCGAACCGAAGTACCCAAGCCAACATACTAAATAGCATCACATATTTAATTCCGAACTTTTTGAGAAAAAATGGTATCGCCAAAATAAATAGCGTCTCGGATACCTGCGAGATCGACATGATGATAGCAGGGTATTTCACTGCTATTGAGTCTTTATATAGCGGAGTATCGAAATCGTGCAAAAAGGTGGTCCCATAGGCATTAGTGAGTTGTAAAGCTGCGCCTAATAACATTGCGAAAATGAAAAAAACGGCAAATTTTGACGTTTTAAAAAGCGTAAATGCTTTAAGCCCCAAGGCGTCAACAAGTGTTCGATTATCGGATTTTTTCCATAACGGCGGACATTTTGGAAGCTTAAAAGCATAAAATCCAAGAATGACGGCCACTATGCCCGCAATATAAAATTGGTTTGCTGATGTTTCATTGTGACTGATGCTTACAGTCCACAATGCCGCGATAAACCCGATTGTTCCCCATGTGCGAATTGGAGGGAATTCTTTCACAACATCAAGATCGCTATTTTTTAAAGCCGTGTAAGCAATCGTGATTGACAACGATATTGTGGGCATGTAAAAAAGCATGTTAAGGAGCATCACCCAAAAAAGCGCCGCTGGACTGTTTATGAAAGGCACGACACAAAGTACAATACCGCCGCATATGTGTAAAATCCCGTAAAGTTTTTCAGCATTGATTATCCTGTCAACCATTATCCCGGTGAGCGCGGGCATAAAAACAGCGGATATGCCCATCGTCGAGAATATCGCACTGAATTGTTCAAACGACCAGTTTTTGTTATGCGAACAGTATGCTCCTATGGTAAGCAGCCACGCTCCCCATATAAAGTACTGCATGAAATTCATGATGATCAACCGCAACTTAATATTCATAGTCTGCCGTTTTTGCTGAATTAGATGAGCATTAATTTGAGCGTTAAAATAGGGAAATTATTTGGGAAGTAGAGATTAGGGGCCGTCAAGAAATCGAAGTTTTTAAAGCTAAGTCTTCCTACGCGGCGATAGATGGGTCGATAGAACAGGAACTGAATTAGGGGAAACTGTCAGTAACAGATAGCGTAAATGTCCTGTTGGGTCCCCAACAATGTTGGGGATGACTTTTTTGACTAACCTCTGATCAACTAATCTCTAATAAACTAATCTCTAATCACTACCCTCACGACGCCTTCCGCCGATTCAGCTCATCACGTATCTTCGCCGCCTTTTCGTATGATTCTTCCGACAGGGCTTCCTGCAAGCGCGTTTTGAGTTCGTCGACGCTTAGTGTGCTATACCCGCCGGTTGTTGCAGCTGCTGCAGCTTTTTCTTCGGTAGTTTCGTTAATGTTTTCCAGGTACACAAAATCGTTCCCTTCAATTACGATACCGGCGGTAGAGAGGATGAATTCGTAGGTGTAAATCGGGCAGTCGAACCGCACGGCTACGGCAATGGCATCGGATGTGCGGGCATCGATCTCGACGGATCGCTTACCATCCGAACAGATCAGTTTAGCATAAAATATACCGTCGACCAGGTTGTATATAATGATCTCATTTACAGAGATATGGTAGGCCTGTGCAAAGCTTTTGAACAGGTCGTGCGTAAGCGGCCTGCTCGGCGTCATTTTTTCAATTTCAATGGCGATGGCCTGTGCTTCAAACGCGCCGATAATGATCGGCAGCCTTCTGCGACCGCTCACTTCGCCTAAAACCAGGGCGTAAGCACCGGATTGTGTCTGGCTGTAAGACAGCCCGACAATATCCAGTTTTATTTTCTTCATATCATTACCCATCACAAACGAATCCTATTTACGCCGAAGCTTTATATTCTTTTATCGCCGATATTAACTCGGGAACCACCACAAACGCATCGCCCACTATGCCGTAATCCGCAACCTTAAAAAACGGCGCTTCGGGATCCTTGTTGATCACTACGATCACTTTTGACGAACTTATGCCGGCCAGGTGCTGTATCGCGCCCGAAATTCCTATTGCAATATACAAATTTGGACTGACAGCAATACCGGTTTGGCCCACATGTTCGCTGTGCGGCCGCCATCCGGCGTCGGATACCGGTTTTGAGCAGGCCGTTGCGGCCCCCAGCAAGTCTGCCAGTTCCTCAATCATTCCCCAATTTTCCGGACCTTTTAGTCCGCGCCCGCCTGATACGACGATATCGGCGTCCGGCAGCGATACTTTATCAGTTGAACGGACAATCTCTTTGATGACGGTTTTCAGGTCGCCGGGTTTTAAAGCAGGGCCAAAATCTTCAATAGCAGCGGATGCGCCTTTTTCTTCAATTTTATAGGCATTCGGTGACAGCGAGATTACTTTCTTTTCAGAAATAAGCTCCACGTTGGCAAATGCCTTGCCCGAAAATGCGGTCTTTTTTACCGTGAATTTACCGTTTGCCTGTTCGGGCAGCGCAACCGCCCCGTCAGCGACACCGGCTTCAAGCTTTACCCCGATCCGCGGCGCTAAACCACGGCCGGAAAAGGAATTGGAAAGCACTACAATTTCTGCGCCTTCTTTTACGGCAGCTTCGGCGATCACCGATGCATAGGCCTGGTTAATAAAGTTTTTTAACTTATCATTGGAAACATTTAAGACCTTGTCGGCCCCGTATTTGCCGAGGCCGGCCAATTCTTCCTTGCTTACGTCGCCGATTGAAATGGCAACGAGGCTGGTTTTATTTTGATCCGCGATTGCGCGGCCATAGGAAACAATTTCAAAGGTTGATTTTTTGAATTTCCCCTCCACATTTTCCGTATAAACTAAAACAGGCATATAATGGTATATAAGATAAGATCAGCGATAAAAATTAAATTACCCTTGCTTCCTCGTGCAATAATCCGACCAGCTTTGCAACATCATCGGCGGGAACAAGTTTTACCTGGCCGCGGGGCTTTGGCGTTTCATAATCTAACACATTCGATAGTGTACTTACTGCAACTGGTTCGATAACCACCAACGGTTTGGTACGTGCCGACATAATGCCGCGCATATTGGGTATTTTGGGTTCAGCAACACCTTCGGCAGTACCAGCTACGATGGGCAGGGGAGCACTCAAAACTTCTTTTCCGCCTTCAATTTCACGCTCTACGGTAACGTCGCTGCCATGCACGTCCAGCTTTTTGATGATAGAAACTGAAGGAAGGTCGAGTAACTCACCCAACATTCCCGCTACTTTCGAACCATTGTAATCAATCGACTCACGACCTGTCAATATAAGGTCGAACGGATTCGATTTAACGTAGGCGGCTATTTGCGAGGCCACAAACCAGGCATCGTGCGGCTTGGCGTTTATCCTTACCGCATCAGTGGCGCCTATTGCCAGGGCCTTTCGGATCGTTGGTTCTGTGCTTACTTCGCCAACATTGATCACGGTAACCGAGCCATTTCCGCCATCCGTCAGCTCGATGGCGCGGGCCAGCGCAATCTCATCGTAAGGATTCAATATAAATTGAACGCCCGCGGTATTAAATTGCGTGTTGTTATCGGTAAAAGTTATTTTTGTGGTGGTATCAGGCACATTGCTTACACAAACCAGTATCTTCATTGTTATGCTTTTAGTTTTTACGTACCTGTAAGCTATCGGGGGTGTTGTTTACTCACAAATAGGTTTGTGCAAATTTAGTTAAAAAAGACAGAGTTTAAAATGCAGGCAAACAGATTAGAAAAGCTGCTGGAATTTATAAAAAAAGAACCGGGCGATCCGTTTTTAAAATATGCGCTGGCGACAGAATATTTGCGCCTCGGCGAAACGGATAAAGCGCTCTCCTATTACGAAGAGCTGGTAACAAAACACCCGGATTATACCGGAACTTATTACCACCTCGGCAAACTTTACGAAGCATTAGGTCGCCGCCAGGATGCCATCAATATTTATGAAACCGGCATGAAAACGACGCGGGCGAAGAATGATAACCATGCTTTCGCAGAGTTGAGGGCGGTTTATGATGAACTTATTGAAGAGTAGCAGTGGCAGTTGCAGTAGCAGTAGCAGTGGAAAGAGTTCATAGCTCATGGTTCATTGCAGCTTCGGCACCTGGTATTGAAAACCAAACTATGAATTGTCCTGAAATTTCCGGCCATGAACTATCCGCACGTGCGGAATGAACTATGAACCAAAACAAACTGCCGCTTTTCGGATGACTTCGGCCATGAACCATGAACTATCAACCATGAACAAAATCAAACCTGCAACTGCTACTGCTACTGCCACTTTTTCCAACTCCCGCCATCAACTATGAGCTAAATGAAAAAACGCCAGCTCCTTTTTCTCCGCGACGTAGTCATCTATACGTTCACGGCCTTTGGCGGGCCGCAGGCGCATATTGCTGTTTTGTTGCGTGAATTTGTGGAGAAGCGGCGTTATGTCACCGAAGAGGAATTGATAGAGTTGAATGCCCTCGCGCAACTGCTGCCGGGACCGTCGTCAACCCAAACGCTGGTAGGTATTGCCTGGAAGGTGGGAGGGCTGCGGCTGGCGATCATCACCTTTTTGATATGGATGCTGCCATCCGCAACTATTATGTGCATTGCGGCCATCAGCTACAAAATGTTCGCCTCAAAATCAAAGTTTACCGAGATATTACGTTTTGTGCAACCGGTGGCAGTAGGCATAGTGGCTTATGCTACGTATACGTTTGCAACGCGGTTTTTAAAAAGCCGGGTAAATACCATGCTGGCGATAGGATCGCTGATCGTTACGCTGATCCTGCAAAATGCTTATGCTTTCCCGATACTGATCCTGCTGGGAGGTATCATTTCCTCAGCCCTCGAAACCCCACCCCAGGAAAGCGCTTTGCGCATCCGTTTGTTTGCCAACGTCAATCCAAATAAAGTGGGCTATTTTATCGGTATCCTGCTGTTTTTTGCCGCATTGGGCGCACTTGTAAATCAAACATCTCCTTTTAGCTTGCCTATCCGTTTATTTGAAAACTTTTACCGCAACGGCATCCTCATTTTCGGCGGCGGGCAGGTGCTGGTTCCGTTATTTTATACCGAGTTCGTCGAGGTAAAGCACTACCTCACCGGATCGGAATTTATCTCCGGTTACGCGCTGCAGCAGATCCTGCCCGGACCAACGTTCTCTTTTTCCTCTTTCCTTGGCGGATTAAGCATGGGCAACACCGGCCACGGCATTTTTGGCCAGGTAATCGGAAGCGCGGTAGCTGTCATCGGCCTGAATGCCCCCGGCCTTATACTCATTTTATTCATCGTACCGTTCTGGGACGACCTGAAAAAAATAACGATGATCAAAAACTCGTTGAGCGGCATCAACGCAGTGGCTGTTGGTTTTATGGCGACAGCGTTGATCCTCCTTACCCGTCCTTTTGGCTTAAACTGGCTTGCTTACGTGGTTTTGGCGGCTACTTTTGTGTTGCTGAAGTTCACAAAAGTAAAAGCGCCGGTACTTATTTTGATAGGGATAGGGTTGGGGCTGCTGTTTTAACAGGATGGCCTGTGGTGTACCAATTGAAAATTTACTTAGCGTGTTTAGCAATCGAAAAATTAGGAAAAAAGGGGTTCAAGGGCTTCGGGCTGTGTGGTTCGCTTGCGATAACGATCGGGATGCCCCGATGAGCGGTGTTTGCCAGGAGATCTCGTGGAACCCAGCTGACGTTAAAATCAAAACCCCATCGGGGTTAAACGTCGGTAGCAAACAAACCAACCGTTCCTGTGCCGTTAGGTACAGCACAACGCTACGCTGACAATAGGATAAATTTTTGCAATTGTTAAAGGCGATTCCTCAGAATGGATAAATAAAGAAAAATTCAATCCTTCAGCATTCAGGTGGCAGGAAGGCTATGGCGCTTTTTCCTATTCACGTTCGCAAATAAAACCCGTGGCTAATTATATTGAGAACCAGGAAGAACATCACCGAAAGAAGACGTTCCTGGAAGAATATAAACAGTTTTTTAAAGAAGTTTGAAATCGAATACGACGAGCGATATATTTTTAAACCGCTGGAATAAATAGTTCGTTAAGTATTGCACCTACGGCGCAAAATTGCAAGGGTGATTATTTGCTACCGACCTGTTGCACCTACGGCGCAAGAATCCTTTGCTCCGGATATAAACCCCATCGCGGTCGAACATCAGTAGAAGAAAAATTACACAAAGTTTGCCGTGCCGTACGGAACACAGCCCGTGCATTGGCTCAAATGCCGCTTCGTTTGTTGCGTATGGCACGCTATCCCATTGTCATTAACTTTAATCCGGGATGGGGTTGGGGTTGCTGTTTTAAAGGAACAAATGCTATTTGTTGATAGCGATAATGACGAAGTCCTTTGACCTTTCAGTTCCGCTCACCCAAATTTCTCCGTCGCCCAACATCACCGCCCCATTTTTCGTAAATAAGTTGGTCGTATAATCCTTTTTGATCTTTGCCTTAAATTTCGGCGTAAAAATTTGGTCGAAATATTTGATAAATAAAGCTGCGTTTTTCACAATCGGATACCCTTTTGGCAGTACACGTAACACGGGATATTGTATATGCGTTGCCAGCCATTGTTTATCGCCAGTTAATATTGCCCGTTTCGCTGTTCGGACAAAAGTTTCAACTTCGTCTTCCGTCCCACCTAAATCTGCATACCGATTACCATAATCTCCTGAATTGCTGGATATCGAATATAAACCAAACATTTTTGTCTGACCGGTCGAACTGTCCGTAAGTGTGCCCTGAAGTTCATCGGGAGGTGTACTGACCATGCCCTTAAAAGCAATCTTTTTGTTGACGGAGTCGGTCAGCAAAAGGATATTTCCATGCAGGTATCCCGAGACCCTTTGTTTTACACTGTCGGATTTGTAAACGTAATTCCCTTTAACTGTGCTGTCTTTAAATAGGTAAAGCGAAGCCTGGCATCGCTTATTGCCGATGCTCCCATTGAAATCCGTCCAACTACCTTCTTCAAATACTTGAGCCCGGGCTGCTAACGTGAAGCAGCTGATAAAAACGATCGGGCAAAATATTTTCGGGTGAAAAATCATTAGCCTGGCTAAAATTCTTTATTGCTGTCAGTTAAAACGGCTGCTCATCGTCCATATCATCCATTCGCGACGGCCGGATAATAAAATTGCTTGGCTTTTCAAATTCGGTTGAGGGTGCGAGCGAGGTAAACGGATTTGTCTGCTGGAACGCACCGCCCATATCCGCTTCCAGATCGGTGAACTTAACGTATTTGCCGACAAATTTCAGTCTTACCCTGCCGGTTTCGCCGTTACGGTGCTTCGCAATGATGATCTCGCCAACGCCTTGTGTGGGCAAATTATCCTCGTCAACTTCCAGCCCGTAATACTCCGGACGGTAAAGGAACAGCACCATATCGGCATCCTGCTCGATAGAGCCGGATTCGCGCAAGTCGGATAGCATCGGCCGTTTGGAGCCGCCGGGGCGATTTTCAACCGCTCGGCTCAATTGTGAGAGCGCTATAACCGGTACATTCAACTCCTTGGCCACTGATTTTAGTGCCCTGGATATGCTGCCAATCTCCTGTTCACGGTTACCGCCGCCCTTGCCATCCGCTTTGCCCTGCATCAGCTGGAGATAGTCGATCACGATTAGTTGGATATCATGCTGCGATTTCAGCCGGCGGCATTTCGCCCTGAATTCAAAAATATTTAAGGCCGGGGTATCGTCAATGATCAGCGGGGCTTGCTCTAACCGGTGTATCTTAGAGTGTATCTGCGCCCATTCCCACTCTTCCAGGTTGCCTTTGCGTATTTTTTCCTGTTCAATATGGGTTTCGCCCGAGATCAAACGATTCACCAATTGTACCGAGGACATTTCGAGCGAAAACACAACAACCGGCTTATTAAAATCGACAGCCGCATTACGGGCGCAGCTCAGTACGAATGCCGTTTTGCCCATGGCGGGGCGAGCCGCGATGATGACGAGGTCGGATTTTTGCCAGCCGGAGGTCATCCGGTCAAGGTCCGTAAACCCGGACGCAACACCTGTAAGGCCGTCTTTTTTATCTTTAAGAGCTTCAATTTCTTTTAACGCCTCATGCATCAGATCATCCATCTTGCGCGAGTCGCGCCGTAGATTATTCTGAGCGATCTCAAACAGGTTTTTTTCAGCGCGGTCAAGCAAGTCCAACACGTCGGTGGTGTCTTCGTAGGCGAGGTTGATCACATCCGTGGATATCCGGATCAGTTCGCGCTGGATATATTTTTGAATAATGATACGGGAGTGGAACTCAATATTTGCCGCTGAAGCAACCCGGTTGGTAAGCTCAGTGATATAATAAGCGCCGCCGATCATATCCAATTCGCCGAGTTGACGCAGCTGGGCCGTTACGGTAAGTATATCCACCGGCGAAGATTTTTCAAACAACTGTTTGATCGCCTGGAATATCTTTTGGTGATTATCCTTATAAAAAACCTCGGGTTTTAAAATGTCGATCACTGACGACAAGGCGTCCTTCTCAAGCATCAAAGCACCCAAAACTGCTTCTTCCAGGTCGACTGCCTGGGGTGGTAATTTGCCCAGGCCTGTGTAGGGGCCAGGGAGGCTAAACCTGGTTTTTCTTTCGGTATTCGGCTTACTGTATTGGTTCTCGTTCTCCATAATCATGCCTCAAAAGTATATCAAAAAGTTACCGGCTTATCAACAATTAGCATCTTTTGAAAAGCTGCGGCAAATGCCGTTTTTTCTGGAAATTTAGGGGGCGGAAATCAACAGTCGATTGTTAAGAAGTATTTTATGGCCTGAAAATCAAGCCCTAATAAACTTGTTAATAACTAAAATTTGCTAATTTCTTAAAAAATCAATAATTGTTCAGCGTCACCTAACTTATGTATAACTACAGTTATTTTTCATGAAATGTCTTTCGCAGCGTCTTTCGGACTTTCGGACTTTACTGACTTTCGGACTTCTTTTAAAGTTAATTAATATGGCTACTTTTGCCGCTTTAATTTTATTAACATTATGCCAATAAACCACCGCGACGGCCGCGAATCCAACCAGTTGATCTTCGGTATTCGTGCTGTTATAGAGGCAATTAAATCAGGCAAAGAAATCGAGTCCTTATACCTTCAACGGGGTCTCGGCGGTGGATTAATAATTGAGCTGAAAACGCTTTTGCACGAATATGGTATTACCGCTCAGCAGGTACCCATCGAAAAGCTAAACCGCCTTACACCCAAAAACCACCAGGGCGCTGTTGCCTTCATTTCGCCGATCATCTATCAAAAGATCGAAAACATCATCCCCGAAATTTTTGAGCGTGGCGAAACTCCATTGATTTTGGTTTTAGATGCCATCACAGACGTGCGCAACATGGGCGCCATTGCCCGCACGGCCGAATGTGCAGGGGTGCATGCCATCGTTATCCCGGCCAAAGGTTCAGCCCAGATCAACCCCGATGCTGTCAAAACATCAGCCGGCGCTTTATACAAGATCCCCGTATGCCGCCACGATAATTTTATTCAAACGGTAAAATTTCTACAGGAATCGGGGCTGCAACTGGTTTGCTGTACCGAAAAAACCAACGACTTTATCTACAAACCCGATTACACCGCGCCAACTGCAATCGTTATGGGTTCCGAAGAGGACGGTGTTCGCAATGAGATCATCCGCATCGCCGATCACCTCGCAAAAATCCCCATGTTCGGCGAGATTGAATCGCTGAATGTTTCAGTAGCGACTGGGGTTATACTTTACGAAGTGATAAGACAAAGAGCCCCCCAACCCCCTAAAGGGGGAGTTTGAATGGGTAAATTATAAAATTTGTTCCCATAAGATAGTTCAAACACTTCGGGTAACTCATAAGAAAGAGCGCGACATTATATAAACGAATTAAACTCCCCCTTTAGGGGGCTGGGGGGCGAGGCTGGGGCGTTCTATATATACTTCACCCCAAACTTCTGCTTCACATCCGCCACTACCTTCTTTACATTCTGTTCCTGGTCGCGGGGACAGATCAAAAGGGTGTTGTTGGCCTCCACTACAATGAAATCATGCAGTCCCTGTAAGATCACCAGTTTTTCGCCGGGGACGTTGACCATGCAGTTGGATGAATCATACATCACAACTTTTTCTGATGGGATAAGCGCGTTTCCGTCGCCATCTTTGTCGGCCAATTCATAGATAGATGCCCAGGTGCCGAGGTCGCTCCACCCAAATTCTGAAGGTAATACATACACATTGTCGGCCTTTTCCATGATGCCGTAGTCGATGGAGATATTGGCACAATGCGCGTAAGACTTGTGAATAAGGCTCTTTTCCTCCGGAGTATTATAAACCGCCCGCGCATCCGCAAAGATCTCATGCATTTCGGGCAAATACTGGCCAAATGCGCCGACAATGGCTTTGGCCGACCAAACAAATATGCCGGCGTTCCATAAAAAGTCGCCACTCTGGATAAAGGTTTTTGCTATTTCCAGCGTGGGCTTTTCGGTAAAGGTTTTAACTTTATGAAAATCGTCGGTCAAAGTGCTCTCAGTAAACTGGATGTACCCGTAGCCTGTATCGGGCCTGGAGGGTTTTATTCCAAGCGTGATAAGGCAATTGTTTTGCGAGGCTACCGCTAATGATTTTTCAATAGTTGCCACAAACGCGTTTTCATCCAGTATCAAATGGTCCGAAGGCGCAACAACAATTGCAGCGTCCGGACTCAGGCTCTCAATTTTGAAAGAACCATAAGCTATGCAGGGCGCTGTATTGCGCATCACCGGCTCGGTAAGGATCTGGTTGTCGGCCATGTCCGGAAGCTGCTTTTTTACCAGGCCGGTATATATTTCGTTGGTAACTACATAAATATTCTCTTTGGGGCATACTTTCAGGAAGCGGTCGTAAGTATTTTGGATAAGTGTTTTACCGGTTCCCAGGATATCGATAAACTGTTTAGGGTGCGAGGTACGGCTTATCGGCCAAAAACGGCTTCCGATACCCCCTGCCATGATAATGGCGTAGTAATTTTTATTCATTTTTTTGAACGACTTTTAATTTGGTAAAAGCATGGCAAAGTTGGCTAATAAATTGTAATTTGAGTATTAAATAAAATTAAATCAACGCTGCCCAAAAGTAACGTAGTTTAAATGGCGAAATAAACAAATTGTTTTTATCTGAATAATCATTTTTATTTAAAATTTTAACTAAATTCCATCGTTTATTCAGAAATTTTTGTTACTTTAAACTTTTAATTTAATATACAAGCAGAAGTAAATAATGATAGAAACGAAGAAATCACTTTTTGACAACCTCCAGAATTTTTTTGGGTTCGATAACTTTAAGGGGGAGCAGGAAGCGATCATTACGAACATACTGGCAGGTAACGACACTTTTGTGATCATGCCGACCGGCGGTGGCAAATCCATGTGTTACCAATTGCCCGCTCTGATGAGCGAGGGCACCGCGATAGTAATATCCCCCCTGATCGCGTTAATGAAGAACCAGGTCGACCAGTTACGGGCCTTCGGTGGCTCTGATAGCATTGCCCATTTCATGAATTCATCCTTAACCAAAGCTGATATCCTGCGGGTGAAGGATGATGTGCTGGCGGGCAAAACCAAGCTGCTTTACGTAGCGCCGGAGTCGCTCACCAAACAGGAAAACATCGACTTTTTACGGTTAAATAACGTGTCATTCGTAGCAGTTGACGAGGCCCATTGTATATCAGAATGGGGGCACGATTTTCGCCCGGAATATCGCAAGATCCGGCAGGTGATCAGCAATATCGGCGATGACATCCCGATTATCGCGTTAACCGCTACCGCAACACCTAAAGTTCAGCAGGACATCCAAAAGAACCTGCAAATGAACAACGCCACCATCTACAAATCATCCTTTAACCGCTCCAACCTGTTTTACGAAGTGCGCGCCAAGCGCAATGTGATCAAAGAGATCGTAAAATTTGTAAAACAAAATACCGGCAAATCAGGCATCGTGTATTGCCTCAGTCGTAAAAAAGTGGAGGAAGTGGCCGAGGTGCTCACGCTTAACGGTGTGAAGGCCCTGCCATACCACGCAGGCCTCGATCCGAAGGTGCGCGCTGACACACAGGACAAGTTTTTGATGGAGGACGTAGATGTTATCGTTGCAACGATTGCGTTCGGTATGGGCATTGACAAGCCCGATGTGCGCTATGTGATCCATCACGATGTGCCGAAGAGCATGGAAGGCTATTACCAGGAAACCGGCCGTGCAGGGCGTGATGGGGGTGAGGGCGTTTGCGTTGCATTCTACTCCGAAAAGGACATCGACAAGCTGCAGAAATTCATGAAGGACAAGCCTGTTTCGGAACGCGAGATCGGCACCCAGATATTGAAGGAAGTAATTGATTATGCGGAATCGTCCGTATGCCGGCGCAAACAGTTATTGCATTATTTTGGCGAAAACTTTAACGAAGCAGGCTGCAACAATATGTGCGACAATTGCTGTGCCCATCATGAGCATTTCGACGCTGAGGTACACCTGCATAAGGCATTGAGCCTGATCAAGCTGATCGGCGATAAATTTGACGATCACCACATCATCAGCCTGCTGCTCGGCGAAGAAACTGCCCAGATAAAGAATTATGAGCACGATCTGCTGGAAGATTATTTTGGCACCGGCAAGGAAGATGGTAAAAACCTGTGGAACTCTGTGCTTCGGCAGGCTTTGCTGAATAATTTCCTTTCGAAGGATATTGATCAGTACGGGCTGCTGCGCCTAACCAAAACAGGAGAGTCATTCATCGAAAATCCATACAGCATCAGGTTTGTGCTGAACAGGCCAATGGAAGCGACTGATGAGGACGAATCGGAAGACGGCGGCCCTAAACAAGGCGGAGGCGCATTAGATACGGAGTTGCTGCAAATGCTGAAGGACTTGCGTAAAAAGCTGGCCAAGCAAAAAGGTTTACCTCCATTCGTCATCTTCCAGGATCCATCGCTGGAGGAAATGTGTACGCATTATCCCATTACCAACGACGAGCTGAAACAGATATCGGGCGTGGGGGCGGGGAAGGCGCTTAAGTTCGGAAAGCCATTTACCGACCTGATCCAGAAATACGTCGAGGATAACGAAATAGACCGCCCGGTTGATATGGTGATCAAAAGCGCGGCCAATAAATCCGCGTTGAAGGTATTCATCATCCAAAACATCGACAGGCACCTCGACCTGCAGGACATTGCCGCTTCAAAAGGCATCACCTACGAAGAAATACTGAAGGAGATTGACACCATTGTCAATTCCGGCACCAAGCTAAACCTGAATTATTATATCGACGAGGTGATCGATGAAGATAAACAGGAGGAAGTATTTGACTATTTCCGGACAGCCGAAGTCGATTCGATCGATGACGCCCTGGCAGAATTGGGCAATGATGAGTACACCCGCGAGGAAGTGCAGCTGATGCGGATCAAGTTCCTGTCCGAGATGGGGAACTAATGTGCGGATGTGCAGATTTCAAAGGTGCAGATGAATTTAAAATTCGAGACTTGAATTTTATATTGAAGACTTACGAAGTTTTGAAAACTTCGTAAGTCTTTTTTAGTCAGGAACAAATTCCAAAATATCGCCCGGCTGGCAGTATAGAACACGGCAAATTGCTTCAAGTGTTTCTATTCTTATTGCCTTCGCCTTGCCGGTTTTCAGGATGGACAGATTAGCCATGGTAATGCCAACTTTCTCGCTTAGCACTGTTAACGACATTTTTCGTCGTGCCTTCATCACATCAAGATTTACAATTATAGCCATTGTTATACCGTTAAATCTTGCTCATCTTTTAACTTTTTTCCTTGCTTGAAGGCCTCAAATAGCGCATAAAAAATGACGCCAACCGCGATGATTTTCCATGTATCCGACCAAATCTCAGGGTTAAGCTCGACATCACCTTCCAGGTACCTGTTAAACAATAACCTAAGCAATAGATTAAGGACAAACACGAAAAGAGGAAGAGCTAAAAGCGCGTATGCGATGCGCTTTAGCCTTTTAACGTTTTGAGTTGTAAAAGAAAGCCCTTTTGCTAAATCAAGAATGAAATTTATAAAGCTCGATATCAGAAACAAAGCAAAGATTAGAAATACTATAACAGTTATCAAAAAACTAATCCTTAGTATGCCATAAGTGGTTTTAGAAATGGGAATCATAACGCATTCGTCCTGTTTGGAATAGCGCACATCCGCAGGCCTATTATATTGTGGATTAACCTTTTTATAGTAGGGCTCAACTGCATTAACAATGTACTTGTTGTTATTCATCTTGAATATGTCGGAGTCCCCCCATAAATAGTATTTCTCGCTGGCTGTAATTTTCCAGCCCGGCAACAAAATAAAATATGCTCTTTTTGATGCATCATATATACCATTTCCGTAAAACCATGATAAGCTGCAGGTGTCGCAATTTATTGCACGTCTTAAAGCAAATACCGAGGCAAAGCTACCATCACCTTCGTATAGAAAATTATTATCCCTTAAATCCCTCATGGTAACTATACTGTCGTGAAGTCTATTATACGCGTTATAGCCAATGCTATCAGGAACATTTCGATCGTAGCGTCTCAAATGGCTGTTCCATTCTTCAGTGGGCATGCCATTGTTCTTAGACACGGCAGTCATAAATGAATCAGATTTTGTGGGGTACCATGTCCCTAACCAATACCAGGTTACAAGCAGAATTAAAACGCCGATAACGACGTTCACGGCTCTTTTAAAGATCGTTTGTATATTAATGACAGGCTAATTTTGAAATGTAAATATATCGAATATTGACAAACAATTATCGAAACTCAATAAATTATATTTTCGATTGGACGGGATAAAAAAGTGAAACGAGCGAGATATTACCTAAACTCCAAATAATCAAAATTCATATTCCCGTTTGCCACCACATGCAGAGTAAGAACATGAATACCTTTTTTCAGTACAACCGTCGTTAAAGAATCAGATTTATTCCAATGATGCCATTGCCGCCAGGCTACAGTATCGCGGTCGTCATGAGTAGAAGATACTTTTAACGGACCGGTGATGGCTTTCCCATCGATATCCAATGAGATCGCACCATCGCCATTTGCAGTGTACATCAGGCCAATCTTATAAGGCTGTGTTTGCTTCACCTGTACGGTATAATTTATCCATTCACCAGGCTTCGTCCATCCCACATATAACTGGCCCATATCCCTGAGAACACGGTTGTAGGGGTTGTCATCGATGCCATGCGGTTTGGTATAGCTGATGTCCACACCTTCCTTCATCCTGAATTCATTCAAATAGGTGCCGTTAGCAGGGTTTAGCTTGCCGCTGCCATTGTTGATGCTGTCCGAGTCGTGATAAGCAATTCCTTCGCCGCCTTCATTGTAAAATTCACATTCAACCCTGCCGGGAATAACTTGTATCTTGTTTTGCCATGGCGTCCCGGCATTCATGGTTTTGTAGCGCGGAACACAGGAGATAAAGGCAAGGACGAGGAATAGAGCTATTGCAGTTTTCATCTTTAGGTTCTTAAAATGTTGAAAGGTTGTAATGTTGGAAAGTTGTAATGTTAAGGCGTATATGCCTTATTTTAAGATTCCTCTTTCAGGCTTCCGGACTAAAAAACCACTCACTGTCCTATCGCAAACTGCCCACTGCCTACTCACAATTCACCGCTCACTACTTAGCAATTATCTTAAACTCTGTCCTCCTGTTTTTGGCACGCCCTTCATCCGTATCATTCGTTTCAATAGGCTGGGTTTTGCCATAACCTTTGTATTGCAGCCGCGACGGATCGATCTTGCTGTCGATCAGGAACTGGTAAACGGCTTTGGCGCGGTTTTCTGAAAGGGTTTGGTTCAATTGGTCGTTGCCCACATTGTCGGTATGGCCGGATATTTCAATCTTTATAGAAGGATTCAAACTTAAAAAATCCACTAATTTTTGCAGTTCGGCCAGCGATTCCGGCTTCAGATCGAATTTATTCGTATCGAAGAAAATATTGGTCAGGATAACTTTATTCCCGATCTCGATCGGCTGCAGCAAAACGGTGATATTGTAGGGGTCTTTGGAGCCATAGCCTGCCAACGAAAAGTTTTGCGAGTAAAACAGATAGCCGCTCTTGGAAATATTTAAACCATAATTTTTGCCCGACGTGAGGGTTGCCAGAAACTCGCCCTGGTTGGGGTCGCTGTAATCCTGGTAAACCGGCTCATTTTTCTGAAGGTCAATTATCTCCACAGCCGCCTCCAATGGCTGCAGGGTTTTGGCATCGCTAACCTTACCTTTTACATAGGTGACCAGATGCGGCCGCACAGACTCCGGCAGCTCGAAGGTGTAAATATCAAAACCGCCATAGCCGCCTTCGATATTGTCCGACGAATAGAACGCATAATTGCCCTGCGCGGTTAGCGAGATACCTCTTTCATCGCCGCTGGTATTAATGGGATAGCCCAGGTTTACAGGTTTTTGCCATTTGCCATCTTTACTGAGGCGGCTTACGAAAAGATCCATGCCGCCTAAACCCGGCCAGCCGTTGGAACAAAAGTACAAGGTGCTATCGTCGGGATGAATAAAGGGCGACTGTTCATCAAACGAGGTGTTAATGTTTGGCCCCAGGTTTTCCGGCTCGCCCCAGCCCTTGTCGGTTAGCCTCGATTTCCAAATGTCATATCCGCCATAACCACCCCTGCGGTTACTCGTAAAATAAAGTGTGCGCCCATCGGCACTGATGGAGGGCTGCGATTCCCAGCCAGGTGTATTCACCGGCGGGCCCAGGTTAAAGGGCTTTACCCAATCGTCGCCACTTTTCTGCGCGATGAAAATATCGCAGCTCCCCATGCCGTCAGGGCGGTTACAGCCTGAAAAAAACAGGAATCTTCCATCCTGGGTAATGGATTGCGCGCCCTCATTGTGGTCGGGAGTGTTGATCTTGTCGCTCAAATAAGTAGCCGGCTGCCATACGCCATTCACTTTCATGCTTTTATAAAAGTCTTCGTTGTTGTTTATTTTCCGGGTAAATATCAGCTCACTTTCGTCGGCGGTTTCCATCGGGTAATATTCGTCATTCGCCGTATTGATATTCGGGCCCATGTTAACGGGCTTAAATGGCACCGGATGTTGTATAGCGTCGATACTGAAAGTACAATCTTCAATTAACTTTTTGGCAAGAAAGGCTGTCTGAGTCTGGATATCAGGGTAAGCTAAGTATTTTTGAAGATGGATGAGGGCACTTTCGTATTGGGCTATACTGATCTCTTCCTGCCCAATTTTTAGATAAACCGCGCGACTAAAATCGGGACTCAGCGCAATTACTTTCCGGTATTGAATTACAGCCTCCTGGTGTCGCCGCATCAGCCGGTTCATGTCGCCTAACTCCGAGTGCGCCTCAACAAAACTGCTGTCTTCTCCAACAGCCTTATACAACAGATCAAAAGCTTCGTCGTAGGCATGGTTATCGATGTCCTCCATCGCTAAGGAGTAATATTTTATCGCTTCCCTGTTGGTAGTGGAGTACTGCCTTTCCTGGCTGAACAGGCATACAGGCAATACAAACAACAGAACAATTACGGAAAGAAATTTCATCGCGTTTGGCAGGGGCAATTCGTATCCTAAGATACATTATTTAATTCATAATCGGACAAAAGTCAATCATAGGAGTTCCGGTATCACTAATTTTACCGCTAACTCCAATACCAGTGGCTTAGGGGATATTCAAAAATTTATGCGTTTGCAATGAAATTTCCCATTGCGGGTTGTTCATCACGTATTCAACAATCAGCGGCGTCATTTCCCTGGATCTTGACCATTCCGGCTGCAAGTACAGCTTGCAATCCGGGCGCACCAGTTTGGCGTTCTGCTCGGCAAACAAAAAGTCTGATTTATTAAAGACGATCACCTTAAGCTCGTCGGCTTTTTCGGCAACCTGCTGCTGCGGCGCTTTGAATTTTTTTGGCGAAAGGCATATCCAGTCCCAGCTCCCCGAAAGGGGATAGGCTCCTGAGGTTTCGATAAATGTCCGGATACCTTTTTGTTTCAGACCGGCGGTCAGGTAGTCTAAATTATAGATCAGCGGCTCCCCGCCGGTAACTACCACAGCTTTCGACAGAAATTTGGAAGCATTTTCCACGATTTGGTCGGCATAGGTAAGTGCATGCAATTCTGCATCCCAGCTTTCCTTCACGTCGCACCAGTGGCAGCCCACATCACATCCCCCCAGCCTGATAAAATAAGCAGCTTTCCCGGTATTGTACCCCTCGCCCTGTATCGTATAAAATTCTTCCATCAAAGGAAGCTGTGTCCCGTCTTCCGGAATTACATGTGCCATATAGCCCGCAAAATTACCCTTTTTGAGGCGAAAGAGGAAACGTACACTGGCTATGAGAGGGCATATGCTATTATGTTAAGAAAAGTACAAAGACTTTACCTTCTTTATCGCCTGCGATAAGAGTGTGGACAAGCGAAGCAAAGCCATGGAATACAGGGCTTTACCCTCTTGATCGCCTGCGATAGAGAGGCTCGACCAACGAATCCCGGACGTCCGGGACGGGGTGAGTCAACTGAGCGCGTCAATTGCCGCCAATGCATCCGATACCTGACCGTATTATAACAGTTCTTGCTGTCAATATTTCATTATAAATAAACAAAAAAAGCTAAAATTTGATAAATGTATTTTTCGTATACTTACTTAAATTTTCGCTTTATGAAAAAAGTAGTTTACCCCATCCTATTTTTCGTATTGCTTGCCTTGTCATCCTGCTTTGATATTGAAGAACATTACGATTTTAAGCCGAACGGATCATGCAATGTGGTTTACAGTTTTGATATGAGCAGCGCCGTTTCGGTTTTGATGAACCTGATGCCTGACTCGGTAAAGGACACCCCGCAGTTTTCGATGGTAAAGGACACCAGCTTAAATTTTTACTCGGCACTCCCCGATAGCACCCAGCTAAAGATGAGCCCCGAGGAAGCCGAAATGGCCAAAGCCAGTAATCTATCGGTAAAAATGGACCTCAAAAAAAGCATCATGAAGGTGGGCATTAACCACCTCGCCAAAAACCCTGCCGACCTGGCTTATTACCTGAAGCATCTTTCAAACATATCCTTAGACCGTCCCCTAAAGGCCGCCACCAATACTAAGCAACCCAAAGGCTTCGACCCGCAGCAGCTAATTGCCGGTGAAGACTACTATTCGTACGAGATAACCCCCCACAAATTTTACCGCATCATTGATAAAGACAAATTCAATGCATTTTTAAAGAAAACGCAGTCGGCTTTCTCCATGGCCAAAGCCATGCTGATTGAAACGCCCTACAAGCTGGTTTTGAACTTTGCCACACCTGTTAAGAAAGTGAGTAACCCAAAAGCCATTGTTTCGGCCGACAGGAAAACGGTAACGCTGGTTACGAATATGGATGATGTGATCAAAAATCCATCCCTTATGAACTTAAAGATTGATTTTTAGCCTATGAAGTGGTACCGCGTACCAGTTGAAGATATCAATAAGCCTTTTATCAAAAAAATCAAAGCCGGCACTAAAAGTATTTGCCTCGTGGGCTATGAAGGAAAGATTTTTGCACTTGGCGCCACCTGTCCGCACGCGGGCGGCGATCTGAGCATCGGCTGGTGCAACAATGGCAAGCTGGTATGCCCATTTCATCGTTATTCATACGACCTGACAACCGGTAAAGGCAGCACCGGCCAAAATGATTACGTCAACACTTATCCTGTTGAAATACGCGAACAATCGGTGTATATTGGCGTTTCAACATTTTGGGAAAAACTAAAGACTATTTTTGAATGAATACCCGCGCGATAGACTACATCACCGAAGATTTTTACGAGTCCTTAAGCTTTATGGACGACGAACTGCCCGACCTGGATACCGTTCGGGAGCTTTTTTATGCACCCGGCCTGCTGATTAACATGAGCTTTGGCAATCCAATAACCTATACCGCCGAATCGTTTATCGCCGGCTTGGAGGAGCAGATTGAAGAACAACAGCTAACGCAATTCATGCAGCGCGAGCTTTATGCCAAAACCGATGTTTTCGGCCGTATCGCCCAGCGTACCAGCATTTACGAATACAGCCTGGTATACTCCGAAACCGAAAATTTACCACGGGGAATAAACTATATTCAATTTATACAGGTAGGGGACTTGTGGCGCATCAACTCGATGATCTGGAACGATGAAAATGCCAATTACAGGGTGCCAGCAAGTTTGTGAGTGTGATATAGAGCGGAAAGCTTAAAGCGGAAAGGCCAAAGCTGAGTTTACCCGTTTTGCGGCTTTACCGGTGTCCGCCTTATCCCACATCTCATATCTCATATCTCACATCTACTCATAAACTTCCTTATTCGCCGATGCCAGCGTATTTTTCAGCAAGCCAATAATCGTCATCAAACCAACCCCTCCCGGCACAGGCGTAATCCAGGAAGCTTTTTGTGACACCCCCTCAAAGTCCACATCACCATATAACTTATAACCTGATTTGGTTACAGCGGAAGATTCCCGGTTCATACCCACATCGATCACCACAACACCATCCTTCACCATATCGGCCGTGATAAAATTCTTTTTGCCGATCGCTACGATCAGGATATCCGCCTGAAGGGTCATGGCCTTGATGTCGGGGGTTTTGCTATGGCAAATGGTTACCGTACAGTTCCCTGGGTAGGTATTGCGCGCCATCAGGATGCTTATTGGCGAACCAACAATATTACTCCGGCCCACCACCACGCAATGCTTGCCCGAGGTCTCAATGTTATATTCCTTCAGCATCAGCGTAATGCCAAAAGGCGTCGCCGGTATAAAGGAAGGCAAGTTGCGCTGCATGCGCCCCAGGTTGATAGGGTGGAAGCCGTCCACATCCTTCCGGTGGTCGATCTTTTCGGTAACTTTTTCCGGGTCGATGTGCTTGGGGAGCGGCAATTGAACGATGATGCCATCAATATCCGCATCGGCATTTAGTTCCGCCACTTTTACCAACAGGTCTTCTTCCGTAACATCATCCTCATACCTGATCAGCGAAGATTTAAAACCCACCGCCTCGCAATTCCGCATTTTGCTGGCCACATAGGTTTCACTGCCTCCATCATGACCAACCAAAACCGCTACCAAATGCGGCTTACGACCACGTTTAGCCAATACTGCGGCTGCTTGTTCAGCAATTTCTACTTTAATTTTTTCTGAAACGTATTTTCCGTCGAGTAATTTCATGCCCCCTAACCTCCGCTATATAGCGGAGGAATTTGATTATTTATTAAATGATAATTTAGCCACCATGCCTCCCCCTTTAGGGGGTCGGGGGGCGATTAGTCAAGTTTCAGGACCGCCATAAATGCGCTCTGCGGTATTTCCACATTCCCCACCTGCCGCATGCGTTTTTTACCTTTTTTCTGTTTTTCGAGCAATTTACGCTTACGGCTTATATCGCCGCCGTAGCATTTAGCGGTAACATCCTTGCGGAGGGCTTTCACCGTTTCCCTCGCGATGATTTTCGCGCCGATAGAAGCCTGTATAATAATTTCAAACTGCTGCCGCGGCAACAATTCCTTTAGCTTTTCACATATCTTCTTCCCGAAATCATAGGAGTTGCCGCGGAAGATCAACGACGAAAGCGCATCCACCGGTTCGGCATTCAACCGGATATCCAGTCGCACCAGGTCTGATTGCCGGTAGCCTATCTGGTGGTAATCAAAAGAGGCATACCCTTTGGAAATGGTTTTCAATTTATCATAAAAATCAAAAACGATCTCGCCCATCGGCATCTCGAAGATCAGCTCAACCCGGTCGGAAGTTAAATACGACTGGTTTTTTATAAAGCCGCGCTTTTGAATACACAGGGACATTACCGGGCCAACAAATTCGGATTTTGTGATGATCACTGCTTTGATATAAGGCTCTTCCACATGGTCGATCTTACTGGGATCGGGCAGGTCCGAGGGGTTATTTACGGTGATTGCCACGCCCTTGGTGGTGTGAGCAATGTAGGACACGTTTGGCACGGTGGTGATCACCGTCATATTAAATTCGCGCTCAAGCCGCTCCTGGATGATCTCCATATGGAGCATACCCAAAAACCCGCAACGGAAGCCAAATCCTAAGGCGGCCGACGATTCCGGTTCAAAAACCAACGCTGCATCATTCAGCTGCAGCTTTCCCATTGAGTCGCGCAATTCTTCGTAATCCTCGGTATCGACAGGGTAAATGCCGGCGAACACCATCGGTTTAACTTCCTCAAAACCCTGTATGCCTGCTTCACAGGGCCGGTCCACATGGGTTATGGTATCGCCCACTTTTACCTCGCGGGCTTCTTTAATGCCGGATATGATATAGCCAACGTCGCCCGTTTTGATCACATCCCTTGGCGATTGTTTTAGTTTAAGTGTTCCAACCTCATCCGCGTTGTATTGCTTTTCGGTAGCGAAGAATTTTACTTTTTCGCCCTTACGGATCTCGCCGTTCACCACTTTAAAATAGGCTACGATGCCCCGGAAAGAATTGAAAACCGAATCAAATATAAGCGCCTGCAAAGGGGCGGCGGGATCGCCTACCGGGTGGGGAACACGTTCAACTATCGCCCTCAATATATCATGCACGCCCATTCCCGTTTTGCCGGATGCCGCAATGATCTCCTCGCGTTTACAGCCGATCAACTCCACGATCTGGTCTTGCACCTCTTCAGGCATCGCCCCCGGGAGGTCCATTTTATTCAATATCGGAATGATCTCCAGGTCGTTTTCCAAAGCCAGGTACAGGTTGGATATGGTTTGCGCCTGTATGCCCTGGGCAGCATCAACGATTAGCAATGCGCCTTCGCAGGCCGCGATTGAACGCGATACTTCGTAGGAAAAATCCACATGCCCGGGCGTGTCGATCAGGTTAAGTATATATTTTTGCCCGTCGAGCTCATAATCCATTTGTATGGCATGGCTTTTAATGGTAATGCCGCGTTCGCGTTCCAAATCCATGTCGTCAAGCAGTTGCGCCTGCGATTCGCGTTGGGTGATGGTGTGGGTATATTCGAGCAACCGGTCGGCAAGGGTACTTTTACCGTGGTCGATATGGGCTATTATACAAAAATTACGAATGTTTTCCATTAAAGCGCAAAAGTAGCGTTTTTGGGCGGGATTTGACGGACGATTTCGGATTTAGCCTACTTATATGCGGAGGAATGAATGTCACGCAAATTTAAAATAGAATTCACTATTTCCGGGTTCTTGATAATATTCACTCCCTCATCGTCATTATCTTCAAAATATAATTCGAGGGCCCCCTGGAGGTTTGTCAATGCTAATTCTTTTGTATCACCAAAGCTCGAAACATTAACATTTAGGCATTGAGCGACAACATAATCGCCCTCTTTCCAAACAACATTGTTTATCTCCAGTGTTTTCATGGCAAACTTTTGAGGCAAAAAAACTTACAATCCCGACAGCATGAACATACAGGCAGTAAAATTGAAGAAAAAATGCATGAAAACGCCATACCAAAGTGTTTTTTCCTTAAACCTGATATAGCCCAGCAATAAAGCGAATGGGATGAGCCAAAATAGCGATAGGAAACTCATATGTATTATGGCAAACAGAAATGACGTGATAAATAATGCCTGCTGTGCATCCGCTACTTTTAAAAGGTTTTGCAGCAAGTAACCTCTGAACCCAAGTTCTTCGAATATGGCCGGCATTACAGCCACAAAAAATACAAGGATAACTTCTCCCCAAAAATTGCCTTTTAAGGCCGTAAGATTCTCCTGTTGCCTGGAGTAGAACGTTACATTTAACCACCCAACCGCATATTGAACAAAAACAGATCCGATTATAGCTATAAAACAATAGGCGCAAAGCTTTTGGAATGAAAATTCCGGCCAGGCCAGCAGCCTTTTATTCCCGGCCCAGTGGTATGCAAAAAAGCTTATTGAAACAATGGCAAGAACTCCGGCAAAAAATAACGACCAGCCGAGGGTTTGAAATTGGGCGATAAAGTTAGCTAACGCACATAATACGATTATAACCGCATAAAACAGCCCTGCCTCCTGGATGCGCGCCCATTTGTTATCAATGACGGCGTCATCGCCGTTTGTTTGCTTGCCGCCGCAGGCATTGCAAAATCTGCTGGTCAAGGAAATCGCGTTACCGCAATGAATACATGGTTTTTTGTCGGAAAGTTGATCATTTGAGGGTTGCAAGGATCAGGATATATTATTATGCTTTTTGATTTTTTCTATTTCTATTGCGGACTTGATACCCATAATAAGGAAACCAATAATTAAAGCGATTATCACAAAACTAATCAGGTTTAGATCCGGATTCTGAAACAAATCCAATACCTGAACAATAACATATAAGCACAAGCCAGAGATAAAGCAGGCCAATGTGTGCTTTTTACTGTATTCGCCAAGCAATAAAAAAACAACGCCTAAAATTAAATATGGAATAACGACTGCCAAAACATCGGGATCATCCTTCAATTTAAAAAAGGCAATTATTCCACCCAGGATAAAAAGTCCCGACAAATAATACAACGTTCTCCCCGCTTTATTTATGCTTTTATTGACCCGCTGAGTTAATTCCACCGCAGTCACGTCAATCCGGTTCTTTTGGGAAATGAACTTAGCCTGTTCGGCGGCTGTGCCTTTTATCGGGTAACCGCAATTAGTACAGTAAATGTAATCGGTTCCTATTTCAGTAAAACAGCCATCACAGCGCAATACGTTTTCGGTTGAAGGTGCGGTCTTATTCTCCATTGTTCATTAATAAGGTTTGCAATACACCAATGTAGTGATTAAATGAATTCAGTAAATTTATAGTTTATTAACATCAAATGGCCATCAGTGCGCAGGTTATTAATACAATACAGCAAAAACTTTCGCTGAGCATACAAAATACTACAGCTGTAAGCGGCGGAAGCATAAACCACGCCTGGTGCATTTTAACCGCTAAAGGCAAATACTTTGTTAAGATAAACAATACCTACCAATTCCCCGGAATGTTCCAGGCCGAAGCTAGGGGCCTAACGCTAATCAGAGCAACCGGCGCCATTGCCGTTCCTAAAGTTATACTTGAAGGGACCGCTGGCGAAGACAGTTTTTTAGTTTTAGAATGGATCGACGCCAGGCGGCCAACTGCAAAGGCTTCGGAAGTATTGGGAATATCACTGGCCCATATGCACAAAAACACCGCGGCTCACTTTGGTTTGGATCACGACAACTATATGGGGTCACTCCGTCAAAGCAATAAAATACACCCGCGCTGGTCGGTTTTTTTTTATTGAAGAACGCTTACACCCGATGGTGCACATGGCCACTGATAAAAAGCTGTTGACCAGCAACGATGCCGCGTCATTCGATCGGCTTTACAAAAATCTCGCGGGCTTGTTTACTGAAGAGGAGCCGTCTCTCATTCATGGCGATCTTTGGGGAGGCAACTACCTGGTTGATACAGAGGAAAATCCTTATTTGATCGATCCCGCCGTTAGTTATGGGAACCGGGAATTCGATATCGCCATGACAACCTTATTCGGCGGGTTTTCGGATGATTTTTACAGGGCCTACAAAGAAGCCTTTCCCTTGGCTACCGGATGGGAGGGAAGGGTTGACCTTTGGAACCTATACCCGCTTTTGGTGCATTTGAATTAGTTTGGTTCAGGGTACCTCAGGCAGGTTAAAGATTGTTTGCGTCAGTATTTGTAACAAACTGATTTTCAAATATTTTTCCCGGTGTAGAGACGCAATACTTTGACTTTGCGTCTCCGTCCTGAATCAAATTCCCTGAACGATTTAAAGTGCCGCCCCCACAAAAACCGGTGTCTCCGTAACATCAACCGTTAATTTGCCATTAACGGTATTAACAGTCGTCTTATCCATCGTATCCGCCCCGATCTTTAGATGGTAAATATTCGCCTTTGAAGCCTTGCCCAGGTTCAATGTGTATTTACCCGCGCGGCCGGTTTCATCGGGTATGGTCAATACGTACATTATTTTTTTGCCCAGCTTGTATTGATCCACCAGCGGGTCGGCGGATATGGTTTTTACGTAATTATAATCGCCCATCAACTTGCTGGTTTGCAAAATATAATCGGCGGCGGGGCGGCGTTTAAGGCCTTCGTTAAGACCGGAAGTTGCAAATTGGGTTGTGCCGCCTGCATGATCGTCAAACAACTGGTAAAAGAACAATCGCTTTATGCCATAACGGATGTAGAACAGTGAACTGCGAATCGTCCAATCAGCCTGTTGTTCCAGCGCCGTTTTTTTACCGATGGCATCCGCACGCTGGTAGCTTGCCGGGTTAATATCGTACCCATTTTCAGTTACCCAAACTTCGGAGTGCTGTGGCAGGCTATTTGCCAGTTTAACAAATGAATTGGCAATTGTGCCGGCATTACACAGTTCCGGAGCCACGCCCGTAGTGGGATGTTTGTGGGTACGCACATCGCCATTATTGGAGTACAGGTGATAGTTGATCACATCAAAACAAAGATTCACGCTGCCGTCCTTTTTATAGCCGCGGTTCTTTTTGCACCAGTCGATAACGGCCTGCAGGTACTTTACGTCGGCCGATGCCAGTCCGCCAAGAACAACCTGCATGCTGGGATCGGCGGTTTTGACACCAGCGTTTGCACCGAGTTTTCCCATATTGCCATCGTAAAAAGCCGACAGGTTGGCTGCATATTCTTCGGGGCTTTGCTTTACCTCATCAGGTCCCCACCAGCGGTCGGGCTCATTCCCGCATTCCATATATTTTACCAGGCCCAGCCCTATTTTGACTTCATTGGGAATATCGTTCGGCCAGCGCTTCATCCCATTTACCTTAACCAGTACCGGGTTTATCTTTTGATTGTAACCGTACCTCGCCGCGATCTGGAAAGCTGTCCGTGCCTCGTCCGCGTACGAAGCCGGATCCGAGGTGCTTTGTCCGTAAACTACTGCAACGTCCTGGTTATCACGCTGACTTGCCGGGAAGGTATTGAACAACCATTCGGGGCTATTTTTCAAATCGACCAACACCAAAATGCCGTCTTGCTTACACCGTTGGTAAATGATATCATAATCCCAGCCGCCGCTCAACGAGGGGTTAAAGGCATAACCGCCTTTGGTGGTTTCGATGCGGTTCCAGTTCAGGTAATGCCTTACCGCGCTGAAGGTTTTGATGAGGGCATACTTGTCTTCATAAATATGATTGCGGTCGTGTGGGCTGCCCGGGTTTTCGAGGAAATTCCATTCGTAGCCGTTGATGCCGAACATGTTTTTTAAAGGTGTGGGCGCACCAGGCCGGGTATAATTGAGCTGCGGTTCATTTATCGGGTCAATTTTTGTAGTATCCGGCGCTAAGGCTGCTGCCGTAATATTTTTTACAGCGATGCTATCGGCGTCGGAGTTATCATTGCTGCAATTGCAAAGAAATACAACCGCTGCGATGACTAAAACAAGTTTATTGCGAAAAATCATGGGGTATAAATATGGCCTTTATACGAAAAGACCGGCGCATTGTTGGCTGCGGAGGACATTTAAATGATCGCCCGTTGCCTGGTAAAATCTAGTTTTCAAGTCAACTCCCTTTAATTGTAAGTAAGAAACGTCAGTCGCAGCTTCTTTCGGACTTTACTGACTTTCGGACTAATCACTAACTCACCCCTTCAAACTGCAGCGAACTCAAATAGCGGTAAAGCCCCTGATCAATGTTAATGAGCTCATCATGGCTGCCCGACTCAATGATCTTTCCTTTTTCCAGCACGATGATCTTATCCGCTTCGCGAATGGTTGAAAGCCGGTGGGCAATGATAATAGAGGTGCGGTTTTTCATCAGCACTTCCAGGGCTTCCTGTACCAGGCGTTCGGATTCCGAGTCGAGGGAAGAAGTGGCTTCGTCAAGAATAAGGATAGCCGGATTTTTTAGTAACGCCCGGGCAATGGCGATACGCTGCCGCTGACCGCCGGAAAGTTTAACCCCGCGTTCACCCACGATGGTATCGTATCCTTCAGGGAATGAAAGGATAAATTCGCTCGCATTTGCCCTTTCGGCGGCCTGTACAATTTCCTCGCGGGAAGCGCCCAGCTTGCCATAGGCGATATTCTCCAATATCGATCCGCCAAAAAGCATCACATCCTGTGGCACAATAGCTACCTGGTTACGGATATCGGTTAGGGCATACTGGCTTGCCGGCTTGCCGTCGAATAATATTTCTCCGCTTTGCGGGTGATAAAATTGTAGTATCAGCGCCGCCATGGTCGATTTCCCGGAGCCGCTTGGCCCAACAATGGCAACCTTTTGCCCTGTTTCTGCCTCAAATGAAATTTTGTCCAAAACTGTTATCTCGGGGCGGGAGGGATAGGCAAACTCAACGCCTGAAAATTCGAGCCGGCCGGCAATCTTTTCCCTGATATCGTTTTCCTTTTCGCTGATCGACACCTCCTCCCCGGTTTCGTCGAGGATTTCGAGCACACGCTCACTCGCGCCTACCGCCTTTTGAACGTTGGCGTACAGGTCAGGGAAGCTGCCCATCGCGCTGCCCACAAAAAGGGCGTACAAAGCAAACGTCAAAAGCTTGCCAACATACAACTCGTGGTGATTGACCAACACGCAACCGTAGCCCACGAGGCCCACAACGGCGCCGAACATGCAGAACACAATAAACGCAACGAAAATACCGCGGTATTTTGCGCCTTTGATGGCAATATTCGCTACCTCGCGGATGTTTTTGCCGTACCTGCCGGCTTCAAATGCCTCGTTCACAAAGGCTTTCACTATGGCAATACCTTGCAGCGTTTCCTCAATAACGGTGTTTGATTCAGCCAGTTTGTCCTGTGCCTGCCGGGATATCTTACGTATGAATCGACCGAAAACAATTGCGACAACGATCAATGGCGGCACCATTATAAGAAGGGCCAGTGCAAGTTTTACGGAAATAGTGGCCATAAAAACAACACCCCCAACGAGTAGAAGCGTTTGCCTGATCATTTCGGCGATGGTCGTGGTTAATGTATCCTGAATTTGCGAGAGGTCTGCAGAAATACGGCTGTTTAGCTCGCCAACGCGCCTATTCGAAAAGAAATTCATCGGCAGGGTGATGAGCTTAAAATAGGTATCCCGGCGCAGATCAGCCAGCGATCGTTCGGCCACATTCACAAACCACAAAACCCTGAAAAAGGAAACAAATGCTTGTAAAAACAGGATAATAAAAGCAAGCAGTAAGATTCCCGAAATGGAGGCCGGCAGAAAACCGGTTTTATGCTTGCCCTGTGCTGTATCTATTAAGGCCCCAATAATTGAGGGAAAGGCCAGGCCCACAACACTGGATAAAAACAGGAACAACAGTGCGCCAAAAAACTTCCACCGGTAGGGTTTAATGTAGCCCACCAGCCTGGATACCTTTTTCAGGCTTTCCCGGTTTAATTTTGCCTTTGGTAGATCTGCATCCGGCGCATTGCCGCTGTTAAGTCGTTTTCTTGCCATATTATCTTGTTCCTAACAGGAAGACGATTGGTAAGATAAGAAATTTTAAATAATGGTGGAATATTAAAGCCTTTATTCTTCGCCGTAGAGACGCAATATTTTGCGTCTCCACCCGTAATCTGCTCGCTAACCAAATCTTAGTAACATCGGATTAGTGGTGCCGAATTAACGATGGTAACGTAAGACCTGTTACCCCTCCCTAAAATCGATAATCACACTATCCCCGATATTCAATCCCAGCAAACCACTCGCATTGCCTTTGTTGATGGCAATTTCCAAATGATCGCTAATCCCGAACAGGCAAAGCTTTTCACCTTCCGGTACTTCATTGTAATGCCAGCTCAGGTTGCTGATCGTTTCATTACGTTTAAACGATAACATGAACCGCCGGCCCTGTTGTATATTCGTAAAAAAGTCCTTGGTGATGTTGGTGATCACATTCTGAAAGGAATCGATGTAGATCACCACACCTTTGATCAGGTTTTTCTCGATCACCGGCTGCAGGTTCATTTTCTTTTCGATCCCGGCCACCGGCAAGCCGATTCCCGACAATTTGCCGCCTCCGGCTAAGTGGCATGCGGCCTTAACAAATATATCCGCCAGCGGAAAATGCAGGAATTTAAGATCCTGCATAATATTCAACTCCACGATTTCCTCAGGATTCTTGTCAAACATCAGCGAAAATATCCCGTTATCCGCGCCTACAAAATAATGGTTCCGGTACCTGATGGCCAGGTAGCGGGTATCCTCGTTATAAACCGTGTCTATCCCGATCAGGTGAACCGTATTCTCCGGAAAATAATGAAAACTGTTCTTCAAAATGAAGCCGGCCTGCTGTATATTATAGGCCGCAACACTGTTGGTAATATCAACAATATTTACCGCCGGCAATAATTTGAAGATACTACCTTTAAGGGCAGCCTGATAAATATCCTTATCGCCCAGGTCGGTAGTTAAAGTTATTATTCCCATCAATTTTTCAAATATTTATCACTAATCTTGTGCAAGCATTTTTTAGATGTCAGACTTGAGATAGGAGATGTGAGATTATATAGTCTCAAATCTCATATCTCACATCTAATATCTTTCTTAACGAGCTACAAATATTCAATTTTTAATTCATAAAAATCAGCTACTAAAAATCAATTTGTATTGAACGAACTAAAACTGTCAATTGAACAAATCAACCCGGCGGTATTGTGGGGGCCTAATAATGACCACTTTGAAATCATCAAAAAGCAATATCCGAAGCTAAAGATCGTGGCCAGGGGGAACGAGGTTAAGGTACTTGGAGACGACCACGAACTAAATATTTTCCAGGATAAATTCTCGCACCTGCTCAAACACGTAGAGAAGTACGAGAATCTGAATATAACCGATATAGAGCGTATTTTAGGGGCGAAGGCCAGCGACATTCCCTTGCCGGATCTATCAGCCGATAAATTTGCCAGCGGCGAAGTCATCGTGTTCGGGCCCAATGGCATCATGGTGAGGGCGCGCACCGCCAATCAGCGGCGAATGGTGGAGGGCATCGGCTTAAGTGATATTTTATTTGCCATAGGCCCCGCAGGTACCGGAAAAACGTACACCGCGGTTGCCCTGGCGGTAAGAGCGCTCAAGAACAAAGACATTAAACGGATTATCCTAACCAGGCCGGCGGTTGAAGCAGGGGAGAACCTTGGCTTTTTACCGGGCGACCTAAAGGAAAAGATCGACCCATACCTGCGCCCACTTTACGACGCGTTAGATGATATGATCCCCGCCGAAAAATTAAAAGCCTATTTGGAGAACCGGACCATTGAGATTGCTCCGCTCGCCTTTATGCGCGGTCGTACGTTGGACAATTGCTTTGTGATTCTCGATGAGGCGCAAAATGCAACCGACATGCAGCTAAAGATGTTCCTTACACGCATGGGCCCCTCGGCTAAATTTATTGTCACCGGCGACGTGACGCAAATAGATTTACCAAGAAAGCAGCAATCAGGCCTGCATACCGCTTTACGCATCCTTACCGACATTAAAGGAATCGATATTGTTTACTTGAGCGGCGAGGACGTGGTTCGGCATAAGCTGGTGAGGAAGATTTTGGCGGCGTACGGGGACATTCAGTAAGAAGATTTTAGCCCTGGGCGTATCGAAATTACAGAACATTTGATAAAATAATGGGAGCTATTAAGGAGACACATTTTACTTTTCCTAAACAGACCAGTTTTTATAAAGGAAAGGTCCGGGACGTTTATACAATCAGCGATAAATACCTCGTCATGGTTGTTACCGACCGCATATCCGCATTTGACGTGGTATTACCGGAGCCGATACCTTATAAAGGGCAAGTTCTAAACCAGATAGCAGCAAAGTTCCTGCAGGCCACATCTGACATTGTCCCTAACTGGGTAATAAGCGTTCCCGACCCAAGCGTAACCATAGGCAGGATATGCCAACCCTTTAAAGTGGAAATGGTTATCCGCGGTTACCTCGCCGGCCATGCCTGGCGGGAATACAGTTCAGGAAAACGGGAAGTTTGCGGTGTAAGCCTTCCCGAAGGACTTAAAGAGAACGACAAACTGCCGGAACCTATCATCACACCAACCACCAAAGCCTCGGTGGGGCATGACGAAGATATTTCGCGGGAACAGATACTGGAACGCGGTATAGTATCGGAAGCTGATTACAAACAGTTAGAAGCTTATACCCGCGCCTTATTTGAACGCGGCACCCAAATTGCCGCCAAACAGGGATTAATCCTTGTGGACACGAAGTATGAATTCGGGAAGGCCGATGGCTCGATCTATTTGATAGATGAGATCCACACGCCGGATTCGTCCAGGTATTTTTATAACGAAGGTTACCAGCAGCGGCAGGAAACCGGTGAACCTCAAAAGCAGCTCTCGAAGGAATTTGTACGGAGATGGCTGATAGAAAATGGCTTCCAGGGCAAGGAAGGTCAAACAGTGCCGGTAATGACCAAAGACAAAGTAGATTCGATATCTGATCGCTATATTGAATTATATGAGCAGATTACGGGCGAAAAATTTGTTAAACCGGCCGGTGAAAATGTACTGGCCAGGGTAGAAGCCGCAGTAAAAAATGCACTAACAAGCTTGTAATTTTTAATTTGTACACAAATAATTATATCTTAGCTTTTTAATTAATCCAAAAAATGAAATTTACGGTTGATAAACACGAAAAGTATATTCTGTTAAAACTAAACGAAGGGAAATTGAATTCACTGATTTCGCCTCAGCTTAAGTCTGAGCTTATTCTGATGAATACCGAGGGGCAAAGGAATATAATTTTTGATCTTTCTCAGGTAAAATTTGCGGATTCATCCGGTTTAAGCAGCTTGCTGGTGGGGCATCGCTTATGCAAAAACGCAACCGGTACTTTTATTTTAACCGGCCTGAATGATGCAGTGGCGCGCCTGATCACTATTTCACAACTCGACAATGTTCTTACCATCGTTCCAACCCCTGAAGAGGCTATCGACCTTATTTTCATGGAAGAAATCGAAAAAGAACTAAAAAAAGAAGCAAAATAAAAACCATGATTGTTTACCGGCAATGAAGTTTGAGGTAACAATACTCGGAAGCAGTTCAGCAACCCCAATTTTTAATAGAAATCCTTCCTCCCAGGCACTTAATATTAACGAAAGGCTATACCTGATTGATTGCGGTGAAGGCACCCAGCAGCAAATGTTGCGATATGATGTCAAAGCCGGCCGTATCGATCATATTTTTATCAGCCACCTGCATGGCGACCATTACCTTGGCCTGGTCGGTTTACTCTCCTCGATGCATTTGAACGGCCGGATAAAACCCCTCCATCTTTTTTGTCCGCCACGTTTAAAGGAGATCATCGATCTTGAGCTGGAATGTTCCGAAACAACCCTTCAGTTTCCAATCCATTACATATTTACCAGCAACGAAAAGGCTGCGGTTATCCTCGAGAACCAGGACGTAACGGTTGAAAGTATCCCGCTTGACCACGGTATCCCCTGCACCGGCTTTTTGTTCAGGGAAAAAAAGCGGCTCCGCAAGCTGATCAAAGAAAAATTAGAGGGATTGGATATCCCAACAGAATACTACTCATTGATAAAAAGAGGCTCGGATTTTACTTTGCCTGATGGAAGGACAATAAAAAATGAGGATCTGACCATTGATTCCAGCGAACCAAAGACCTACGCTTATTGTTCCGATACACAATTCAACCTCGATTATTTTAACCAGATCCGCCACGCCACACTGCTTTACCACGAATCGACTTTCCTGCACAACATGCTCGACCGTGCGATAGAAACCCGCCACACCACCGCCTTACAGGCAGGCGAAGTGGCCCTCCAAATCAACGCCGAAAAGCTGCTGATAGGTCATTTCTCCGCCCGGTATAAGACGCTCACCGAGTTACTCGAAGAAGCCCAAAGCGTGTTCCCGCAAACAGAGCTTGCCATCGAGGGTAGGACCTTTTTGATCGGTGATCAGTAAGTGACGGTCCTGGCCCTTTTAGTTCCCCTCTCGGAGAGGGGCCAGGTCCAGAGGGCTCCTT
>JABDGE010000010.1 GCA_013286235.1 Bacteroidota bacterium
CGGACACTGTTTATCCTCTTAAAAATTTATATCTTGCGCCTGTTTAATTTAAATTCTGCGTATTGGCCTGGATATATTTGATTATAGCGGCAACCTGTGAAACTGCCTGGAATTTCTGTTTAAAATACATGAGATTCAACGATTTAAAAGCTATCGAGCTGAATAGCTTTTACAAATGGCAGGGGGGGCTGCCCGTGTTGCTCCCATTTGTGGGCTATGTTTTGTTCGGGCTGGCCAATATCTATTTTTTTTCGACCGCGATCAAACACATCCCAATGGCGATTGCATTTGCTGTTTGGACGGCGACGACGCTTGTGTTTTTAAAAATCGCGGAAGTTTCTTTTTTTCACGAACGGATCTCGTGGCCTGAGGTGTTTTTTATGCTGCTGATCATGACCGGCATACTGGGGCTGAAAATTTATGCGCTACCGGTTAAGTAAATGCGACTTATGCCTGAACCAGCCTGTTGCTGCATCCGTTCGGACTATTTGTGGATAAATATCTCATAACACCCTATAGCATGAAGCGTTTTCTCACATCGACTTTATTTGTTTGCCTTTTGGCCGCAGCAGCGGTGGCCCAACCCCCCGCCCCTCCCTCGCCCAAAAATTCCAACCCGATCACTAAAAGCCGCATTTTGCAGGTTGACTCGTCGGTGACGACCAAACATACGGTAACCATTAAAGGGAAAGTGATCCCATACACCGCTACCGCCGGTAGTATCCCAATTTGGGATGAAGATGGACGGCCGGTTGCGGGTGTTTTCTATACGTACTATGAACGGGACGACGTGAGCGACCGCGCTACCCGGCCGCTGGTGATCTCGTTTAACGGCGGCCCAGGGACGCCATCGGTTTGGATGGAGATCGGTTATACTGGGCCCCGAAGGCTAAACACTGATGACGAAGGCTACCCTATACAACCTTATGGCGTAAGCGAGAACCCCAATTCTATACTCGATGTTGCAGACATCGTATACGTTGACCCGGTAAATACCGGTTACTCAAGGATTGTGAATAAAGATACGCCGGGCACCAAATTCTTTGGCGTGAATGAGGACATCAAATACCTGGCAGAGTGGATCAATACATTTGTGACGCGTAAAAACCGCTGGGCATCGCCTAAATTCCTGATCGGGGAAAGCTACGGTACAACCAGGGTATCTGGCCTGGCGCTGGAGCTTCAAAACGCCCAATGGATGTACCTGAACGGGGTAATCCTGGTTTCGCCAACCGACCTCGGCATCGAACGCAGCGGGCCCGTTCAGGAAGCGCTGAAATTACCCTATTTTGCCGCAACGGCCTGGTATCACCAAATGCTGGCACCCGAATACCAGCAAAAGGAGCTGACTGCATTTTTGCCGGAAGTTGAAAATTTCACCATCAATGAACTGATCCCGGCTATGGCCCGCGGCGGATTTATCGACGATGCCCAAAAAGCGGAGATAGCCGCTAAAATGTCCAAATACAGCGGTATTTCGGAAAAGCTGATATTAGACAATAACCTCGATGTTTCCTACGACCTGTTTTGGAAGGAGCTACTTCGCGAAAAGGGTTTTACCATCGGACGGTTGGATTCGCGGTACCGCGGAATCGACAGGCAAGCTTATGGCGGCAGCCCGGATTACAACGCCGAACTGACCAGTTGGTTGCATGAGTTCACCCCGGCGATGAATATCTACCTGCGCGATGAACTGAACTATAAAACCGATCTTAAATACAATATGTTCGGCGATGTTTGGCCCTGGGATGACAAGAACGATCATACCGGCGAAAACCTTCGGCAGGCCATAGCTCAAAATCCATACCTGCATCTGCTCATCCAATCGGGTTATTTTGACGGCGCCTGCGACTATTTTAACGCCAAATACAGCCTTTGGCAGCTTGACCCCAGCGGGAGGCTGAAAGACCGCCTGAAATGGGAGGGCTACAAGGGCGGACACATGCTTTACCTGCGAAAGGAAGACATAACAACAGCTACCGAAAACTTAAGGAAATTTATACAGGAGTCCGTACCGAAGCCCGGGACGCCGGCCAAGTATTGAGTGGGGAATGGCGAGTAGTGAAGGGGCAATTAATCGTTCTTGAGGCCAATCTGATGTGTGCTGTAATTTACCAGGTATTGATTTTCAGTAAAAAAGTTGATGCTGAAGATGGCGCGCGGGTCATCAGTATAGGAAGGGTTGGCCACCTGTGTTATATCACCGGCGCCGGCGGTGACATATGAATAAGTGAAGCCGCTGGTGGTAGTTATTCTGATATTTGTGTTAGCTGGCAATGCATTTAGGGTGGCGGAGGCATTTATGTTTTCGATCGTTGAAATAGCAGGTGTGCTGGTGTCAAATAAAACGGCCGTCGAAACTGTTGTATTGCTGTATGTAACATTGGCTGATATACAGGGAGAATAACCGCCATACGGATAATAAGTTAGCGGGTGCATAATAAAACCCGACGATGAACTGAGGTCAGCCGGCACCAAACCAATGGTAAGCAATTTACTTACATAAGTTCCGCTTAAATTGAATGCCGCGTTACTGAACTTGGCCAGTTTGAAACCACTTACTGTGCCGTTACTGCTTGCAAAATAACTTAAGGGGCTCGCAATAGCGCTATTGGCAAAACTAACACCCGGTCCGACGCCGAAAATATCACTTGAATGGATCGGTTCAATTGTTTTGGTATTCGCCTCCTCCGACTTATAGTACAAAAAGAACGGTATACGCCTGGTTGTGATGCGGCCATTTTGGTCGCCGATGGTTATTTGCGCATACGCGAGGTTCCCGTATACAGCGCGCCCGCTCCCGGGGCCTTTGTAGAAAAGGGTCCCGGTGCTATTGGTTACAGTAATGCCATTTACATTAACGCTGTCGCCGGCAACCTGTATCCCGGAGTTGGTGATCATCGAGGCCGGAATGAGGCCATGGGCATCCATCGTCATGCCTGATGAGCCAGTATCAAAAGCACTAAAGTAAACGATGGAAGGCTGGGCGCTAACGATTGAAATAGGGATGTAAACGCGCTTATCGATACTGCTGTCCTTTTCGTATAAACCCAGGGTCGCGATTGGTTGTGCACCGGTTGGAGATGGGTTACGGTCCTTTGAACAGGACGAAATCAGCGCCATTAAACCTAAACCAACTGCATATGCTTTAAAGTACCCGTAGTTGATTTTTGTCATATTCAGCTCCTTCTAATCCAGTCGTTTTTTTGGCTGTCGGGTTGAACACATCAATTATCTGCTGGAATTGGGCGAACCAACCAGTTTCGACAATTATGCCGTTTGACTTATACGGGTTTCGCAGCGAGATTGTTGCTATTTATTGGTATCAGTGTTCCAAATGGACCGGTATATTTTCCACCTGGTATTGTCGAGTTTCCAGATGACGATGTACTTACCTTTTTCCATCAGTTTGTTATTGCCCGTGTCTAATTCGTATTTTCCTTCTTCTATCACATCTTCGGGGCCGCCGTATACGTTAGTGGTGGTGAGTTTGTACTCCGTTACGCCGATGGCCGGCATTTGTTCTATCATCGCGCCCATCGGTCCCTGACCCTTCATTATCGGCGCGCCGGGCGGCATATTAATAGTGGCAGAATGGTGCAGGTCGGCAAAGGCAGCTGAGTCGCCGCTCAGGAGGGCGATGCGGTAAAGCTTGTTATTATTGCTAATGACCTGTTTTACCTGCTGCAGATCAAAAGGTGGGTTTTGCGGTGTGTTGCTTTTACATGCCGCGAGCAGGACGAGAATAAAAGGCAGGGATATGTTTTTCATGGTTAAAAGTAATAAACGCGAGGAAAGCATGTATTATTTAATTAAAAAAAGTACCGGTGTTTTTTAAACCTTTATCCGAAGGTTCATGCGCAAACAATTAAGTTCGTTTCGGACGTGTTCCCGGACGAGACGGTACCAAGCGTATCCTTACATTTTATCGCAGCATCACTCTCCGCCGGGCAACAATGTGATAAACAGCATTTGCACAAAACAAGGTAATTGTGAACACGTTTTTAAAAAAAGCTTGTTGTTCTATTTATGTAAAAACAAATAAAAAAGCCTGTCTTTTTAGAGACAGGCTTTTTTTATCCATAGTAAAAAACTTACTCTTAGCTATTAATGTGAAACTTTTTTGAGTGCTTTTAATTGCTTGGTAACATCTTCATTTCCCACCGGAACAAAGGGTAAAATTTTATTAACCTTAATTATCAACTCATCTACCTTAGTTACCAATTCATCAAGTATTTCAAGTTTCTTGTGTATAGGTGTTAATTTTGCATCTAAAAGATCAGAGACCTCCTTTAATTCCATCTTGTGTTTATTTGAAAAGCACTCACCACAAATATATTAATTGCTAATTAATATTGCGATTGTTTTTATTAGCTGTAGTAAGGTGCAACGTTTGTGCATCTATTTTGGTTGTGTAAAGTAATTCATCGTTGCCCTCGGCCAAAGGCTTTGCGCAATTCGGTCTTTGCTTTTTCCAGTACGTCCCTCTGTGATGCGTCTAAGTTTTTGCCGGCGCGGTTGATGTAAAAAGTAAGCATGGACATAGCCGAGCGATATGGCGCCGACTTTCTCAGGTCGCTTTTTTCTGCTGAATTTTTCAGTGATTCCGCTATTTTTCTGGGGTCTTTTGATTCAAAAATATTTTGTTCCAGATCGAGTGCGTCGCTGTGTTCGGTTACGTCAGCCGACCATTTCTGTTTTGATTTTGTGTTTGCAGTTGCCATTTTGTTATTGTTAATGACCGGTCTCTGCTGACAGGTCGTTAATTAAACAAACACCACCATGTTAGGGTTTTTTTCTTAATGCACTAATCTCGCCGTTCCGTTCTATATAAACCCGGTCGATTTGTTCCAGGTCATCTGTTAGTGCAGATTTGCGGACGCCCTGCATGACGTCTTCCTTGCATAAAAGTGCCCTCTTTAAGTCCTTATCGATAAAATTCCCATCCCGGAAAAGCAGTATTTTGTTGCCTTCTACAAACCTGGCGAATCTGCTGCTTCGGCTGATCACCCAACCGAAGCCGCGGTGTAAAGCAACGATAACAAAGCAGGTAATCAATGTCGGGAGAAACGGCGATGCACCTACAATCGCGCGGCTAAGGGTGGCGCCTAAAGTGATGGTGATAATATTATCGAGCGGTGTTCTCACACCAAACGAGCGCCGGCCCGAAATCCTGATCAGTACAAAGGCGGCAAGGAACACCACCACGCCCCGGGAACACATTTGCAGCATATCTAAATTCTTCCCCTGGCCAAAAAGTTCAGTTAAAAAGTTCATGAGCGTAATGATTAAATGAATGGATAGCTTGAAGGGTTAAAACTATTTACCCATGTAAATGTTTTGCCTTTGCCCCATGGATAGCAAGACGAAGACGATAGCCGTGATAGTAGCCCACCCTGATGACGAAACCCTTTGGGCAGGTGGAACCTTTTTAATGAATCCGGGAAAACAGTATTTTATTGCCAGCCTATGCCGGAAAAACGACCCGGACCGGGCGCCTAAATTTAAAAAGGCGCTCAAAGCATTAGGCGCAACGGGAATTATGGGTGACCTGGACGATGGGTCGGAGCAAATACCGCTTACCGATGAACGAGTGGAAACTACCATCGTGGATCTATTGCCCGCCATGTCATTCGATTTGGTTATTACACACAACATTTACGGAGAATATACGCGTCATCGCCGGCACGAGGAGATTGGGCGGGCGGTCATCAATTTATGGTCGTCGGGGCGGTTGCTCACGCGGGAATTATGGGCATTCGCATTCGAGGATGGCGGCCGGGTTTATTACCCCGGCGTTATGAAAGATGCGGAACTGCTCTACAGATTGCCGCAAACCGTCTGGCAAAAAAAATATAGCATTATCAGAGAGATATATGGGTTTGCCGAAGACAGCTGGGAAGCGCAGTCGACCCCTAAGGAGGAAGCATTCCGTCGATTTTACAATACAGCCGAAGCAAAAACGTGGCTTGATAGCGCGCAAAATACATTATGAGAGTTCTATTATTATACGACTACCCCGCGTCGCCCAGCGGGTTGGCTACACAGGGCAGCTTACTGTTCCAGGGGCTAAAAGAAATTGGGGTTGAAGCCTACGCCGTAAACAGCGAGGCTTCGCAGGAAAAGGAATGGTATTATAAGTGGTTTAAGCCGGATGTTGTAGTGGGAGTCGGCTACTGGGGCCATACGCCAGATCTAATCCTTCACCCGCAAAAACATGGGGTGCAGCCTGTGCCATGGCTGGTGGCTGACGGTTACATAGCCAATTACCAGGACGTTCTGAATAAACTTCCACTGATCCTGGTTACTTCTAATTGGGTGAAGGAAATGTATGTGCGCGACGGTATCGACGGCACCAACATTGAGGTATTACCGGTGGGCTGCGACACTGATTCATTCATTCCTCTGCAAAAAGACGACGTGAAGACTGTGGCCATACGGGAGTCGCTGGATGTTAAGCCCGACGAGTTAATGATACTCACCATCGGCGGCGATGCTGCTTCGAAAGGGGGTCAGGAAGTGATGCGGGGTCTGGCTATGATAAAAGAGAAGGTACCTGCCTGGAAATACGTATGCAAGGTGTGGCCGCAGCCGCGCACCGAAACGCAAAACCGCGCCGACTTGGAACTCGCCCTGGAACTGGGTATTGCCGGCCGGGTGATCTTTTCGACGGGGATAACCTCGAGGAATTACATTCCACACCTGATTGCAGCTTGTGATATTTATGCGGCGCCATCGCGGCTGGAGGGGTTCGGCATGTCGCAAGTGGAGGCTAATGCCTGTGAAAAACCGGTGATCGGCATTAAGGCGATGGGCCTGCTGGACACGATGGTTGACGGGGAAACCGCCTTCCTGGCCAATGTGGCGCAAAAAATAGTAGTCGACCATGCGACAATAGGCACTGAAGCCGGCTATGAAGAAAATCACCGGATAGATTTCGACATTCCACGCGTGGTGGATTACCGGGCAAACTCCGAAGATATAGCAGTTTATTTGACCGAGCTGATGAGTCACCCGCTTTTGCGTATACAACTGGGCAAAGCCGGGAGAAAACGGGTAGTTGAGCATTTCGACTACCGGGTGGTAGCCCGCCAATTTGTGGACATTATTTCCAAAAAATTGGGAATAAATTAACGGACGCTAATAAACCCTGAAGGATGCAAGCAATCAACTGGAACGAAGTGAAGGCGGCAAAGCAGGCGGCAATTGAGGTGTTGCTGCATAACGCCAGCGGGCCGTTTGACGGTTTGCCCCGAACGGCTGGATGGGGGTACCCGGAACCGTATACCCGCGACCTGATGTTTTCGATATTAGGGATAGCGGTTACCGGCAATGAAACACTGATCAAGAGTATCCGGCGGGTATTGGAAACACTTGCCGGAAACCAGACCGAACATGGTCATATCCCTTCGCTGGTGCACGATGGAGATGACCGCGGGGCAAGTGACACCACACCGCTGTTTTTATTGGGCACGGCTATCTTCAGGAAGTTGACAGGAGAGAGCGATTTCCTGGAAGATGCTGTGCGCAAATCCCTCGTTTGGATGGAATACCAAAGCCCGTCGGACCGTTATATGGTTGCCCAGCAGCCTACAAGCGACTGGCGCGACGAACAATGGGTGCTTGGTTATGGTTTGTTTGTGAACACTGTGATTTACAGTTACCTGAAAATGCTCGGGGATGATGAAAGAGCGGAGAACACGCGCGATGAGATGAACCAATTTACCGTCGACAGCGGCTTTATCGCCCATCATATACATGAAGGCCTGCTGGTGAAAAGCAAGCCCTATTTTGCATTATGGTCATATAAGGTGCTGTTCTGCAACCGGTTTGACCTTCTGGGTAACAGCATTGCCATCCTATCCGGCTTAGCTTCCAGGGAGCGGGCTATCGAGATCATTGACTGGATCGAGCTTGAATGTGCGAAAATGCGGGTAAGGGGCGACCTTTCAGTTGACATCGCTCCCAACTTTTTCCCCTTCGTTTTGCCGGGAGATGAAGACTGGCACCCGCGGTATGAACAATTTAATTTGCCAGGAAACTATCACAATGGCGGGATCTGGCCATTCGTATGCGGGCTGTATGTTGCGGCGCTTGTGGCGGCGGAGCAATATGAACTCGCCGGGCAAAGACTGGCAGAGCTTACCAGGCTATGTCGCTTATCAAATGACCCCAGCCTTGAATTTGGCTTCAATGAATGGATAAAAGCACAGACAGGTGAAGTAATGGGAGTTGATTGGCAAACCTGGAGCGCCGCTTTGTATTTGTACGCAGCCACATGCGTCGAGGAAAGACGGACGCCATTTTTTGATGACATGCGGGCGGTGTGAATACATAAGAAGCTTCGTGCAATAGCCCAGCATCAACTAAATCTTATTTATTTTTTAAACTATCCGGAGATTCATAAGTCATATCATTGTCAAGCGCTTGCAAAAAAGAACAATAATGCCTGTTTTCAACATGGAAAACGGGATATTTTAAATTATTAAAACAGATCACCATGAAAAAGATAAAATATTTCGGACTGCTTTTAGTAACCGCAGTCACTTTGAGCCTCGGCTCTTGTATAGTCAGGGGACCTGGGTGGGTGCCCGGTCACTACGTTGATGGACCGTACGGACGCCATTGGGTTCGCGGGCACTATAATTAAATCTTTTATTTAAAACCAGCCACTTCGCTTGTATGCCTTCTTCGCGGTTTTTAGTTAAGTCCGCGAAGAAGGCATAAGAAGCGGCATCAAACTATGGCTTTTCCTCCTCCGGCGTTTCGGCCAGCGCCTTAAAATTTTCAAGCCATTTTTGCGTAGGCTTTTTGACCATCCGCGGCATGATCACCATCATGATCTTTGGCAAAAGACCTTTTATAGCTACCGTTTCGATAGCCATCGTAAAGCGGGTTTTCCCACCAGGCACTACAGCAAAACTACTCGTCGTAGTATTTGAACCATGACTGTGCTCATACAGCGCCTTAAATTCCGCAGGCAGATCGTTAACCAAAATAGTCTCGATCAGTTCGATAGTGTGCCCCTTGTTTTCGAAAATTATCTTTGATCTGGCGCCAATACTGCCGGGTTCATCGCTAATTGGGCTAAGGCTTTGAAAACCGTCCTGCCATTTTTTTAAGTTCTTTCTATCTGCAAAAAGCTTAACGGCTTTTTCAACAGGCGCATCGATGTACGTTTCACAAGCAATGATCATACTATTTTCCCTCCTTCTTGCTGCCTTTCGCCGGCTTTGGTTTCAATGAGCTTACATAATCGTGACTAGCCTGCAGGTACGGCAAAAGTTCTTCGGTATTCGCAAGCCGGCTATCGGGCACGACAACATACTCTTTCTGAACAATTCCGTAGGCTGTAACAAGCGTGGTATTGTGTTTATTAATGAATGCTGCTTTTACCGTCTCAGGCAGCCGGAGCGCTACAAAGCCTCCCTTATTGAAATAACTGTACATATGCCCGTTCAACGCGGTGTAGGGAATGGTATCCCCTTTTAATTCCGAATCACGATGCAACCCTGCCAATTTTTTGTACCGCATTATTTTTCCCTGGTTAGTCTCCATTGCAGTTTCGCTTGTCAACTATCGAAGATAACCACTTGTGTCGTAATTTGAAAGCAAAAAAAACCCCGCATGTTGCGGGGTTCCTTCTCATCAAATCATTCTTCTAATTGGTTAGTTGTTTGTATTTGACGTTGGCGCGTCCTTACCGATCAGTGCCATAAACTGATCGAGTTTCGGTGTTATAATAATTTCGGTGCGGCGATTCTGCGATTTACCGAAATCGCTGCTGTTATCAGCTATCGGGTTGTATTCGCCCCTGCCGCCGGCAGTGAGCCGTTTGGGATCGACGCTATAGGTGTTTTGCAAGGCCTGAACTACAGACGAGGCCCGGAGGCAGCTCAAATCCCAGTTATTCCGGATGTTTTGCTGCGATATCGGTACGTTATCGGTATTGCCCTCGATCAATACATCATATGTATTATAATCGTTAATGATCTTCGCTATCTTGGCAAGGGTTGATCCGGCTGTAGGTGAAATCTGGTAATTACCGGATTGATACAGCATATTATCGGACAGTGAAATGTACACTACACCCTTCAATACTTTCACATTAACATCCTTAGTTTCATCAGGCGTTAAGGACCGGGTGAGGTTGGCCGTAAGGATCTGGTTCAGGGAATCGCTTTTGTTTTTAAGATCAACAAGGTGCTGGATATACTTATCGGACGCGGTGATCTGGTCGGCTAACTTAGAGATGTTCACGTTACCCTGGTTGTTGCCCGCCAAACATTTATTTAGCGCATCCTGCAAACCTACAGCGTTTGCCTTTGCAGCGGCAATGGCATCTTCAAGGCTTTGCACATGCTGCCTTGATCCCGCCAGCTCCTGCTGGGTTACCTGGTAGCTTTGCATCAGGTTACGGTTGGTATCCTGGAGGCGGTTGTAGTCGGTTTGCAGCGCGGTATAACGCTTGTTGCTGACACAACCCTGAGTTGCGACTGCGGCTAATAGAATAACCGGCAGCCATATTCGAATTTTCATAGGTATTGAATTTGTAAGCAGAGCATGATCCATTCATGTTCACTTTGCTCAACAAACCAATGGTTAAAAAGTTTTCTTAAAACGCGGCCCCATAAACGGGATAAAATAAAAAAGGTAGCCGGGCGAACGACTACCTATCAAACCAATTATTGTTTACTCAATCTACGACGTTAAGTATTTGAGATACATAAAGATAGGCCCTAACTAAATCAGCGCACCCAATATCAAAACCGGTTTAAATTTTTATAAAAAAAATATAAATAAATCAGCCGTTTTTAAATACTAATACACTTGTCATCAACACCTTATAAAACAGAGGCCCGGTTATTTTATAGGCTTTTTTATGTGATATTTTAGCTTATGAAAATAAAATTTCACCTATCGACGATAAAACCGGCGCTTAAGCCTGCTTTAAGATGCTTTATTGTTTAACTGTATACGTTTTTTTGGCCGGGCCAACGCCTGTTATGGTTACCGAGCGCCAATTTGGCGGCAAGGCGCTTTTGATTTGAGCAATACCTTCGGGCGTAATATCCAGGCCGCCGAAGCCCATCAGCACGCTTTGCAATATCCCGCCGGCACCTGTGGCAAAGTATGGATTTGTTCCTCCTTTGGTTTCGGCAATCACCCGGAACGGCGGGTTGAGATTGGGTTCGTATGCATCTTTGAAATAGTGGTATGCTTTGTCGCCGTTCCCTAACCTGGCGTACAATAAGGCGAATATACCTTCGGTCATAGCCGGTGTGCCCTCGTTTGGAATCCGGGTTTCATAATATTCCAGGTCTTTCTTTACCTGGGCCTGGTCGGTTATGATGTTCAGCGGATAACCAAGCAGGTTTACATCGGCTTGCTTGATTCCCTCGCCTTTATAGGTAGCAAATTCTTTGGTAACCCCATCAGGAAACTTCAAAATCGGGATATTTTGGGCGACAAGCTGCCAGTCGGGATCGGGCGTGAAGCCGAGTAGCTTAGCGGCGGCAGCGGCATTTCGCAGGTTGGCAATCGCTGCCGCATTGGTGAACGCGTTGTTATCTACGTTTTCGGCCCATTCGTCTGCCGCCACAACTTTATTTATATCGTAATGCCCGGGGTCGTTGCGTTCTACACGGCTCGCCCAAAAGTCGGCGGTGGCTGAAAGGATGGGCCAGCCTTTTTCGAGCAGCCATTGTTTATCCTGAGTTACGCAATAGTACTGCCATGCTGCCAGTGCCACATCGGCGGTGATATGATGTTCAAACGGGCCGGTCAATGCCCACACGGGCGTCTCCTCCACCCCATTGTCCGCACTTTCCCATGGGAACATCGCTCCTTTGTAGCCGTGCTCAAATGCGTTTTGTTTTGCGGCAGCCAGGCGCTGAAAGCGGTATTCCACCATCGACTTTGCTATATCGGGGTGCAAAACCAGCAAGGCCGGGAACATCCACAAGTCGGCATCCCAAAAAACGTGTCCATTATAGCCAAGCCCCGACAGGCCCATCGGCGATGGCGAATATGCGGTTCCTGCCCTTGAGAAAGAATAGAGGTGATAAAGCATGCTATGGACGTCCTGCTGGGCCTGCGGGTCGCCATCGATTTTGATATCGCTTTTCCAAAGGTCCGCCCAGGCATCGGTATGGTATTGGATCAGCTTATCGAGACCCTGAATTTTCGCGAATATGGTTAATCGCTCCACCTGGTTTAAGGGATCGGCATCATGGGCCGACGTTATAGATGAGCCCACCAGCCCATATCTATAGGTTTGCCCGGCAGGAATATCCTTACTGAACTGCATCCAGTGCATATCGTTGGCCTCCATCTGGTGCATCATGTGCGGTTGCTGTTCCGCCGGCTCGTTAAACATAAAAGTGGTCGAAGCACAAAGCTGTAATTTGCCGGTCGGGCTTTTTGCCATGGAGGTGAGCAGGCTGATCCTCCCCTGCGATCCGGCCACCTCGTTGAAGTAATTTTGCACGTCCCTTAAGTCCTCCGGGGTTTGCATAGTGCTGGAACATGAGATGGAGATTTTCTTTTTCGCGACAATCGAAATATCCATCAGCACGGTAAAGGGCAACTGCCTTAACGCATAATAAGTGTACTTTACAGATGCAAGGTCGCCGAAATCAAATGTCGTGGTGAAAGCGGCGTGCTGCATATCCAACTGCTGCTTAAAATTGCTAATATTGCCGGCTTCGATATCCCGCCCATTGATTTGCAGGGACATGTTCAACAGGTTAAAGCTATTCAGGAAGTTGCTTACCCTTCCCCTGCCGTACAGATCATATGCGCCGGCAAGTACAACGCTCTTTACCGTAAACGGTTCCGGCGCCGAAACAACGCCTATCATTCCGTTGGCTACGGTTATGCCGTAGTAATTTGATGGATCGATCTTATCGGCTTTGATGATCCATTCGTCCTGGGCGCGCAGGGAACTACTAAAAAAAACACCCGCGCATAGCAATGCAGCATAAAGTTTGTTCATTTCTGGTTGGTTGGTTTAAAAAATTTGATTGCACTATTGTTAACGGCAACGGCATAAATGGTTCCCTTTGCGGTTTTTATGGCCTTGATATCGCGCACTTCGCCACGTAATAAAAATCCGGCTGTCACCGGTGATTCCGGGGTGAAGTTCCCATCTTTATCCACCGAAAGCACATCGCCGTAATCCGCGTCATACCTGCCTTCGAAAGGAAGCACACCATAAAAATTACCGCCTGCCAATATCTCTCTGAACGGCGTTGACAAGGCGGTAAAACCAAATAGGGGCGCCATTTGGGCGGACGAGGGGAAAGGTTTGAATGCGAATTTGCCGCCGCCTTTGTTATAAAAAACGCCTGAAGAGAAACAGTTAACCGTTAAAGGATGGGTGTCGGTTAATGAGTCGCCAAAAATCTGCTGCACCGTTTTACCGGAAAAATCGTAGTAAGTTGCGAATTTCTTTTTGATGCCGGGGAGGCGCTTCTCAAGGTCGCCTTTGCCAAGGAAGGAGTAGTCCTGTTGGTTGACGCTATAGGTGAGCAGCGGATCCACGGCGCCATTTTTGTCGAGATCCGAAAGGAACAGTTTCACAGGGTCCTGGCTGGTTGGTTTTAGCTTTGAGTTCCAGCCATAATTTCCCGCGATGATGTCCACTTTGCCGTCGCCGTTCACATCTGCCAAGGTAATACGCTGCCACCAGCCGGTGAGTTTGTTGAGCGCCGGGTCATGCAATTCAACAAATTTGCCGTGTTTATTCATGAAGACCTTAACCGGCATCCATTCACCTGCCACCACCAGGTCGGGCCAGCCGTCCCCATCGAGATCGGCAAAAGCTGCCGAGCGAATCATGCCGGCGTACTTCAATTCGTCGGGCAGCTGTGCTTTTTGATAATGGCCATGCCCATCGTTCATTAACAAATATGATTCGGGTATTTTTCCAAAATCAACAGGATCCGGGGCACCGCCAACAAAAATATCGGGGAAGCCACCATGGTTTACATCGGCAACCGCTACCGCCGATTTATTCAATTTAATGGAAGGAATGGCATCGGAACTCTTAAAATTTCCCTTGCCATCGTTTATATAAAGCCGGTCGGCCAGTTCCGGGGAGCCGTTCCGCAATTCGTTACCGCCGCTTACCACATACAGATCGGGGAAACCATCGTTGTTGACATCCAGGAAAACGGCGTCGACATCCTCGCAGTTTTTATCGGCTACAAAATCGGGCTGGGTCGACATTTTAAAGCCGCCGCCTGGTTGCTGAATAAACAGCGCGCCAGGCTGCCCCTTTGCGCCGCAAATATAAAAATCGTCAAGACCATCGTGGTTTACGTCGGCCACCGCCATCCTGGGCCCTTCAGTTGAAAGCATGTGCGGGATAAAGGGCTCGTTATAAAAATCCACATAACCGTCCTCTTTGTGTTTCCAGTTTAGCCCGATTTCGGAAGTTATATCCTTGAAAGCTGGTGGCGGAACCGGAAAAAAGCGATGGCGGTCAAAACGGCCTGCGGCGCCCTGCTGATCTACCAGCAACGTTTGGTTCGTCCTTATGTTTTTTACAAGCTGCCAGGATTGATCGGGCCACACGATCAGCAAACTGTCGACTTTATGGCTGCCGCCCAAACCGAAGTGCAATTTCGGCTCTACGGAAGACTCAAAGCCTCGGGTGAGCATCAGCTCCTCGTATTGCATTTGCCCGCCGCAAAAAACGTAGGCTTTTGTGCCAATCCCAAAAATGTTATCCTGTCGCCCTCTAAATTTAAGACTAAGGTAATGGCTGCCTGTGTTTGTGTTTTTGTATATACGGGCAGTTTGGTCCAGGTTGTTGGTCACGAGGTCGAGATTGCCGTCGTTATTAAGGTCGGCGTAAGCCGCGCCGTTTGACAGTGTGGTGTCGCTGAATCCCCACCGGGCGCTTTTATCGATAAATTTTTCGCTTTTTGTCCCCTTGAAAATGTAGTTATGCGCGAATCCGGTTGGCATTTTTTCGACGGCGAGATTATCCATTCCATGGCCGCTCTGAAGGCCGCCCTGTACAGAAATATTTGAAATAAAGCTAACGAAGTCCATATCCGTCGGCCTGCGCTTAATCCCATTTGCTACGAACAGATCTTTAATGCCATCGTTATCAAAGTCGGCCAGCAGGGGACTCCAGCTCCAATCGGTCGCTGCAATCCCGTCCATCAACCCCACATCGCTAAAGGCTTCGCCATTGCCCAGGTTTTTTTGCAATGCATTTCGCGAATACTGGTACTGGAAACCACCATGTAATATTTTAGCCTGGTACTGGTCGTAGGTCTCGTCTCCGAGGTAGCTTTTTAGTGTCTTTTCGTCTTCGGGCAGCATATCCGCCGTGACGACGTCGAGTTGCCCGTCGTTATTAAAGTCGGCAATATCATTGCCCATGCTGAAGCGGCTGTAATGGCTAAAATGTTTGGCGCCCGACTCGGTGAAGGTTCCGTCGTGGTTGTTGATGTAATAATAATCGTTTTCATGAAAGTCGTTGCCTTCATAAATATCGTCCCATCCATCATTGTTTAAGTCGCCAATCGCTATGCCGAGACCGTATCCCAGGGCGCTGCTGTAAATCCCGGATTTTTCTGTCACGTCGGTAAAATGGCCCCCGGTATTTTTGAACAAGCGGCTGCCGGCAAGCTTATTCGGTTTCCGGCGCAGGCTGGTATCGCCGTAGGTATCGACCGAATGATTCGATTGATTGAGTAAAAAACAATCCAGCTTACCATCGTGGTCATAGTCAAAAAAGGCAGCCTGGGTGGAGAACCCGGAAAAATCCAACCCGTATTTGGCCGACTCTTCGGTAAATGTTCCATCGTGGTTGTTGATGTAAAGCATGTTGTGCCCCTTAAAGCCCAACTTGCCCGAAATGCAGCAAACGTAAATATCAAGGTAGCCATCGTTATTTACATCCACCATGGTGACCCCGGTACACCAATCGGCGTCGCCGGCCACCCCGGCTTTTTGCGTGATGTCTTCAAACTGGTAATTCCCTTTGTTGAGGTAGAGTTTGTTGCCGCCTTTTTTGTTGGATGTAAAAAAAACGTCGGGCAGGCCGTCGTTGTTGATGTCGCCTATCGCCACACCACCTCCATTGTAAAAGTACAGGTAATTCAGAATGCCGGGGTAATCGTCGTCTGCTAAACTGTTTTTAAAGTGAATATTGGTTTGGGTTGAGTCGAGCAATTGGAACATGGGAGGTTCGCTTGCCTTTTGGGTACAGGCGCTCAAACTAATGATGCAGGCAACGACGAATGGCAGGAATTTTCCGAATGGTTTTAACCTAAAAAAGGGGGCATTCATTGATTGATCAAATAAAAAACAGCCGTGTATCCCGGCCCTATTTCATGCGCCGCATCAACAAACACACAGGCTCATTTTCTGTAAATATGATTTATTAACCGGAGTGGAAATTTAGCATATTTAACGCTAAGTTCAAAGGCAAAGCAACCAATTAATATGTCGTTTTTTTGAGCAAAATGGGCTTTTTTAGTAAATTTACACCCCATTACGACCTATTTATTAATGAAGAAAAAAATTATTTTATTCGTCCCGGTCTTAGTAATAATTGCTGCCTTTTTTATACCGTTCAATCAACAAAAAACCGTTTTAATTAAAGCTCCTTTTTTAAATACCTACAGCCTGCTGGCCAATCCGGCAACATGGGAAAAGTGGCGGCCTGATCTGAGAAAAGTCATGACCACCGATTCCAATGAAATTTCCGTGAAGAAAGACTCCAGTTCCTTTCTTATCAAAAATCAAAACCACATATTGGAAGTAAAATATAAAGCGAATACGTTTGAAATTGCTGAAACCTCAAGTGGAAGGAACTCAAGTTACCGGTATTCGCTTCTTCCTGTTGCCGATAAGTTGTTGAATAAAACAATAATAGTTGCTGATGACAACACTACTGTGTTAAATTATTTGATCGGGGTGTTTTGGACATCGTCTATCACGAACACCCATATAGATGACTTTAAAAACTTCATGGAAACGGATAGTTTACGTTACGGGTTCAAAATTTTTAAGACGGGTGTACCTGAAAATAACCTCCTGGTAATGGAGAGGGAGGTTTCGGAAAAGGATAAATTTACTGCCGCGGCAAAAATACTGGCAACGTTAGTGCAATATATTCAAGCTAATAACATTAAACAAATGCAACCGCTAATTGCACAGTTTTATGAAAATGTCAGAGACTCGGTACACGTTAAGGTGGGATTTTTTATAAATAAGGAAATTAAACCCGGCAATGGGATCCTATATAACCAGATGCCAAAAGGGGCTCCGCTTTACGCCGCCAAATTCAGGGGTGTATTTTCAAAAAGAGGCGAAGCAGCCGAAGCGCTTAAGCAATATTTTGCCGATCATTCCCACCAGATGGTGCTTTTACCTTTTGAAACCTACCTAAATAACAAACTCCCTGTTAGTGATAACGATACCGTTAATATTCAGGTGAATTTGGGCACGTTCCCGGCAGGGGCAGCGAAGTAAGAGCTTATCACCGACGCTGGGCTTCACGGGGCACAGGGCTTCACCTTGTGTTGATATATTGTGCCCCCCCTTCGGGGCTGTGAAGATGGCTGTAGACTGCTTTAATTTCTTTTAAACAATTGCAAGGCGTCGTTATTACGCGCCACGATTATTTCCTTGCCGCTTTTGGTATCGATGGGGGCGATATCACGCACCTCGCCCTTTATAAAGAGACCGCTGTTTGCAGGCGGCAAATAATCAAACCAATGGTTGGAATTCCCCAATAAAGTGACGCCGAAACTTGCATCGTACCTGCCCACCTCGGGTTTTAGCGCGTAAAAATTACCTCCCAGGAAGATGTCTTTTATCCCATCGTTATTCACGTCGGCAACGAGTATGCTATAAACCTCCGAAAACTGCGCCCTGACTGGCAGCGGCTTCATTGTGAAATTTCCCTTACCGTCATTGTAAAACACACAGGTTTGTGTTTGCTTCACTGTGAGAACAGAAGCTTTATCGAGCTCGCCCTGCGTAAAAATATCTTCAATGCTTTTGCCGGCATAGTCATCGTAACGCGGGAATTTCGCCTCCAGGTAAGGCAGCTGTTTCATGATATCGTCGTACATATTAAAAGGGTACGCTTTCCCGTCGGTTTTATAATAAACAGGGATGCATTCCACTTGCCCGGTGTTGCCAAAATCGGATACGTAGAGTTTGGCCGGATGGTCGGGATCGGCCTTAATTTTTGAGTTAAGCCCCCTATTGCCTGCAACCAGGTCGGGCTTTCCATCGCCATTCAGATCGGCAACAGTGAGGCAGTTCCACCAGCCGGCCGAGTTCGCGATCTCTCCGGTTTTGGTCAATTTACCGTTAACATATTTGAGGATGGTTACTGGCATCCAATCGCCGACTACTATCAGGGCGTTTTTCCCCGAACCATCGATATCCGCCCATTGTGCATCGGTGACCATCCCCAGGTTTTGCAACTCGGGCGCCACGGTTGCCGTTATATCGGTAAAGTTTCCGTGCCCGTCGTTACGTAAAAGCTTGCTCGGGGGGATTACCCCATATGCCCCCGGCACACTGCGCGCCCCAATAAACAGATCGCCGTTATCCTTGTTCAAGCGGACACACGAGGCATTGATGGAAACAGGCGGCCAACCAATAAAACGGCGTGTGAAATTTCCCTTGCCATCGTTCTGATAATAACGCGCAAGCAAATTAAGCGAGCCTTCTTTTTCCATATTTCCGCCTGAAACAACAATCAGGTCCTGCTTCCCGGTGTGTGTGGCATCCAAAAATAGTGCGCCGATGCCTTCGCTGCCCTTATCCTGTTCAAAAGCAAATTCTTTTTTCTGCACAAATGTCCCGTTCGGCTGTTGAATGAAAAGTTTAGCGGTGTCGCCGGTAGCCCCGCCCATAAAAAAATCTTCCAGCCCGTCTCCATTAACATCGGCGACTGCGAGTTTCGGTCCTTCGGTCGAAAGCATTTTAGGGATCAGCCGTTGGTCGTCAAAATCTTTATAGTCATTTTCCTTATGGGCGATGTCGCCGGTAAATGAGGTCGCTGTAACGTTTTTATAAAGCGGCTTTGTTTTGTTTACGGGAGGTACAAAATCTGTTTTTGCCTCCGATTCCTTTAATGTGATAGCCTGGTTGGTCGCAATATTTCGCAACACCTGCATTTTCATATTGGGCCACACTACTTTCAAGCTGTCTACTTTCTTGTATTTTCCGGTGCCGAAATTTAACACCGGTTCACTACTGCTTTGAAAACCCCGGGTAGGCTGCTGTTCCAGCAACTGCTGCATGCCATTTGTATAAATTGTAACTTTTGCACCAATCCCGAAGGTATTCATGCCGACGCCCTTCAAATTTATTTTAAGGTAATGGGCAAGTGTCCGTTCCGACGTCATGTTCCGGTAAATAAAGGCTTCCCCATTTTCATTATTCACCACGAGATCAAGATCGCCGTCACCATCAAGGTCGCCATAGGCGGCGCCATTGCTAAAAGCAGGCGTAGAAAAGCCGAGCGATGCACTTTCATTCTTAAACTGCAGGTCCTTTTGGTTGATAAAGCCATAGCTGGTAATGGGCGTTTTGGGTATTTTATCTAAAAACGTTTTCGCCTTAAACCCGGTTTGCTTAATTTCATTCTTCGTCTGTTCGCTGCCGAAATACCTCAGAAAATCCTGGTTGGTGAGGTCACGGCTAATCCCGTTACTTACAAAAATATCCTTCCAGCCGTCGTTATTGAAATCAAAGATCAGCGCTCCCCAACTCCAGTCGGTTGCGTTTATGCCGGCGAGATCGGCTATTTCACTAAAGGTGCCATCACCGTTGTTCAGCTGTAAACAGTTTTTTGTAAACTGGTGATGAAACTCGCCTTTCAGCTTTGCGTTAAAAACATCGTATTCGTCAAATTTAGTAGTGGTTTTCAGCCGGTAGTCGTCTTCGGGCAGCATGTCGGTAGTGAAAATATCCGGCAGCCCATCGTTATTAATATCCGCAATATCCGAACCCATGGATGATAAGCTCATGTGCATGATATCATCATCGCTTACATCTTTAAACTTACCGTTATGAAGGTTTTGGTAAAGGTAGTCGTGCTCAAAAAAGTCGTTTGATACATACATATCGTCCCACCCTGTATTAAACAAATCCGCCGCACCGATGCCGAGGCCAAAGCCAATTTCGCTGCCGTAAATTCCCGCTTCAGCGCTCACGTCCACAAACTGTCCGTGACCGTCGTTGTGGTACAACCTGTCGCCATTCAACGGATCGCGAACGTTACGCAAACTGCGGTTAAACCCAAAGCTCGCTATCGGCCGGTAACTGTTATTCAATACAAAACAGTCGAGGTAACCATCGTGATCGTAATCAAAAAAGATCGCCTGGGTAGACAGACCCTTATCGGCCAGCCCGTATTCGGCGGCCTCTTCTTTAAAGGTGCCGTCATGTTGATTGATGTAGAGTTCATTCGCCCGGTCGGCGCTGCCCAAACCACCGGCATTGCTGATGTAAATATCCAGCCAGCCATCGCCGTTGATATCTACCATGGTTACGCCTGTATGCCAGCGATGGTACTTATTTAGCCCTGACGTTGCGGTCACATCCTTGAACTTCCAGTTTCCTTCGTTAATATAAAGCTTGCACTCGCCCTGGTTTGAAGTAAAAAAAATATCGGGCTTACCGTCATTGTTTACATCACCGATTGCCACTCCGCCGCCATTATAAAAATTACGGTAGTTGAAATCATTAACGTCGCCGTCATCCTTAACCTTATTGTTGAAAGTTATGCCTGTTTGAGAAGACGGCATTAACTGGAATAATGCGTCTTCCGGATTTGACGCTTTTTTCTTCTGACAGGAAACACAAAAAACAAAAAGGAGAAACAAAAGTAATCTTGAGGACGAAAGTCTCATATGGGGGACAAATATATACAACTAAAAATGGAGCGGTATTTTATCACCGCTCCATTCATTTACCTGGTTATGGATATTTTATTAATAACCCTGGTTTTGTTTTAAATTAGGATCTTGTGAAATAGCCGCTGAAGGTATCGGGTACAAGGCGGCGTGGTTATCCGGATCAACCGGTTTAAATTGTTTGGCATCTCCAAAATGGCCAAAACGTATTTGGTCCTCTCTTCTCCAGCCTTCCCAAACAAACTCGCGTCCTCTTTCAGCGTAAATACTGTCAATGGTAAATGCCGAAGCAGAAAAATTGCCAAGACCAGCGCGTACCCTTACCGGGGCTGTATAAGTTAAGGCTGTTGCGGTGTTTCCTAAACGATATTGACATTCAGCCTGCATTAACAGCACATCCGAATAACGGAATAAAGAAAAGGCCGCATCCATACCCTGATATCCGTCAACAAGCTGCCATTTTTGCTGGCGCGCGCCATCATACTCCGTTGCAGGGGTGTTTTGCAAAAAGCCTTCAACCTGCGGCCTGAAATTAAGCACCAATGAGCTGTCGCTGCCCCTGGTTCTTAATGGCGTTACGCCGTCAGCCGCGTACTGGATACCTGTCATCCACCCTGCTTTTCTCGCATCTGCATTGTTAAATGTTTGGTAATAATCTGCATTTGCGCAATAGCCGTTCCATGGGCCGCCGGTACTTCCCCAATTGTATTTGGCAGCCTGGTTATAATGCATGGTCTCCATCTGAATATTTAACCCGGTAGCATAGATGTGGTTATAGGGGATAACAAAAATGTTTTCAGTATTGCCGCTAATGTTACTGCTTGCAAAATTTGAAAGGAAATTACCTGTCAAAGTATAACCGGCGGTCTGTAATGAATCGCAATACTGGGAACAAGCAGAAAAATTGGCAGTGCCGGTGCTCCCGGTTATCCAATTTTGGTTCAGGTACAATTTTGCTAATAAAAAGTATGCGCCCCACTTGTTTAAACGGCCAAATTGGTTTGGGTCTACTGTTGGGGTGTTAGCGCTCAGCAATGGCGCGTCGGCTTTTAGCTCAGCAACCAGGGCCGCCCAAATAGTAGCCGCAGGAGTTGTTTGGGCCGTGCTGGCATCGGTATTTGATGATATGATATAAGGCACATTGCCCCAGAGTGTTAATAATTCATAGTAAAAATAGCTGCGCAGCACTCTTAATTCTGCAAGGGAGGCTGCCGAAGTGCTTGTAGCCGGCAGGCCTTGCACCAGGCTGATGGTAATGTTGATCTGCCCTATACCTGCATAAAGAGTCGCCCAATCACCCGAGATCTGGGCGTGCCCGGGTAAATAAGTATGCGTCCATAGTTGTACGTGCTCACCGCCATCGAGCCAGTCGCCGCCTACCCTTACGGGGATGATCAATGCATCTGTGGTAGCTTCGGCATCCTCTATAAGACCAGTTGCAAAAGGCTGTAATTTAGTGTAGGCCCCCAACACAATTGAATTAAGGTATCGTGGCGTAATTGCAGTTTCTACCACGGTATCCTTGGCCGGGTTAAGCTCCTTTTTACAGGAATAAATGCTTAACGCCCCAAAAAGGGCCGCCGCAATAAATAAATATCTCTTTTTCATAATAAATAAATTTATATGTTACTATTTAACTGTAAGATTTAAGCCAAACGATAGTTGACGGGTACGCGGATAAAGTCCGCCATTCCTTGTATCAATGCCTTGTGTTCCGGTCGTCACATTTTCATTTACTTCAGGGTCAACACCTTTATACGGCGTAAACGTGAATAAATTATTTCCTCCTAAATAAAAGTGCAATCTATCAATATACTTGCTGTTGTTTACCTTAACTGTATAGCCTAATGTCGCGCTTTGTACTTTCAGGAAAGAAGTGCCTTGCCACCAATAGCTGGATGGCTCGGGCTGGCTGTTAATGCCTGCCGCCGTAGCCGAGGCAACAAGCGAATAAGTACCCACCTTGCCTGCAATGGTACTGTAGTCCATGCCGACTTCGTTAAACGCATGACTTCCGTAGTCGCCGCGCAAGAACAAATTTAGATCAAATTGTTTGTAATGAACAGCATTCGTAATACCATAAGTAAACTTTGGATCAGTCGTATAGTATCTTCTGTCATCCTCGCCCGGGGTACCTATGTTAAGTCCGCCTGCGGGTACTTCCGTTACGGCGCCACCAGGACCATAATGATAAAACATCTGGATGCCTTGCGAATTTATGCCCGCATAGGTAGGTAACAATAAAGTGCCCACCGGGTAACCTTGTGCTAAGTAGGCTATTTGACTTACAGCCCCGCTGATCCCTAATCCACCTGTGGCGCCCACCTGTGCGTAGGGTTCGATAGCCTGTGTCCCGCCTGGCAGCGTTCCGGACAGGTTAGTAATTTTGTTACGGTTTATAGCAATATTGCCGCCCGCGTTCCAGGAAAAATCAGCTGTTTTTATAATGCTCCCATTCAAGGCTAAATCTATGCCTTTGTTATTCAAACTACCCACGTTTGCCAAAATGATGGGAACAAAAAACTGGCCACCTGTGGGTACGGGATAGTTGAACAATAAATGGTTAGTGTTAGCATTGTAGACATCCAAACTGCCGTTTAACCGTCCATTAAATAAGCTAAAATCTACGGCCACATCGGTAACCGATTTCTCTTCCCACCTTAAACCTGGATTTTGGTTTTGAATAGAGAAGTTGGCGGGCAGCCATTTTCCGGTGGCCCCGTCATAATAAAGGGTGCTGCTGGCATTACCAAACAAAAGCTGTGAGGCATATGCGGTGATCGCATCCTGATCGCCCGTTTGTCCGTAACCGCCGCGAAGTTTCAAAGAGCTGATCCAGGTAACGCCTTTCATGAAATCTTCATTGCTGATGTTCCAGGCCGCGCTTACAGAAGGGAAAACTTCCGACTGGTTATCTAAGCCCAGTTTGTTGGACCAATCGTACCGTACAGTACCGGTCAAGTAATATTTGTTGTCGTAATTGTATTCCGCTCTTCCAAAATATGAATTCAGTTTATACCCATTATCATATGAGGATAAGTCTACTACGGGAGAAACGTTATTGAACGAATTTAAATCTTCATAAGGTAAATTGACATCGTAAGAATCATGCGCTTCTATATGGAAACCGGAATAGCTATAACTATTAAATTCATAACCACCCAGCAAGTTCAACTTGCTTTTTCCAAATGTGGTTTTATAGTTAGCGGTAATACCAACTGTTTCAAGGGTTTCCGTGGTGGCGGCAAGATCTTCATCGCCATCCTGCTGGTCGGCCACGTTTGCACCGATTATGTCACCAAGCGAGCCAAGCAAATTGGAGGCCGGAATATAAATATGGCCGGTGCCGTTTTGCCTGGTTGCGTTAGCATAAGGGCTTATAGTTAAACCGGGGAAAAGCAAATAATCCAACCTCAGGTTCCCGACTATTTGATCGGTAGTGCCGGTGTTTATGATCTGTGCTAAAAACGGAACCGGGTTGTTTTCATCGGTATTGTTGATATATTGATATTGGCCCGGGGCGCCGCCTGGCTGGTATTCGCTGATCACCGATGGAACTGAAGCCGCGTCCTCCCATGCAGCGGGGTCGGTGAAGGCCGAATTTGCATGGTCAACCGTAAGGCCCATCGTTATGGTCAGTTTGTCATCCAGTGCTTTTTGATCGAAATTAAAACGACCGAAAATATCTTTCCTGTCAGAGTTGATGGCGATACCCTCGTCGTCCTGATAAGTCACCGATGCCCTGTAATGGCTTTGGTTGGTACCGCCGGATACGGCAAGGTTGTGGCTTTGTGTAAACCCGGTGCGTAATAATGCTTTAAACCAATTGGTATTGGCGCCCTGGTTGCTGGTAGTGGTGGTACCTGTTGGCATTGAAGCGCCGTTATTAGCTTCCTGGAATGCGGCGAGGTATTGCGAAGCATCCATAAAGGGTATTAAATGCTCGGCTGACTCAGAGGCTACATAAGCGTTGTAGCTAACCTGTGCTTTTCCCGCCTTGCCCTGTTTTGTCGTAACTAAAATTACACCGCCCGATGCGCGCGACCCATAAATGGCAGCGGCAGACGCATCTTTCAATATGTCGAATGATGCAATGTCATTTGGATCAACCGTACGGATATCCACCCCGGCAACACCGTCAACAACATATAACGGGTCGTTACCCCCAGTTAATGAAGCGGTACCGTGAATACGTACAACTTCGGGCTGATTTGGGTCGCCGCTGTTTGTGGATATCGTCACGCCGGCCGCTTTACCCTGCAGTTCCTGCAATGGATCGGTAGTTGCGCCCTGTACAAAATCATCCGATGATACTTTTACCGTAGCGCCTGTTTGGTCTTGCTTTCGCTGTGTACCATAACCTACAACCAGCACTTCCGTAAGCGAGCTGTTATTTGCGTCGAGGGAAACGTTAACAACATCTCCCGTAATTGGTACGATTTTGGTCGCATACCCTATGTAGCTAACCTTTAGGGAAGTTGACGATGCCGGTACTGACACTCTGAAAGCGCCGTTAATATCGGTAACTGCGCCTGCTGACGAGCCATTTGCTACAACGGAAGCACCTATTAAAGGCGAACCGTCCCTTGAGTCTGTTACTTTACCTGTAACTGTTTTGTTTTGCGCCATTGCGGGCAACATGAAAAAACATAACAGAATAGCAACGAAACCTACTTTTAGTAAAGTTTTAAATTGCATAAAATTGGGTTTGAGGGTTTAATTGGGTTTATTGATTGTAAGTAAATTCTGGACCGACGTTGCTGTTGTTAAAATCGGTTAGTTTAACAAATGCTCTCCCGGCCATTAATCATTAAGGTGGTGTACTTTCCTGGTTCATAGTTTTAATTCCTGGTTATCGTTTGGTTACATGGGTGACGATGCAGCCCGACTAAATGCGCCAAATACCGATTCAGGCACCTGGCTACGTTCCGGGCTAATTAATAATCTGCTAACTGGTTTATACTTAGGCACAATTATGGCTATCCGCGATAACCATCCCTACAAAGTAACAGGGCCGTTACATCATTTCCTATTTGTATATTGAAAATTATAAAAAATATAAGATTTTTTAGTGTTAATGAACTGTTTTTCAATATATTAAAAACGCGCGGGGGTGAAAAAATATAAACTTAATTTAACATTTCTGAATACTTATTTAACCCTAACTACCCGGTATGCCGGGAGATTGCGTGAATGGTAAAAAATCAGGGCAATTGAAAAATGACCAGTGAGCGGGAACGATACCGATTGGCCTATCAGGATTTGCTCAGCCCGTCGACGGCTTTAATGTCCATTATTTTATGGTCGAACTGATCACTCGGCACAATGGCTTTTGCCTTGATCCTCATTTTGTAAACATAGATGGTGTTTACCGAATATTCCAGGATGTTGGCAATGGTTTCGTTGTCGTTTATTCCAAGGCGCATCAGGGCGAATATGCGCAGGTCGGTATTTAAAACTTCGTGATCTTTCGGCCAAATCTGATCTTCTTTTTTCAACAACGAATTAAATGTGCTGATGAAATTGGGGAATATTTTAAGGAAAACGTGATCGAAAGTATAAAACAGCGTTTCCCTCTCTTTCTTGATGTTGATCTCGTTTACGGTAAGCAGGATATCGTCGTATTTTTTTGTCGATACCCTTCTTTCGATACTGCGCTTCAGCTTTTCCAGCTTTAAAATATACCCTGATATGACGTTGAAAAAGTACCCGATATATTCTTCCTTGATATGGGTATCTTCGATCAGCCTATTGTTTATCTTCTCGAGGAGGATATTTTTTTCCTCGATAATGCGCTCTTTTTCCTTCAGCCTTTTCAACTGGATAAACACAATGAATCCCACAAGGGCTATAATTATTGCAACAATCGCTATCAGCAAAAGGTAGATCAGAAACTTTTTCTTTTCGTTTTCGGTTATCAGGATCTGCTGCCGGGCAATGATAGGTAAAACGGCGCCTATCTGTATTTTTCGTAACCTGGCGCCGTAAAACATGGCGTCGTCCATCGCCTGCTGAATCAGCGCATACCCGTCCTGTATATTACCTTCGAGGTAGAGCTGCTGCCCGAGTTGCAAGGCTGCGAGTGTTTCTTTTGTAGAAGAGCGAATATCGTTTATGGCTCCTTCGGTCATTAGCCGGATACGCTCATCCACCTGGCCGGGGGCCCTGTAAAAAAAGCTGAGGCCCGTTGCAACCATTGCCCTTTGATGCTGGGTAAGGTCATAGCTCCTCAAAAGCGTAATGTAGTATATATTGGGCTGCTGCAACTTACCGGTTATCACCTGCTTATTTCCATCAAGATAAAGCCGGTTGAACGTCCCCGGGGTCGAAAGCGCGATCGCCGAATCAATGTATTTTACTGCTTCGGCCTGATCAAACGGCGCATAGCTTTTATCGCTATTGTATTGCGCAAGATCGGAATAGGCGCGTGACTTTATAGAATAATACTGTAGTTTATAATCATTGCTCACCACACCGATGTTTACCGCATTAAGGCTTTCAAAGGTTTCCGTAAACATCCCCGATGAGAGCAGCAGGAAAGCCACTTTTACCCGGCTTTCGTTCAAACGGACTATATCATTGGTCTTCCTGCTGATGTTGATGAGCTTTTGTGTGTATACATAGGCCGAATCAAACTGGTAAACTTTGTATTCTTCGTACAACTTATCACATACCAAATATTGTTGGGTATAATTGGTTGGCGCAATGGAAGCGAGCTGCTGTTTGAGCTGCCTGATACGTAACTCCTTTTGTCCGTCGTAGGTGTTCTTTTTTGTGAGCTCGATCTTTAAAACAGCTATCAAACTGTCCGTTTTATTAGAGGAAAATGCAGGACGAACGAACAATGCTATAAATAATACCGGCAAAAAAAGTCTCATAATAATTGGTCTTACTAAGGCAAGGGACTTAGGGCTTAAAAATAAAATAAAAAACCCATTATCCATAGCAATTCCGCTACATATAAAAATGTTCCTTCATCGGCGAAAAGGTGTGCGATTACAATTGAGGGGGGTAATATTTGTCCAGCAGGTTTAGTAAAACGCCGTTTGTCCAGCCGAAACCATCCTGTAAGGGGTATTCTCCGCCGCCGGCTTTAACGTTGGTGTCGACCACGTCGTACTTTTCCATCAATTTACCGGTTTCGTTAAATACCTGCAGGTTGTTTTGGATCCAGTTATTTGCTATTGTCCGGGCCAGGTCGGTGCGGCCATATTTGTTAAGGCCATCAATGGCCATGTATTGAAGCGGCGCCCAGGCGTTGGGGCTGTCCCATTGCTGACCGGAGCGGTTTGATGTGGTTACCAGTCCCCCGGGCTTCATGAATTTGGCTTGAAGTTTCACTGCTATGGCAGTTGCCTGCACCGTATCGGCTATTTTAAACTCAAGCGGGTAAACGCCGGCAAGGGTTTCAATTCCTGTGTTATGCTGTTCTTTCCAATCGTAGTCCATAAACCATCCGTGTTTTTCGCTCCAGGAATATTTAAGGATCGCTTTTTTGCGGGCCAGGGCCCTTGAAAGGTAAAGCTGGTATTCTGCCTGTTTACGTTGCTGCCGGTAGCCGGATGCGATGGAAAGTTCGAGGTGGTACAGTAAGCAATTCAAATCGACGGGAATGATATAAGTGGTTTTGATCGTTTCCAATTTTCCGTTGGTGTCCATCCAACGGGTGCTGAAATCCCAGCCTGATTCCGCAGCTGCGCGTATGTTGCGGTAAAACTCCTGCGGTGTTTCTTTGGTTAATTTGGCCGCTTCTACATCTTTTGTATAGGATTCCTCCCTTGGTTTATCCGATTCATCCCAATAACGATTGAGTATCTCGCCTCCCGGCATCCTGACGGAATTGCGGTAAGCCTCACCGGGTTTCAGCCTGGCTGCGCCGGCCATCCAAAATTCATATTCTTTTAAAAGCTCCGGATGGTATTTTACCAGCACCTTGCTGCCCTGCTCTTTGGCGAGGATATCCAGCATCATGGAGAAGAATGGCGGTTGTGACCGGGTAAGGTAATAGGTGCGGGTACCATTTGGAATAAATCCGTATTTGTCGATGAGATAAGCAAAATTGCTCACCATATTCTGAATAATAACAAAGCGGTGGCTTTCCTGCAGGCCAAGCATCGTAAAATAGGAGTCCCAGTAGTACATTTCGCGGAAGCGCCCGCCGGGAACAATGTAATCATATGGCAGGGGCAGCAGCGACGAATATTTTAAAGCTGTATCGTGCTGCCGGGAAAGGACCTGCCACAGGGTATCGATATGTTTTCGCACGCCTGTATTGATATCCGTTTTAAAAATAATCTTAGGACCAGCCGGGAGGGTAAAATTATCGGACACAAACTGCTTCAAATTAAAGCCAGGCTTGTCCTTTTCCCCGAGGTAATCCTTCATAATTTCGTCGGGGTCGCGTTTGGGAGTTGCATCAACGAAGGTCTTATTGTCCGGAAAAATACCCGACAGTTGAACGGCTTCAAATAAGCCCGGGAACAGCTGCCGTGGAGTAGCCGTTTGCGCCGTTGAAACCAGCGATAAAGTGATTAACGAAAGGGTGTACAGTATTCTTCTCATTCAAACATCCGGGTTTGGGTATTGGCAGCCGATAAATATAAGGGCATTCGTAGTCAAGAATGATTTTGTGCAGGCAGGTAGTATATTTATTTAACGATAATTTAAATAAATATGCATTAAAAAAAAGTTAGTTTTCTCTTTATCAATACCTTATAAATATATGGGTCGAAAAAAATATTGCGTTTTTTTTGACATACTGGCGATATATTTCCCTTTGCGCCACCTTTGATCCGTCAAAAAGCCTAAATATCAGCCAGTTCTATCCACACGGGTGCATGGTCGCTTGACTTTTCCCAGCCCCGAACATTCTTATCCACGCCCGCTGCTTGCAACCGGCCGGTTAAATTGGGACTTAAAAGAAAGTGATCTATACGCAAACCCGCGTTCCTTCCGTAGGCATCGCGAAAATAATCCCAAAAAGTATATATGGTTTCGGTTGGATAGAGCTTGCGGATGGCATCGGTCCAGCCCTGGTCGAGCAATTTTTTGAAAGCGGCACGGGTTTCGGGCCTGAACAGGGCGTCGTCCACCCAGCGCTCTGGTTTGTAGACATCTATTTCGGTGGGCATTACATTGTAATCACCCGTTATCACAACAGGTGTTCCGGCCGCAAGCAGCTCCGCAGCGTGCAAGGCGAGCCGCTCGAACCAGCGTAGTTTGTAATCGAATTTCGGGCCTGGTGCGGGATTACCGTTGGGCAGGTAAAGACAGCCAATTGTGAGGTTATTTATCACCGCTTCGATGTACCGGCTGTGCTCATCTTCAGGATCACCGGGCAGCACCCGACGAACCTCCCTGATATCGCCAACGCGTGACAGTATCGCCACGCCGTTCCAGCTTTTTTGTCCGTGCCAAAGGGCCTGGTAGCCGGCATCAAGCAACGCCTGTTCGGGAAAATTTTCCTGGGGTGCCTTCAATTCCTGCAGACACACAACATCGGGCCGAGTTTCAGCAAGCCATCTTTGAAGGATGTGCATCCTGGCGTTTATACTGTTTACGTTGTAGGTGGCTATTCTCATGGTGGTAGCGGTTTTTTTGATTCAAATATAGAAATTTGTGCAGATGTGCGATGATTTCGGTCCCGATAGCTATCGGGATCGGATGTTCGATTTCGGATTTGGGCAAGTTCGCTAATTTAAGCGATTCCAACTGTCCGAATTCACCGATGCATCTCTCCTGGCTAAAAAATGCTAAATTCGTTTGCTAAAATTTTTATCAAAATGAGCGTGTATATATTAATTGCCGCTATAGTTATTTTGCTGGTTGCGGTAATGCTTTTTTTAAAGAAACCTGTTTCTGCCGGAATATCTGCTGATGAGGCGCAGCGGTTAAAAACTGAGATCAACACCCTTAATATCTCCCTGGCAAAAGTGCAGGAGCGTTCAGTAAACCTGGCGATGGAACGGGACAAGGCGGACAGGCAATTGCAGGACGAAAGGATAAGATACGACCGGCAGACAGCCTTGCTTAACCAAGAATTACTGATAGAAAAGAAAAGGATAGCCCAAGTCGAGGAAGCTTATAAAGCCCAACGCGAACGCCTGGCCGAGCAGGAAAAATCGATCATAGATATTCAGCAAAAATTTCAGCTCGAATTTCAAAATATTGCTAATAAACCGCTGGATGAAAAGTCGCAGAAGTTTATGGAGACCAACCGCAGCCATATGGATGTGCTGCTTAACCCGCTCAAGGAAAATTTAAAAGCTTTCGAGGAAAAGGTAGATAAGGTTTACAACATGGAAGCGGCCGAGCGCAACACGCTTAAAGGCGTTATTACACAGCTGATGGAACTCAACAAGCAAATCAGCGATGAAGCTCAAAATTTAACCAAAGCATTAAAGGGCGACAACAAAAAGCAGGGTAACTGGGGTGAGGTGATTTTGGAGCGGGTGCTCGAACGTTCAGGGCTGGTTAAAGACCGCGAGTACCGGACGCAGGCCAGCTTGAACAGCATTGACGGCAGCCGTTTACAGCCTGACGTGATCATTGACCTGCCGGATGAAAAGCATCTGATCATCGATTCCAAGGTGTCATTGATCGCTTATGAGAGGCTTGTAAATTGTGATACGGAAGACGAGCGTAAACTTTTTGCCAAGGCGCATGTGGAATCGATCAGGGGACATGTGCTGAACTTATCATCGAAAAATTACCATGACCTGTACCAGGTGAATTCGCCGGACTTTGTGCTGCTTTTTATACCGATAGAATCATCGTTCAGTTTCGCTGTACAAATCGACAGCGAACTATTCAGCGATGCCTGGGATAAAAGGGTAGTTATTGTAAGTCCATCGACTTTGCTTGCTACGCTGCGAACCATCGCCAGCATCTGGAAACAGGAACGGCAGAACCGCAATGTGCTGGAAATTGCCCGGCTTAGCGGAGCTATGTACGATAAATTTGTTGGGTTTGTGGCTGATATGGAGAATATTGGCAGGAATATCAGATCGAGCCAGGCGGCTTATGATAGTGCTATTAATAAACTTACTGAGGGTAATGGTAATTTGACGAATACGGCTGATAAGATTAAGAAGCTTGGGGCGAAAGCAACCAAGAGCCTGGACGAGAAGTATATTGACAATGCCCCCTAACCCCCTAAAGGGGGAATTTAGCTCGTTAGCTTATTTATCCGACCCATGAGCTTCATCTAATTGACTGAATCCTTGCCCGTCTTTTGTCCATTCGCTAGTTGGCTAGCCCCGGGGCAATAAAAAGGTTTTTGATGGTGGCCACAAATGTTTAGCCAGCCAGCTGGCCGGCTAAATTCAGTATTTATATCAAATTCCCGTTAACTTACCTGAATTTTGCCGAAAGGTTAGTCGAAGCGTCCTTCGGTCCGATTGCTATCGGGATTCTTCCTAATCACTAATCTCCAGCCTCTGATCACTAATTAATAACGTACCTATAATCCATATCCATCGTCGCGGTAGCATTTATTTGCAAAGATTTTATGCTGCCGGTAACTGTCATATTAAACAATGCGGTGTATTCCGTTGCAAAATTGTTTTTTATGCTATAGACCATTTTCCCGGAGCCCGATCCGCTCAAATGTACGGCAACGCCTTTCACCGTAATGGTCATGTCCATGGATTGGGTAACATCAAATTTGGCGTTGTCTCCGTCGACGCTTAAAAGCTTGTAGGTGGCCTTTGAATTGGCGGCCACGCTATTGCCTGCAATGGGAATATTTAGCGGCATGTCCTGCGTAAAGGAATCTCCTGGTTTCATGGGATGATCGGGGAAATTTATATTCTTTTGAATAGTGTTCATCATTTGCGTGATATGGGCTTCGGACGTATCTGTCATCTTTGAGCCGCTGATTGAATCAGCTTTCAACTTGCCATCAGCGCCTACGTGGCCATAGATGGCTGAGCCGCCTCCAATTTTATCAGTGGGAATAGGTACTTTATTTCCGTTGATGTCCATACTCAAAGAGTCTATTTTATAAAGCATGGTTAGCGGAAATGTGCCGGCGGCAGAGGGCTCGCCTGTTTTGGTATTCCCGTCCATTTTCATCACCATATCCAGGGTTATAGGCAATGTGAGTCCCTGCGCCGTTAATTTTGAAACAACTGTATCATTCCCGCTTAAATTAACCTTCGCCTTAATATCCATATTAATACCCCCTGCATAAGTGTGATTGGGCGTGTATTTCATTTTTAACACTATTCCATTTTGAGCATGTACGCTAAATGCCAGGAACAGGAGTGGTATGTATAACAGCTTTTTCATTGGTAAGAATTTCTTTCAATATTTTTCTAATGATACAAAAAGATCATTAATTAATCATTAATTAAAAAATAAAAAGGAGACGCTATTTCTCAGGAAGCCGGACGAAATGCATTCCATCCCTGTGCTTTTATAGGATGTGAATTGCCGCTTTTTGTTACCAGGTTACAGCCGGCTGATGGTTCAGTTATATAACCGATGATGCTGATGTCCATTTTGAATTTTATCTTTTCGTAATCAGCTTGTTTTACGGTAAACAGCAATTCATAATCTTCGCCGCCGCTTAATGCGCAAACAGTCGGGTCGAGGTTAAATTCGCGGGCGGTTTCATAGGTCATTGGGTCGAGGGGGATTTTGTCTTCGTATAAAACGCAACCTTTGTTGCTTTGGCGGCAAATGTGCAGGATCTCGGAGGCCAACCCGTCGGATACATCGATCATGGCAGTTGGCTTAACTTCAATTTCCTTTAAAAGTGCTATCACATCCTTACGGGCCTCGGGCTTTAATTGCCTTTCGACAATGTAATCCTTTCCTTCCAGGTCAGGTTGAACGTTGGGGTTTTCTAAATATATCTGCTTTTCGCGCTCCAGCAATTGCAGCCCGACGTAAGCTCCGCCCAAATCACCGGACACACAGATCAAATCACCTTCTCCTGCGCCATTCCGGTAGACAATATCCGCCTCATTCGCATAGCCTATGGATGTTACACTGATAACTAATCCCTGCTTGGACGAAGATGTATCGCCACCAACAATGTCGATATTGTATTTTTCGCAAGCGAGGTAAATACCTTCATACAATTCTTCCACTGCTTCAAGCGGAAATTTACTGGATAGGCCAAGAGACACCGTCACTTGTGATGCCGTACCGTTCATGGCATAAATATCACTCAGGTTAACCTGCACTGCCTTATAGCCGAGGTGCTTTAAAGGTGTATAAGCCAGGTCGAAATGAATACCTTCCAATAGCAGATCGGTAGAAATCAAGGTTTTTTTATCCCTAAAATCAAGTACCGCCGCATCATCACCAACGCCTTTAACCGAGCTTTTCCGGTTTAGCTTAATATTTTTTGTGAGATGGTCTATCAGGCCGAATTCGCCCAACTCCTCAATATTGGTTCGTTCTTTATTATCAAAAAATGCCATTGTCTATTTTTAAAATCCGGCTGAAAAACCAGCCGAACAACTATATCCGCCGGAGGCGGGAAAATTTTTTTAGATTTTCAGCCTGTTAAAAAGGCATCATTATTATCTAATCATTCCTGTTTGAGACGAAGCATAGTCCACTTGCATCGTTAATTTGCATGCTAATATCTCCTAAACGAAAGCATTTGTCCCAGAGACGCCCCGATCAATCGGGGCGTCTCTACAGCCCTAACTGGACCGATATTTCCAACATCCTTTCAATTGGTTTTACCGCTTTTTCAATGATATCCTGTGGTACAAATATCTCCGGAAGCTCATTTTTTAAACACAAGTACAATTTCTCCAGTGTATTTCTTTTCATGTGCGGGCAATCGTTGCATGCACAGTTGTTATTCGGTGGCGCCGGGATAAAAACCTTATCCGGGTTTTCTTTTTGCATCTGGTGAATGATACCAGATTCAGTTGCAACAATAAATTCTTTATCCTGCGATTTCGTTGCGTATTTTAATATTCCTGTTGTCGATCCAATGTAATCAGCCACCTGCAAAATTACTTCCTCACATTCCGGATGTGCAAGCAATTTTGCTCCCGGATGCCGTTCTTTTAGTTTGGTTATCTTCTCCCTCGAAAATATTTCATGCACCATACAGGCGCCATTCCATAAAACCAAATCCCTTCCTGTTTTCTTCGCTACGAAAGCCCCAAGGTTTTTATCCGGACCAAAAATGATCTTTTGGTTTTTGGGTAAACTTTCTACAATTCCGACCGCGTTGCTGGATGTACAAACGATATCGCTCATGGCTTTCAGCTCGGCTGTACAGTTCACGTAAGTGATCACAAGGTGATCGGGATATGCTTCCTTAAACTTTTTGAAAAGGTGCGGCGGGCAGCTATCGGCCAGGGAGCAGCCGGCTTTTATGTCGGGTAATAAAACTTTTTTTGAAGGAGATAATATTTTGGCTGTCTCGGCCATGAAATGAACGCCGGCAAAAACGATAATGTCCGCATCGGTTTTTGCGGCTTGCTGCGATAATCCCAAACTATCGCCGATATAGTCGGCAATATCCTGTATATCAGGTTCCTGGTAATAATGCGCAAGAATGACAGCATTTTTTTCCTTCTTTAATTTTTCTATTTCATAAAAAAGATCAAGCGTCGGATCGATGTATTCCTCCGCAAAACCTTTGAGATTTATTTCAGCTAAAGTATCCATTTCAACAATTCAATTAATAACAAGTATCTTAAATTTATAAAAAAGAAGATTGTTATTAAGGTGTTAGTACTGTGTAAAATTAGTTTGCAAAGTACCGCAAAATATTTTTCTTATCGTTTTACTAACAAGAAAGCTGTTGTTTTTATTACTTATTTTATTGATTTTTAGATTGGTGTGACAGGCACTATTTTTTTTAAAAAGATTTTTGTTGATATTTTGTTCCCGGTCGAAATGTTAGCTTTGGCCTTTTAACTGCGGAGAACTGTGTTAAAATTAATTGGTTTTAGCACTAAAAAAGGGTTTTGTTGAGTACTTAATTATTTATTAAGTTTTTGTTTACACAAAATTAACAGTTTTATACCGTTTACTAACATGGCGGTATAATTTACAAATCATCTATAAATATTATGACTAAAGTTGTGGATTTCCTGGTTGTCGGATCAGGGATAGCGGGCTTAAGTTTTGCCCTTAAGGCGGCGAAACATGGTAAAGTACTGATCGTTACCAAGTCGAACGAAGATGAGTCGAACACTAAGTATGCCCAGGGTGGGGTGGCCGTGGTTGTGGATAAAAAAGAGGATTCTTTTGAAAAGCATATACAGGATACTTTGATAGCCGGTGACGGCCTTTGTGATAAGGAAGTAGTAACCGCGGTTGTAAAAGAAGGGCCGGCGCGGATCAATGAGATTATTGACTACGGAACCAATTTCGATAAGAAGAATAACGGTTTATACGACCTGGCTAAGGAAGGCGGACATTCGGAATTCAGGGTATTGCATTACAAAGATATTACGGGTTTTGAGATTGAAAGCACTTTACTGGAACAGATACATAAAGAGCCTAATATTGAAATTTTAACCCATTATTTTGCAGTCGACCTGATAACGCAGCATCATTTAGGTGTATTTGTAGATAAGTCCACAAAGGATATAAAATGCTATGGTATTTATGCTTTTAATAATGAAACGCGTAACGTAGAGAAAATTCTTTCAAAAGTTACAGTGATGGCATCCGGCGGTGCAGGGCATATTTATTCTATCACAACCAATCCAACCATCGCTACCGGTGATGGCGTTGCGATGGTTTACCGGGCGAAAGGAAAGGTAAGAAATATGGAATTTATCCAATTCCATCCAACGGCTTTATATAATCCGGGTGAATATCCTTCATTTTTAATTTCTGAAGCTGTAAGGGGTTTTGGTGGTATATTAAAGCGTACGAATGGCGAGGAATTTATGGGCGAGTATGATGAACGTAAATCATTAGCACCAAGGGATATTACAGCAAGAGCGATAGATGCGGAGATTAAAAAGTCGGGTGAGGATTTTGTTTACCTGGATATCAGGCATCGTACAAAAAAAGATATACTGGCCCATTTCCCAAATATTTATGCGAAATGTTTGGAGATAGGTATCGATATGACCAAGGATATGATCCCGGTTGCGCCTGCTTGTCATTATATGTGCGGGGGTATTATGGTTGATCACGTCGGCCGTTCGTCGCTGATGCGGCTTTACGCCTGCGGTGAATGCTCATCTACAGGGTTGCATGGCGCTAACAGGCTTGCGTCAAATTCCCTGTTAGAGGCCCTGGTATTCGCTCACAGGATATATAAGGATGCGATGAGTACCTTTAAGACGAACGAAATTCCGGAGAATATACCCGATTGGAATGAAAAAGGTGTGCAATTATCTAATGAAGATATCCTGGTAACGCACAACGTCCGCGAGATGCAAAAACTGATGAATGATTATGTGGGTATTGTGCGTTCAGATTTCAGGCTCGACAGGGCCATGAGGCGTTTAGGGTTATTATACGAAGAAACGGAAGAGTTTTATAAGAAAACGAAGCTGTCCGTTAAGCTTTGCGAGCTGCGTAATTTGATACAAGTATCGTATATCGTGGTTAAATCGGCGATGATGCGGAGGGAAAGCAGGGGGTTGCATTCTACAACGGATTATCCGTTTCATGCGGATGTTATTGAGGATACGGTGTTTTGATTAATAAATATGCTTATGAAATTAGAGGAATATATTGAAGATGATTTGCCTTTTTATCATATAACTCATTTCGGAAACAAAGAAAATATTTTTGAGCATGGTTTAAAACGAATGAGTAATATACAAGGAATCTGTGTTACTCGGAGTTCTGATACAAGGGTAATTAATCTTATCGCTGTTGGTCAACTTGTTAGCGGAAATAATCCCGAAGAAAGGTATTGCATTTTTAAATTGTTGCCATCGAAGCATAATATCGAAGTAAAGGATATAAGAAAAGATATTACAGGAGAAAGTACTAATGCCTTAAATAATTATATTAGAAAGGATGTCATTCCTGTTGACATGGATGATATTTTCATAGATGATATAACTATAACAGTTAATAACATACCATATTTTAAGCCTATCATAGATGAATTAATAGCTGAAGGATTGATGTGAACTTGATTATTCTTGAGAAAGAGTCAGAGGTAGTTGTAAAAATTGTCCAGGTTTATTTGGTGAATTGAAAGTTAGTCGATTTTAAATGGGAACTTTGAGAGAAGATATTGATAACCAATCAGATTGGATTGTTAAAGCTTTTGCTGAAGATAAATTAAAATTAGACTATAGCTTAAAAAGCCTGATCGCCGTAGACCAGTTTTTTCTAAGGCATACCAGCGATGGCAAAGCAAAGTCAGGAGGAAGGTTGGCCAAGAATTTGGGTGATATTATTTTTTCAATAGGGGCGTATGTGGGAAATACGATAATTAGAAATGTTCCGGGTGCTATTTGGGAGACTGACGATGATGCACCGGACGGTGAAATAAACGTGGCTGTGAAATTCCCTGACGGAACAGTAATTTGGCCGATGCAGCGGGTAATGAAAAGATTTAAAAATGGAATTGAAGATTCCGTTTATGTATATGGTTATGAAATAACTAAAGACTTTACGAAAGAAGAATTTGATCCGGGTTATTGGAAATCAATAAAAGAATCAAAAAGTTGGTGGAAGTTTTGGTAAAAAAGAGCGGAAAACGGGATTCGAACCCGCGGCCTTCAGTTTGGGAAACTGATGCTCTACCAGCTGAGCTATTTCCGCTTTTTTATTTAACGCAAACTTAATCATCAAACTTGAATAAAAATTGTTAATCATTAAAAAAGTTGTTGTTGCTTTGAGTGGTAATTGCGCAACAACTGTTGCCGTGCTTGGCCAATTATACAAGCGGTGCAAGCATTGAGGGAATGGCTTGCGGGGTGGTGGTTCTTACCATATTCTACACATTGATTTGCATGTGTAGAGGTGGCTTCGTTCCTCGCCATGACGTGCTGATGAATGTGTGGTGGTTACTTATTTATTGATAACGAAGCTTTTATGCGAAAGCGATTTTAACTGTCTAAGAAATATATGCCAATCATACTACCTGTAAAAAATATAAGCCCCTCCTGGGGGAAAAATTGTTTTATTGCACCGAACGCTACACTGGTGGGCGATGTGGTGATGGGGGATAGCTGTTCAGTGTGGTTTAATGCGGTTATCAGGGGTGATGTGCATTATATCAAAATTGGGAACAAAACCAATATACAGGATGGCGCTATTATCCATTGTACCTATCATTATGCGCCGACCAATATAGGTGATTGCGTATCTATTGGTCACAATGCTTTGGTGCATGGGTGCAGCGTAAAAAATAATGTATTGATCGGCATGGGCGCTATCGTGATGGACCATGCCGTAGTGGAGGAATATGTGATCATTGCGGCCGGTGCAGTTGTGTTGGAGAAAACGATCTGTGAATCAGGCTTTCTATATGCGGGCATCCCAGCAAAAAAGATAAAGCCTATCACGCCTGAACAGCGGGCAATGCTGCAGAAACTGCCCGATAACTATGTAACTTATTCGGGTTGGTTTACTGAATATTAGCTTCTTTTGGAATTACCACCGGTGTTGTTTGTTCCCAATTAGGGCGTAAGGCGATGATGTCCGGATCAAGCCAAATATTTTCCGGCTGGCGCCTCAATTTCACATTGCCGCTGTCCCATTTACCGTTTTTATTATCGTCGTATATCACACTTACCGCGTATTTCCCGGTGATATAATCTTTGTAATTAAGGGTAGCGTTTTTATGGATCACATCGGTCCGGAGCACCTGCTTTTTATCGTTTTGCAGCTCCACTATATATTGTTTTGCTGTGTCGGGAACGGTTACATTCAGGGTTAATAAGCTATAGTTTTCCGGTTTGTCTAATAGGAATATTTTGTGGGTACCTTTATTTTTGTCGCCATAAATATCTGTAAAGGCATCGGCGCTGATGGTAAATGTGTAGGTATGGTTTTGTTTCCAGCGGTACTGCACGAAAAATTTCTCGGCATCGGTACTGTCCTGTACCACGTTGAAATTGTTTACGTCGGTTGAATCTTCCTTCAAAGAAAGGAGTGATACATCAAAACTTTGTACAGGCAGGTTGGCGGTTACCGTAAATGACCTGCCGGGTTTTAATTTGCCGTCCTGGGAAATATCGTATCTGAAACTCATTGTTCTTGTAAATGCTTCTTTTCTTCCCTTATGTTTGGAAATGGTGTCGAGGGGTTTACCATTATTAGAGATGGACATACTGAGGGAGTCGAAGTCCATGTTTTTCATAAATACCCTGGCTGTGTCTTTGGTTGGGCTGAAATAGACGATTTTATATTTGTCGAAGTCCGGCGGGTAGTTTATGACAATGGAGGGATTATCCAGTGGTTTATTAAATGAAAAATAGATGGATCCATCCAAATCAAAAAATTTTTTTTCAACCACCCGGAATTTGTCGGGCGTAGCAAGGAAAAGCTTTAAGCGCACGTTCGAGGTATCCCGTGTTAAATGGACATTTTTTGTGGTGAAAGCGATCAGGTCCCTGTCATTGTTGTATATTCTGGTTGGGTTGCCTGAAGTTTCCTTTAGGGCGTAAATGCGGTAATCGTCGGGGTGAAGATTATTAAGCGTGAAGTCACCAGCCGTATCGGTACTGGTAAAGATCGACGATCTTTTTTTCCCAAACAGTAATGAGTCTTGTTTTAGCGTGAACAACATTACAGTCGCATCCTTTTCCCGTTCGCCAGTTTGGGTGTTAATTACCCTTCCGGAAATGCTTAAAGAGTCGATGTGCTCCCCGGTAGAAAATACGTAAGTAAAATTTTTGAGAATATTACCTTCTGTGACATCCGCTATTGCCTTTCCGAAATTAATCACATACGTGGTGTTTTTTTCAAGGGTATCCTTCAGTGTGATCACCAAAGTTTTTTGACTACGTAGGTATTGAGGCGGCTTAGTCGGTGTCGGCGTCATCGTGATCTCGGTGTACTGATTGGTCAGCTTGAAATATTCGTCAAAGGTGAGCCTGATGACTTTTGTATTAAAGTGGCGCGTCATGTCGGGCGGGCTTGCTTTTAATAATTTTGGCGGATCATGATCCCGCGGGCCACCGCCGGGAGGTTGCCGGTTGGCACAACCAAAAAGCAATGAAAAAAGAGGCAAGAAAATGAGCCAAAAAGTGTATTTTTTGTTTAACATTATTTTTAGGCGATATAGGCTATTTTTATGTTTTTACGAAGATTGATATTAAAAATTAAAAATAATTGATTTAATGCAAAATTATTATAAATACTTAAATATCAATTATTTATATAACTATCTTGACATGTGAACCATTAAAACTGAGATATCAGACGGGGTGACACCCGAAATCCGGGAGGCCTGCCCCAATGTCCTCGGTTTAACCTTCATCAATTTTTCCCGTGCTTCTTTTGAGAGTGAAACCAGTGCCTGGTAATTAAATTCGGTGTTGATCTCTTTGTCTTCCATTTTCCGCATCCGTTCAACGATGTCCAATTCCTTTTCAAAATAACTCTCATATTTGATTTTTATTTCAGCCTGCTCGATAGTTTCTTTGTCAAAGGCGGATATCAAAGCGTCGAGGCCCGGGTCAGCCCGGCGCAGATCGTTCAGACCTACCTGCGGGCGGCTAATTAGGTTGAATAGCTTTGTATTTTGACTCAAGGCCGCAGTGCCCAATTCTTCCAGCAGACTGTTAACCGAGGATGGGTCGATGGATTTACTTTTTGAAAAGGCAACGATCCGGTCAGAGTTGATTACCTTGTCGGTTACCTTTTGCAAACGTTCATCACTGATCAGGCCCAACTCATGTCCGATGGGGCTTAGCCGGATATCGGCATTGTCTTGGCGGAGGAGCAGCCGATGTTCCGCCCGTGAGGTAAACATCCGGTATGGCTCTTCTGTTCCTTTGGTTACCAGGTCGTCGATCAGCACGCCGATATAGGATTCGGAGCGTTTCATGATCAGTTCGTGTTTACCTTTTAGCTTTTCATGCGCATTGATGCCGGCGATGAAACCCTGCGATGCGGCTTCTTCGTATCCGGTAGTACCATTAATTTGCCCTGCGAAATAGAGATTATCGATCAGCTTAGTTTCTAAAGTGAGCCCAAGCTGGGTTGGCGGGAAGTAATCATATTCGATGGCATAGCCCGGCCTGAACATCTTTGCATTTTCAAAACCGGGGATCTGCACCAGGGCTTTGTACTGGATATCTTCTGGCAAGGAAGTTGAAAAGCCGTTTACATATATTTCCACAGTATTCCAGCCTTCCGGCTCCACAAATATCTGGTGGCGCTCACGCTCGGCAAAACGGTTTATCTTGTCTTCTATGGAAGGGCAATATCTCGGGCCGAGGCCTTTGATCCTGCCGGTAAACATAGGCGATTTTTCAAAGCCTTCCTTTAAGGTCTCATGTACCTTATTGTTGGTATAGGTTATCCAGCAGCAGCGCTGTTCTTTGGCCAATTCGACGTCTGTAAAGGAAAAGCGGCCTCGTTCTTCGTCGCCCCATTGTTCTTCCATTAAGGAATAATTTAGGCTGCGGCCATCAACACGTGGTGGCGTGCCGGTTTTCATTCTTCCCGATTCGAAGCCAAGTTCTACCAATTGTTCGGTCAACCCCGTTGCGGCCTTTTCCGCTGTTCGTCCACCACCGAATTTTTTTTCGCCTATATGTATAATGCCATTCAGAAAGGTGCCATTGGTGAGGACGACTGCGTCGGATTCAATCTCTATCCCCAGCGATGTACGAACCCCGGCAATGGTTTGGTTTTTTACGAGGAGGGATGTAACGGTATCCTGCCAGAAATCAACATTTGGTGTACGTTCCAGCGCCAGCCGCCACTCTTCTGCAAAACGCATACGGTCGCTTTGCGCCCTGGGGCTCCACATTGCCGGACCCTTTGACCGGTTGAGCATGCGGAATTGCAGGGAGGTCTTGTCTGTGATGATGCCGGAATAGCCACCCATGGCGTCGATTTCGCGGACGATCTGCCCTTTGGCGACGCCGCCCATAGCCGGGTTGCAACTCATTTGGGCAATTACAGCCATATTCATGGTGATTAGTAACACCGATGAGCCCAAATTAGCAGCAGCAGCCGCGGCTTCACACCCTGCGTGACCGGCACCTACAACTATTATATCGTATTTTTTAAACATTCTATTTCTTTTTAAGGCCGTAGGCCGATGTTCCACGTGGAACGTGATTTTGGACAGAGCGCCCCCGATCTATCGGGGCGCTCTGTCGAGGAAGAATTATCCGTCACCTACCGATGTTCCACGTGGAACCTGTTCTTAAATCATCCAGAGACGCAAAATTATTCATTACCTACCGATGTTCCACGTGGAACATTAAATAATGATAGTAAAGCGACAAGCGCCCAAACAGCTTCTAAAGCAACAAAAGGATAGAATTTTATCATCCAGGATGAAAAACAACAAATACCGGCTCCGATGAAGTTCATTAGCTTATAACGCGTGTTTTGTGCCGGTAGTTTTTTATACAAATTTAAAAGAAAGGCAATCAATAAAATGATCACGCCAATCGAAGCCAATATGTCCGGTGTTTTCATTTATTGTTCCTTCAATTCGCTTAACTCTAACCAACGAATGCTCTTTTCGTTCACGAGGCTGTTTAATTTTTCAATTTCTTTTAAAACTTCCGCCAGGCGGTCGGGGGCTATGCCTGTTACATTCAGTTCCTGATTTTTTTGTTTGAGCAAATCCTCTATCCCGGAAATTTCGAATTCAAGAGTTTCGAGTTCTTTGTTTTCCTTAAAGCTAAGCTTGTTTTTCTTTTGTGCCTGTGCCGCGGGCTGATCAACGATTATGCCCTTTTTTGCCTGTTGCTTGTTTTCTTCCTGTTCAAGCCGATAGGCGGAGTAGTTCCCGTTGTAAATTTTGACATGCCCGCCTTCTTCCATAATAAAAAGCTGGTCGGTTAGTTTGTCCAACAAATACCTGTCGTGCGATACCAGCATTAATATCCCCGGATAATTGGTCAAAAACTCTTCCAAAACATTCAGCGTATCCATGTCCAGGTCGTTCGTGGGTTCGTCGAGAATAAGGAAGTTTGGGTTTTTCATCAAAACCTGCATTAACAACAACCGTTTTTTCTCGCCCCCGCTCAATTTTGCGATCATTCCATGCTGTTTTGCCGGGGGGAAAAGGAACAACGTAAGCAGGGCAGAGGCAGAGATGGTTTTTCCATCGGCCATGGTGATGAACTCAGCTACATTTTTTACAACATCAATCACACGTTCATCATCTTTAAATACAATCCCTGATTGGTGAAAATAGCCCATCACGGTGGTTTCACCCTTGTCAAGTTTTCCTTTATCAGGGTTCAGCGATCCGGTGACCAGGTTTAGCAGGGTAGATTTGCCGCTCCCGTTTTTGCCGGCTATGCCGATCCGGTCGCCTTTCTTAAAGATATAGCTAAAGTTGGAGATAACCGGTTTACCCGAAAACGACTTGGTGACATGCTCTATCTCCATGATCTTGCTCCCCTGCCTGGCGGTTTTAACGGAAAGCTCTACTTTTTGCGATCCGCCATTATTTTTTGTTTTTTCCTCCAGGTCGTAAAAGGCATCAATCCTTGCTTTTGACTTGGTTCCCCGTGCCTGCGGCTGCCGGCGCATCCAGTCCAGTTCCTTGCGTAATAAATTGCTGTTTTTTTGGAAGGCAGCCGCGTCTGCGCTCTCTCGCTCTGCTTTCTTTTCGAGGTAATAGATAAAATTACCGGCGTAAGGGAAGATTTTGCCGTTGTTGATCTCCAATATTTCGTTGCACACATTATCCAGGAAATACCTGTCGTGTGTAACCATCAGGATTGTTTTGGCCCCGTCCGTTAATAATTTCTCCAACCATTCGATCGTATCGATGTCCAGGTGATTGGTTGGTTCATCCAGGATATACAAGTCGGGGTCTTCAATCAGGAGTTTGGCCAGTGCAAGCCGCTTCTTCTGCCCGCCGCTTAATGACGCGATGGGTTGGTCGAGATGATGGATATCTAGCCGGCCAAGTATGGTCTTTATTTTATATTCGTATTCCCAGGCCTCGATGGCGCTCATTTCTTCCATTATGGCTTCAATGGCTTTAGCATTGTCCGGATCGTTCTCCAACAGCAGCTCATATTGCCTGATCAGTTGTTGTTGTTTGTCATCCGCATGAAATATATAATCGCTGATGGTTACCGCCCCTCTGAACCCCGGGTCCTGTTCCAGGTACCCGGTCCGGAGTCCGCGCATCTGGGCGACTTTTCCTTCGGTTGGCAAAAGCTGGCCCGACAGCAGCTTTAAGAGCGTGGATTTGCCGGCGCCATTGATACCTACAAGCGCAACCCTGCGTCCACGGTTTATGCCGATGGACACATTTTTAAAAAGCCAATGGTCATGAAAAGAATGGCCAAGATTTTCGGCCGATATATAAGTGCTCACGCGATTTCCTTTATTTCATCGGAGAGGTGAATAAATACACCCTCGCGACGTGTTAATGATTGTTTGTACATGGCCACGGCCACGGTTGCAGCAGGAATGCTGCGATATTTTCTGAGGCCGCCCCACAAAAACAGGTTAATAAAGCCCATCAGGCGAATAAGAGTGCGCTCAGTAACCCGTTTTTCTTTCCGGTCGCCGATTAGCACAGAAGGCTGATAAATGTGGATGCATTTTACCCCGGTCTTCTTAATATCTTCTTCTGTTTCGCCTTTCATTTTGGTGTAAAAATTGCCTGAAGCTGTATTCGCTCCGAGGGCAGATACAAGGTGAAATTGCTCCACGCCATTCTTTGCAGCCATTTGTGCTAATTGCAGGGAATAATCATGATCTATTTTTCTGTAGGCATTCAAATCAGGTGTTTTACTGCGTGTGGAACCAAGGCAACAGAATATAGCATGGCCGTTGATCTCCTTTTCGTAATCTTCCAGGCGATCGAAATCTACCACAAGTAGTTTTACTTTATTGCCGATTATTGGTAACTCTTTCCTAACTAATACTACAACTTCCTTATATACAGGGCTTTGTGTTAAAGTATCAACCAATAACCCGCCGATAAGCCCGCTTGCTCCAGCTACAATTGCTTTGGCCATTTTCTGCTAATTTTTGCAAAAATACGGATAATAAAGGAGGATAGATATTAGAAGAAGTCCGGAAATCGGGAAGTCGGGAAGTCGGGAAGATCGGCTGTCCGGAAGTCAGAAAGACGGGAAGTCCGGAAGATCGGCTGTCCGGAAGTCAGAAAGACGGGAAGTCCGGAAGATCGGCTGTCCGGAAGTCAGAAAGACGGGAAGTCTGGAAGAACGGTATTCCGATACCTATCGGGGCCGAAAGACCCGGGAGTCCGGAACTTTAGGAGTGCGTCTGAATAGGTGACCCTCAAATAACCTACTGATACACAAACAAAACAACCCTATACATGTTTAATGTACCAGTTCAATTATAAACGCCGAGGCATAGAACGGTTGTATCCAGCAACTTCTCCCCTACTATAGGCCTCTTAACTATATATATAATACTGGCTAAATATTAAATTAAGATAAATGGCAGAAGAAATTGTTGTTCCCGGGTATAAGCGCTGGCTTGGCAGCATAGGCGATCAGGTTGGTTTTTTGGTTGATTTTTTCAGGAATCTTTTTGCCGGGGGCTTTGAGTGGTCGGAGTTTGTGCGGCAATGTTACGAAATTGGCTACCGCTCCATGTTATTGGTGGGGATAACGTCGTTTATTATGGGCGTGGTGCTTATTCTGCAACTGCGGCCTACGATGATATCATTCGGTGCTGCAAGCATGCTTCCGAAAACGCTGTCGGTATCATTTGTGCGGGAGATAGGCCCGGTTATTATCGGTATCATTTGTGCAGGCAAAATAGCGTCGAGCATTGGCGCGGAACTGGGGAGCATGAAGGTTACGGAGCAATTGGATGCGATGGACGTATCCGGCGCCAATCCAATCCAGTACCTGGTTGTTCCGCGCATCCTGGCGACGAGTATAATGGTTCCGGTATTGTCGGTTTTGGGCGATGCGATCGGCCTGTTTGGTGGCTTTCTTGCCCTGAACCTGCGTGATACCATCAGTTTCAAATTATACTTTACTAAGGTGATAGCCTCGCTGGATTTCAGTGACTTTTTGCCCGCTCTTGTTAAAACGATATTTTTTGGTTTTGCCATCGGTTTTGTTGGTTGTTACAAGGGATTTACTTCAAACAGGGGCACGGAAAGTGTTGGGATAGCGGCGAACACTGCGGTGGTGACCGCTTCGCTGTGGATTTTTGTGATTGATGCGATTGCGGTGCAGATAACGAGCCTTTTATTTTATTAGACCGCCGGTGATGACAGAACAGGAAACGATAAAGAAAAAGCAGGCGCCTAAAAGCCAAAAAGAGGTAGTTATTTTGATAAGAGACCTTAAAAAGGCATTTGGAGATAAAGAAGTGCTTAAAGACATCAGCCTTGAGCTGGATAAAGGAGAGAACCTGGTTGTTTTGGGGAGATCGGGCAGCGGAAAATCGGTATTGATACAATGCATCGTCGGGCTCCTGAAGCCCGATGGCGGCTCGGTGAAGGTATTTGGTGAAGATGTGGCCGGGATGTCGGATAAGCAACTAAAGGATCTTCGTATCCGGATCGGGTTTTTGTTCCAGAGCGGGGCATTGTACGATTCGATGACCGTGCGGGAAAACATGGAGTTTCCGCTTACAAGGGTGCTAAAGCTGAAGGATCAGGGCGAGATTGACAAGCGGGTTGCAGCGGTATTGGAGTCCGTTGGACTTTCGGATGCAATCGACAAAATGCCATCTGATTTATCCGGCGGGATGCGGAAGCGGGCCGGGCTCGCCCGCACACTGGTGGTCGATCCGGAGATCATGCTTTATGATGAACCCACTACCGGCCTTGACCCCATCACTTCCAGGGAAATAAGCGAACTGATCATTAGTATTCAAAAGAAAAATAAAACATCGTCAATCATCATCACCCATGATATGGAATGTGCGCGAATCGCGTCGGACCGGGTGTTAATTCTGACTGACGGAGAATTTACAAAGGAGGGGACGTTTGACGAACTCCTGAAATCAAAAGACAAAAATGTGGCATCCTATTTCAACATAATATGAAAATAACGCAATCTCAAAAAATTAAGATCGGCCTCTTTACCGCATTAGGTTTAGCGGTACTGGTTTTCGCAATCTTCTTTATAGGCAACAAGAAAAACCTGTTCAGCTCAACGTTCACCGTATATGGTATGTTTAGAAACGTTAGCGGGCTGCAGGTTGGTAACAATGTACGGTTTGCCGGCATAAATGTCGGCGTCGTACAGGACATTAACATCGAGACGGACAGTACCGTCCGGGTTGATGTTACGCTGAACAGCAACGTAAGGAAGTTTATTAAATCGGATTCAAAGCTGAGCATCGGCAGCGACGGCCTGATGGGCGACAAATTGGTTGTGATAGCCCCGGGGGGTATTACCAGCACGCAGCAGGTTAAGAATAACGGCCAGTTAGCGGCCGTGAACCCAGTAGATGTAGATAAGATAATTGCAAAAATAACCGGGGTTGCCAACAACGCCGAGTCGCTTACGGCCGGTCTGTCGCAGATTGTGGCTAAAATTAACAACGGGCAGGGAAGTATAGGCAAACTGTTGAATAACGATAGGATGGCCAACGACCTTGATGCCACCGTTAAGCAAGCAAAAACCACGATGCAAAACGTCCACTCCACCACCACGACACTTAATACCGACCTAAAGGCGGCTCAAAGCAACTTCCTGCTGAAGGGGTTCTTTAAAAAGAAACGTAAAAAGGAAATAGAAGATTCTACTAAAAAGGCGCAGGCGGCCGGAACACCGCAACAGTAGTATTTAGAGAGGTTCCTTAGCGGCTGTGCAATGCCGCCTGCGCGTGTAATGGATGTAGCTTTTTGGAGTGCTTTATGAACGCTTAAATTTTTACAAACTCTACCCTGCGGTTATTGGCCTTTCCGTCAAACGTTGAATTATCGGCAATGGGCTTGGTATCGCCGAAGCCTTTTGAAGTAAGCCGGGACGCATCTATCCCCATTGTGATCAACTGCGCTTTAACGGCATCTGCGCGTTGCTGAGAAAGTGTCATATTGTGCGCGTCTGTGCCCGTATTGTCTGTATGGCCATCCACTTCAAACTTTAAACCCGGGTTGGACTTCATGACATTAACGATCATATTGAGGGTACCCATGCTTTCGGGCTTGATGGTGGTTTTGTCCACATCGAAATTGATGCCGTGGGTTACAATTTTGGCATCAGTAAACGTTTGCCCGGTCATATACATCTGCACGCCATCTGCAACTCTAAAGTTTTTAAATATGATGGGTTTATCCTGACCGCCTATGCCTTCTATTTCCAGGTTAGCAGGTACAATCCCGACTTGGGGTACAAGAAGTACCCGGTATTTATCTACATATACCTTTAGCTGATTATTTTTAAACGCAACTGCAATATGGTGCCATTTGTTAGCGAAGTTATTACCACCGATGTCGGCAGGCATTGCTCCGTTAAAATCGCTCACTCCGCTATATTCCACGCCGCCGGCTTTTGCAGTTACTGTCAGGAATTTTCCGGCTGCATCGTATAAAACGAGCATGGCGGGGTACCCGTTGTCATCATAGATGTCATATTCAACTGAAAAACTATTTGTGAGATAGGATTTGTTTTTCATAAGCGGCGCTACGTGGACGTAATTGCCGTCAGTGAGGAAAAAAGCCTTATCCGGACCAACCATATTGAGAATCGCCTGGCCTCCCCTGAGGGTCCAGTGCGTGGGAAATTCGCCGCTCTGGTCGTCGGTAAATTCGTCCTCGAACAAAATATTATTGCCGGGTACGAAATCATAATTCTGATACGATGCAAGGCTGCCGAACGGAGCGCCGGGAGCGCCCCCGCCAGTTACCGCCGGTTGCGCCGATGCCGCATTTGCCTGTGCTGTTTTTGCGGTATCGGCGGGGTTGGGCTTCTGTTTCTTTTTAAAAAGCCCTTTCACGCCGTTTGCGACGCCATTCAGGCCGTTGTTTACGGAATTATTGATATTATTATTGGCCTGGTTGGAGGCATCCGTCTGAACGGTATTGCCCACGTTATTAACCTGGGCTACGCTTTTCCTTACCGGGATAAAGGCCAATAAGAAAAGGACCAAAGGAAGTATGTATTTTTTCATGGCTGATTTTTTTATTAAAGGGACGAAGAATACTCAATAGGTTCAATAAGACATTTATCCTATATTTAATTATTAACCGAAGGGAAACATGGGGGGCGCTTTTAGAATCGCGGGTAGATTAAGCGAGCGTTTTTAAGACAGATTGTGGCACGTTTAACCGCAAAAGCAACGGGCTCTTGTCCTTTTACCCCTCCCGACCTCTCCTAAATTTAGAGGAGGAGTGTTTTTTTGCCTTCGGTACGCCACCAAAGGGTTGCTACACATAGGATAGCCCATGGGGAATTTACTTTTGATAAGATGCTTTTAAAACGATTTCCCTGTAAAACGGGGGAGAACAGCACTATTTGTTCTTTTGTGCATGTAATACCTTTGCCACTGCCTGTGACTTGGAATGCACATGCAGCTTTTCGTAAATGTTGGAGATGTGTTTGCGGATGGTATGGACGCTGAGGTAGTACTTATCGGCAATTTTTTTATAGCTAAGGCCGTCAACCAGGGCGAAAAGAATTTCTTTTTCGCGCGTAGTGAGCTGGTAGTCTTCTTCCTTCAACGGAGGGCCAGCCTGGAAAAACTGGATAACCCGCCGGGCGACAGACGGACTCATGGGAGATCCGCCCTGGTGCAGGCTGCGGATGGCCTCTAAAATCTCCTGGGGACGGGCTTTTTTCAACAAATAACCGGAGGCGCCTTCGCGGATAGCTTCAAATATCTTATCGTCATCCTCGAAGACGGTGAACATCAGGATCTGAATGTTATGGAAATTGTTTTTTAGCGTACGGACGCCCTCTATCCCCGAAATATCCGGCAGGCCGATGTCCATAATAACAATATCCGGCTTAGCTTTTTGGAAGACACTCACGACGTTCAAAAGGTTTTTAACGGACGCAACGCAACGAATATCGGTTGTTTGTTCAAAAAGCTGTTCCATGCTTTTTAAAAGCACCTGGTTGTCTTCAACTATGCCTACCTTTATCATTTCCTAAAGTTCGTCAATTTTTAACAGTGCGCAAATAACACATTTAGTCTATTTCTACGGCGAGGCGAATACGAGTTCCGGCTCCCGGGGAGGAGGTAATATTGAGCTTTCCGTGCAGTGCACGGGCTCTTTTTTTCATGTTCAGCAGGCCATTGCCAAGGCTTTCGCGTTCCGTATCAAAGCCCTTCCCGTCGTCAGCAACCTCCACCTTTAAAATTCCATTTGTATATTCAACTACGATGGATGCATTTGAGCAGCATGCATACTTGATGAGGTTGTTAATAGCCTCCTTGAGGATGAGGTAGATATGCTGTCTGCGTTGCATATCCACTTTAAGGTGCTTAACTTTTTCCGGTATGCGCACTTCATAATTGATATCTTTTGCTTCCAGCACGGTCGCGGCGAACTGTTGAATCCTGCTAAACAGGTTGCCAATGGTGTCATTTCTGGTGCTGATGCTCCAAACAATATCGTCCATTTTTTCCATAAGCAGGTGACTCCGCTCGTTAATCTCGGCCAGCATAACTTTTGATCTTTTTTCCTTTTCATTAACAGCGACTTCGCTTAAAATAGAGATGGAGCTTAACGTAGACCCTATATCATCATGAAGGTCAGTGGAAATTTTATTTCGCAATGCCTGGAGCGCAATCATTTTACTGAGCTTGTATTGGTAAGCGCCGTATACCACGGCGCCGAACAACAGCAAACAGATGGAGATAAACCACCACGTTAGCCAAAAAGGCGGATTAATGACAAAGTGAAAAACGGCCGGGCTGCGGCTCCAAATCCCATCGGCGTTTTTTGCCGCAACCATAAAGGTATAGCTTCCAGGCCTGAGGTCATATGAAACATCACTGTGGGTGGTCAATGGCCCCCAATATTTATCGAGCCCTGTGAGCATGTACCGGTATGAGACATTTTCGGGGCTTTTTAAGCTAATTCCGGCAAACTCAAAGGAAATAAAATGCTTGTCATAAGGCAATGAAATCCTGCCAGCATTTAATGTGTATGGGTCAATGGAAAAGTCTTTTAATCCCTGGATATCGATCTTTGTTAAATATACCGGGGGGGGTACCGTATCCCTGTGAATGTTGCCGGGCGTCCATTTTAATATACCTTCATTGGTGCCTATGTAAAACAGCCCGCCATCCTTAACGATACAGTTGGTTTCCCGGTTAATATTGTCGTCGTTGATCTGTAGTTTTTTTATGGATGGTGAGCGGTAATTTCCGCCAATAACATTGACGCCATTGTTGGTGGCTAAATAAACGGAGCCGTCTGCATCGCAAAAAACATCCTTTACCCAATTGGCGGTCAGGCCGTTTTCGTTGTTAATATGAGCAAGCGGCCTTTCGCTGTTACCGTTAAAAATAAAAAGGCCATTTGTGCGGGTTCCCCAGAAGGTATGCCCCTTTCCATCGGTAGTGCTGCACCTGATACGCATGTCGGGATAGCCGGTTAACAGGCCGTACGTCTTTACCAGGAAAGCGCTATCCCCGGCGACTTTATATTTCAATATGCCCTTATCCCGGTAACCAATCCATAAAAAGTTGTCGACGGCTTGCATAGTAGCAATCATTTCGGGAGAGGAAGCCGGCAGTTTTATAGCTTTAAGCGATTTGCCGTTATACTTCCACAATTCACCATTGATGCCCCCAAACCATAAATTGCCTGCGGTATCTTCGCTCATAGCTGTAGACGGGATATGAAACAGCACCTTTATCGCGTTTGGTTGAATTGAAAGTACCCCGGCTACCGCACCCGTCAACGTGAGTCCGGTACTGGTCGTCCTGACCCAGGAGACGTACCCAATTTGTTCCCTGCCGATCATCTGCCGGGAACTATATACTTCGTCTTTTTTTAATACGAGACCGTTTATCGTCCCTACCCATAACTTATTTTCCCTGTCGATTGCTAAATCAGTTACCGGGTTATTATAATGGCCGGTAGTTATCTTATTGAACTCATAGAACTCATCACCCAGCATCCCTACACCCTTTCGGTTTGCAAACCAAATTAACCCCTCGTTATCGCTGTAGATTTGCTGAACATTTTCAGGCAACCCGTTTTTATTGCTGTATACAGAGACTTTTCCATCCTTTAAACGGAATACCGTATCGGCAAGGTCCCAGAATGAACCGTTATCGGCTATTGCCCATAATGAACCGTCCGCGCCGGCGGTAACTTCTCTTATAGGTTTATTTGCAAAAAAGGTTTGGGGATGATCCCAATGGTTTGTTGTACCCGGTGGCGGGTAAAGGGAAATTCCTTTGCCGGTAAGGACACAAACCCGGTTTGCCGCGAAAGTCAGTCCGGATATCAACAGATTTTGGACAAAATGGTCGACCAACAATGGCAGGCCATTGTTGATGCGGTAATGGAAAATGCCCTGGTCAGTACCTAAAAGGATGGTTTTATCCGTCAGTTGCAGAACGCTGTTCGTTTTTGAGCGTAGCGAGTTGTTGGCCGGGTCAAACAGCCTGAAAGATTTGCCGTCAAAGAGGTAGGGCGAATTAAGGTTGACGACCAAATACTGGTTTTTACCGATTTGGGTCATCGATGATACTGAGTTTGCAGTCGCTTCGGTTAAAGCAGGGTCGACGCGATAATTAATAAACTTTTTTCCATCGAATTTATAGATACCGTTATAAAATGTTGTGACCCACATTATGCCATGCCAGTCCTTGTAAAAGCCGGTCACGTAAAGCTGGCCAACGGTTGTTTTTATTTTTGGCTGGTAGAAGCGTTTTCCGTCGAACCAACTAATACCGAAATCAGTGCCGATCCAAAGCAGGCCGCGATCATCCCGGGCCACGGCCTGCACATTGTTATCGCGCAATCCGTCCTTTATGCCGTAGTTCTTAAACGGCATAATTTGAGCGCTCAGGCTTGAGCACAGGATGAGCAGTCCGATGATTATTGATAGCCGGAACATCCCTATAAATATATAGAGAGATTCCGGGCATTTCAAAGCGCTAAATTATACCGGGTAATGGCTGATCCACAAACAAAAAGCCGACCCTCAACAGTGTTAGGGGCCGGCTGGAAAAATGTTTTTAGGCAACTTACAGGTATTGAGTCAGCTTAGGATCAAGCGGGGTTGTTTGCGAGCGGAAACGGTGGATCAACTTGCCGTTTTCGTCTATCAGGAATTTTTCGAAGTTCCATTTGATGTCGCCGGTAAAGTCGGGATTTGGCGCTTCTGTTAAATATTTGAACAATGGACAAATGTCATCTCCTTTTACACTGACTTTTTCGCTCAACGGGAAAGTAACACCGTAGTTCTTTGAGCAAAAGGTTTTGATTTCGGTCGCGGTGCCGGGTTCCTGCTGCCCGAAATTGTTTGCCGGGAAGCCAACTACTACCAACTTGTCTTTATACATGTCAGCCAATTGTTGCAGTTCCTTGTATTGCGGAGTAAAGCCGCACTTGGAAGCAGTGTTAACAACTAATACTTTTTTCCCTCTGTATTGGGCCAGGGAAAAATCTTGTCCGTCAATGTTTTTCAGTTTAAACTCATAAACCGAAGAGGGCGCCGCCACAAACAGCATCGCGAATAATAAAAAAAGTGCTTTCATATCTTAACGTATTGGTTTTTAGCTTTTGTTCGAGCAAAATTAGCCATTAAAACCCCGCTTATTCAAATAGAAATCTTCTTTTTCTGTCATTTTTTTGCAGGGATGTTTGTTACAGATCGCTTTCGCCGATGTCAGCGATATTCATCAGCTTTTTCTGTAATCCTATTTTAAGGTCCTGGTTTTTATGAACTGGTACAGAAACGATTTCAATTTTATTGGGATGAGAAAAAATATAGTGACTGCCATTGATCCTTTTTCAGTACCCAGCCTTTTTTTTCTAATATTTTAATAAAAATCTTGCCAGGGACGGGTTTCATACAGCCAATTCCAGAATTGTGTCATGATCGCCGACAGACCCGGGTTCTATTTCCACGCTCAAACAGCCTTTAACAGCCTCGTAAATATTAGGTATCAGCTCTTCGAGTGTTTCCGCTTGTGTCACACAGCCGGGTAAGGCTGGAACCTCTGCCATAAGCCACCTTCTTCGGCGGTGTGTATAATTACTTTCAATTTCATAATTCGTGCTTTTAATCAAATCTAAAAAAATAAAGCGAAATTGTAGTGACCCGTAGTAAATGGTATTTAGGATGACAACAGCCTTTGACTATTTGTGAATGCTTTAGCTGCTAAAAGCTTCGCAGGTGTAAATAAAAGTCCTCTTTAGACGACATTTTCTTACTATCAGAGGGATTTTTGTCTTTATATCCGAGTAAATGCAAGGCGCCGTGGATAATTACCCGGTGCAGCTCGTCAGTTTCTGTCACATTGAATTTGGCGGCATTTTCGCGGATGCGTTCTACGGAAATAAAGACATCCCCAACAATCAATTTTTCAACTTCTGAATTATCAAAAGTGATGATGTCAGTATAGGTATCATGATCGAGATATTGCCGGTTTACCTGCAATAAATATTGATCGGAGCAAAAAATGTAGTTGAGTTCTTTTAGGAGATAACCCTCGGCAGCGATGGTTTCTTTGATCCAGTTTTTTAAAGCGGTTTTATGTTTTAGCTTATAGGTGATGTCTTCTTCAAAAAAACGGATAACCGGCATTATATTTTAAAGTGAAGTTCAACTTCGTTGCCTTTGGTGTTGAATATGCACTGGTCAGCCAGGTGTTTCATAATGAATACGCCCCTGCCGGTTAAATTTTCAACATTTTCGGGCGCGGTTGGATCCGCGAGGTTATTGTAATCGAAACCCTCGCCTTCGTCGGTAACCGTCCAAACAATGCGCCTGTTTTCAATTTCGGCATTGATGATCACTTTTTTATTGGGGTCAAGCTTGTTACCGTGCACAATAGCATTGATGGTAGCTTCGCTCAAAGTGGTCATCATATTAGCAAAAGTGTCTTCGCTAATATTGTGCTTATCGGCAATTTCTTCGATCAAATTTTCCAGCAGTGTTATGCTTTCCTGTTTCGACGGAAGTTGTAAGGTGTACATTTCACTGGTTTGAACATTTGATTGGTCCATATCATTTAACGTTGAGTAGATCAAAGTAAGATTTAATTTTTAATTTGTAATAAAAATTCAAAGCAGGCGGTATTGTTTTAACCTGTTCCGTTTGTTTTTCTTTGGTTTGCTGGTATTCCTGCAATGCCTTTATATAACCCGGAGGAATATCCTTGCCCGCATGGCTTTCACGCTGCTGGTCCTGCTCGCGCTGCTGCTCCGCTTTTTCCGCCTCCAGCAACCGTGTCTGAATTTGCTGCTGGCGTTTCAGGGATTCCTCCGATATGCGCCTGTTTACGAGATCGCGTTCGGTTTGTTCCATTTGTTGCGAAATTTTATCCAAATTCCCCAACCCGTTAGTCCCGTCGTTGTTTTCATCCCGGTTAATCTGTTCGAGGGCCTGTCGTATCTCCTGTTGCTGACGGGCTAATTTAGCTAATTGTTCGCTAATATTCCCATTATTATTTTCGCCTGCACTTTTTCCTTTATTTCCTTGCTGCTGCATTTGCTGGCGGGCTTTCTCCATGTTTTGGTTCAATTGCTGTTGCATGCGGGCCAGTTCCGATACCGATTGCTGCTTCCCCTTTCCTTTGCCGCTTTTTCCTTTGCTCATGGCGTTTTGCAGTTGTTCCAGGGCCTCGCTCAGCATCAGCGCGAGGTTATTCATGGATGTCATGGAAAATTGCTGGTTGCGCGACGCCTCGGGTGTAAGCCTGTCGCCCATGTTCTGCAGCGCCTGGTCGATGTGATCGTTTATACTCGATACTTCCTGGTTTACGGTTGTTTGTATCTGAGGTATGCGCTTGCTCAGTGAATAAAGACTGTCTTCCGCAGTCTTAAGGTTGTCTTTGATACCCTTTTGCGTTTGCGCCAGCGTTATATAGTTCGGATCAGTTGTGCTGGTTCCCTTCAAGGTTTCCATCACTTTCTCCTGGTCGAACGAGCTGTTGATCAAATTTTTGAGCAATTCGCGCAATTGGGCCTCATCTACCTGGGCTTCGCTGTCCTCGCCTTCCTGCTCTTTCTGCTGCATTTTATCAGCCAGCTGTTTCATTTGGTCGGCAGCCTGCTTCTGCGATTGGGAGGCTTTTTGAGGATCATTTTTGCCCAGTTCTTCGGTACTTTTCTCCATTTGCTGGTCGATGTTTTGTTCCTCCGATTTGGGGTTTTCAAATTCCTGCTTATGGGTCTGCTGCTGGTTGGCTTTGTCCAGGTCATCCAGGGATTTTTTTATATCATTGAAATTCTTATTTAAATTTTCCTGCTCCATCTTTAGGTTCTGCGCATCGGCACCGGGCTCTTTGCCTTGTTCCGATAGTTTTTGCTGCTCTTCCGACAGGTTTTTCAATTGATCTGCATTCTGATTCAGCTTTTGCTCAAAGTCCAGCTTTTTATAAAGCTCCAGCATCCGGTCGAGCTCCTTGCGCAGATCTTTATTATCCATCTGCATTTTTGAAAGCTGATCCCGGGCGCCTTCTTTTTGATCCTGCTCCAGCATTTCCTGTAGCCGCTGAAGCATTTCCTGGGTTTTGGGGTCGAGCAGCTTATCCAGCAATTGCTCCATTTGCTGCTGCTTTTCGGTCATGCTCTTATCTTGCTGCTGGTTTTCCTGCCGGTTGAATAAGTTCTTTTTGTTCTCGTCCTGTATTTGCTTAACAAGGTCGTCCAGGTCCTTCTTTTTTTGCATCAGGTCCTGTATCTGCTTTTTCTCGTCGAACGAGAGGTTGTTTTTATCAAGGAGCATCTGGTTCAGCTTTTGCGATTCCCGCTCCACCTGGCCGGCCAGTTTTATCGCCGATTCCATTTTTTGTTTTACCACCTCCGTGCCGGCGTTCAACTCATTATTCAGTTCGGCAGCATTTGGAATGTTAATAGTTCTTTCGGGCGACCGGACTTTTTTTAGGGCCGTTCACCGCATCGTTATCAGCTACTTCAAAATAATAGGTTACCTGGTCTCCGGGCTTTATGCCCATGTCCCGGAGGTTCCAGTAATAGAAAAAGTTGGACTGCGTTTGCGCCAGGTCAGCTTTAACTGGTTTTGAATAGCTTTTTAAATGAAGTTTGTCCATCGGGTCGCCCACCTTATAATTAAAGGTGAGTGACGAAAAACCATGGTCGTCCTGTATGGTGCCGTCAAAATAAAGTGCCTTAAGGCTCACCGAGTCCTGTTTTTCTTGCACAGTAATGGTTGGCGGTTCGTCAGCAATAACATTAATGCGATAACTGGCCGAGTCGCTGTGGCTGACTGTGGCATTCAGGGGATTTAATTTGTAGACGCTGTTTTTAATAACTTTTTCCTGGTAATCAAATGCGTCCGGCCCAACCGAGGCAACCGGGGCTGGAATATCGTTCATCGCAAAGCGTAACGCAGTTGCATTTTGCGTATGGAAATGCCATTTTACGATCGTACCGGCCGGGATAGTCAGGTCTCCGGCATTTGGGAGCGATTCGTTCTTTTTATGAAGATATGCCGGATAGCTTAAATCCACATCAAAATGCAGCAATGCGGGCCGCAGGTTCACTTTTATTTGGTAGGGAGCGGAAGTAAACCCGTTTGCAGTGAGCGTAAAAACAGTGTTTTGCTGCAGGTTGGTAAATAGGAAATGAAAACGGGTGAGGTTATCTTTATCCAGCTTAAAGGTGTTACCCCCGGTTTCTACATACACGTCGGCAGGGAGTTTATTGCCCTGCAGCTTCAAATCGAGCTTGAGATCGTCGCCCTGTACAACCGATAAAGAATTGTTCTGCAACATAAAATTGAAGGGGGCAACCGGGGCGAAGTACTCGTTATGGCGGATGAGCTTTTTGGTGCTTTCGGTTAAAACGGATGGCGCCGCCAGGGCAATGATGCAGATAAGGCCGGCAGGGAAAATGACCCATTTGAGATATTTGCTGTTCTCGCGGATGTTGATGGCCGAAGGGAAGCTAACCGGCTTCAAAGCCTCGATCTTTTGGTCGATGCTGGCTTCGATGAGGGCTCCATGTTGTGGATCGGCATCCGCCTGTTTCTTAAGCTGAAGCGTATTGAGCAGCTTGTCCTGCACATCGCTGAAATGCCGGCCGATGATTTCGGCTGCCTGATCATGAGACAGGGATTTCCCGAGTTTTAACCATGCCAGCATTGGCGGCAGGATCAGCCAGCCAATGAAGCCGAGATTTAAAATAATAAAAAAGTAAAAAAGAATGGTGCGGAAACTGGTATTAAAGTTTCCGAAGTATTCGCTTACCGTTATCACCACGTAGGCGGAAAACAAGCCGGCGCCCAAAAAGATGAGCCCCCGCAAAAACTGGTTGAAATAGTATTTGCGGATAAAGACGTTGATCTTGTCGATCAGCAGCTCATAGTTGCCGGTTGAATTCATCTTAGATTATCCTGATAAACGAAAATACAATTGTAATCATATAAATGATAACATTTTGTTGATTAAACTGATGAATCTTGCGGGAATGCTTGAAAGATGGTACAGGCTACCCTGATTTTCACCGGAACTTAGCTCTTTAAGCGGGAATAGTACCTTCATCTACAGCGCGAAATCCGGAATAAAAAATAGTCCGGCCACTATCGTGACGAAAAGATGATAAATCGGAAGACAATATTTTCTATTTTTGTAAGGCAAACTTGTTAGTTTAGCTTACTAAATAAATGGATCAACCAGACGACCTTCAATTTGCTTCGGAATTGAGAACTGCGATCAATAAATTGATCAAAAAGCTGAGGAAAGAATCGCCGACAGGACAGAAATTTTCCCTAACAGAACGCTCGGTGATGTCTTCATTATTCCACAATGAAGCGATGTTGCCAAGCGAGTTAGCCGCCATTGAGATGATCACTAATCAAAGCATGTCGCAGGTGTTAAATAAGTTACTCGACCACGGGTATATCATCCGCATCCCATCAGAAACCGACAAAAGAAAGGTAAACATTTCTTTATCGGAAGAAGGAAAAGCAACCTTTTTGAAATTTAAGCACGAACGGGACGAATGGCTGTTAAAAGCAATTCAAGCTACCTGCACCCTTGAGGAGCAGCAATTGTTAAAAGCGGTTATCATACCAATCACTAAGCTGATTGGTGTTAAATAAACGGGTGTTGAACAAAAAACAGGTAGAAAATATTAATACAATACATGACAGTAAAAGACATTAAAGAAGATATACAACAAGTCCGTACATTCCGGGCATTTGGGAGCCGCAACTACCGGCTCTATTTTATGGGGCAGGGCGTTTCACTTGTCGGCACATGGATGCAAAAAACAGCGGTAAGCTGGGTGATCTATTCCATGACCCACTCGAAATTAATGCTTGGCGTTTCAGTTTTTTGCAGCTTATTTCCTTCGTTTGCCTTGTCATCCATGGGTGGGGTGGTATCCGACCGGTATAACAAGTTCAAGGTATTGTTAACCACTCAAATTGCATCGCTTATCCAGGCAGTATTACTGGCCATTCTTATTTTCCTGAAGCACTATGAAGTGTGGGAGATACTTTCGTTGAGCGCGGTACTTGGCGTCATCAATGCCTTTGACGTACCCGCAAGGCAGGCGCTGGTGTACGATATGGTGGACGACAAAGAATCACTCCCCAATGCCCTGGCTTTAAACTCCTCGATGGTGAACCTCGCCCGTATCGGGGGACCCGCGCTCGCTGGCCTGGTGCTGCATAGCCTGGGAGACGGTCCCTGTTTTTTATTGAACGCGCTGAGCTTTGTTGCGGTGATTATCTCGCTGTTGTTAATGAGACTTCCTGTTTATGTTAAAAAACCGCATAAAAAGGACGTGTGGGGCGAGTTGGTTGAAGGTTGGGTTTACATCAAGCGCAATCCCTCCATTAGTTCGTTGGTGTTAATGCTTGGGCTGATGAGCCTGCTGGTTTTACCGTTTAACAGCACCCTTATTCCTTATTATGCTCGGGATTATTTCAAAGGCGATGCCCGGACTTATGGTATAATCGACAGTTTTATTGGCCTTGGCGCGTTTTCAGGCGCTATTTTCCTCGCTTCTCTTAAGGTCGGAACGGATCTGCGAAGGGTACTGTTCGTCAACACCATTGTGTTTGGCGCTGGGCTGATCCTTTTTTCGCACGAACACATTTACGGCCTGGCCTTGTTTTTTGCCATCATCACGGGCTTCGGCATGATGTCACAGGTAACGGTGACCAACACTTTAATACAAACCACAGCTAATCCAAAGATGCGCGGCCGCGTGATCAGCTGGTACGCCATGGCTTTTTTTGGCATGCAGCCGCTTGGTGGTTTGCTGATCGGCTGGGTATCGGAAAAAATCGGGGCTCCGGATACTGTCCTTGCGCAGGGATTTATCGCCATAGGCGTGGCCGGCCTTCACTGGCGTTATCTGCATAAAGAAAAGCTAAAGAAGAACCAGGACCTGATGCTGAAGGAAGAGCACAATTTCAAGCCCATCTGAACAAGAATTTTTGGTTTATCGTTGATTGCCTATAATTTTCAACCGCGGATATCGACCCTCGGAGTTTATTCTGGCTCCAGCAGAGTTCCCTGTTTATAGCCACGTCCAGCAGTGTTTTAGACGTCAGCCTCCCGTATTTGAGACTGTTTGTGCCAGACTATAACGCGTCACTTAGCGCCATTCACCACGTTTACATTAAGGAATCGCATTAGAAATTAGCTCTCTAAAAAAATAGATTTTTCATCCGTGCTTTCTCTGAACCTCCTGGTCAAATTTACCGCTATCGTTCCTAAAACAGATTTAAGTAATATTAAACAGAGGAATTCCAACGGAGTCAAAAGATATCTGACGCCGTTTATTCGACTCCAGAGCCTCCTATGGCCGAATGATTTTGCGCCAGTTCGGTGTCTTATTTAGTGGGATGATACCCATATTCCTCATCCCCACCACTACCCATACACATTATTTTTCTATTTTTGTCGTTTACCATCTGATCATGAGCGAAGAACGTTCGTTAAATTTTATAGAAGAAATAGTCGAAGAAGATATTGCCAGCGGCACAAACAGTGGCCGGGTGCTCACCCGTTTTCCGCCCGAGCCGAATGGCTATCTGCACATCGGCCATGCCAAATCCATTTGCTTGAACTTCGGTTTGGCGCTTAAATATGGCGGCCAAACCAACCTGCGCTTTGACGATACCAACCCGGTTAAGGAAGATGTTGAATATGTCGATAGCATAAAAGAAGACGTAAAATGGCTTGGCTTCGACTGGGCCGAAGAACTGTATGCCTCCGATTATTTCCACCAGCTTTACGACTTTGCCGTTGCCCTGATAAAGAAAGACCTTGCTTACGTCGACGATAGTACAGCCGAAGAAATAGCCGCTCAGAAAGGAACGCCCACCGAGCCGGGTACCCCAAACCCATACCGCAGCCGCAGCGTGGAAGAAAATCTGCAGCTTTTCGCGGAAATGAAGGCCGGCAAATACCCCGATGGCGCCAAAGTGCTCCGCGCCAAAGGCGACCTGGCCTCGCCAAACATGCACATGCGCGATCCGCTTATGTACCGCATCAAGCATGCCCATCACCACCGTACCGGCGATCAGTGGTGTATTTATCCCATGTATGATTTTGCGCACGGGCAGTCGGACGCCATCGAAAAGATCACACATTCCATCTGCACGCTGGAGTTTGTGCCGCACCGTGAGCTTTACAACTGGTTTATCGAAAAGCTTGATATTTTCCCGTCGAAACAATATGAATTTGCCCGCCTCAACCTCAATTATACGGTGATGAGCAAGCGCAAGCTGTTGCAGCTGGTAACCGAGGGACATGTAGAAGACTGGGACGACCCCCGTATGCCTACCATCAGCGGCCTGCGCCGCCGTGGCTATACCCCGGAATCGATCCGCGAATTTTGCGACCGTATCGGCGTTGCAAAACGCGAAAATATGATTGATATGGGCCTGCTGGAGTTTTGCATCCGCGAAAACCTCAATAAAACAGCCTGGCGCCGCATGGCCGTCCTTGATCCGATCAAGCTCGTTATTACCAATTATCCGGCCAGCCAAACCGAAACCATGTTCGGCGAAAACAACCCTGAAGTGGAAGGCGGCGAAGGCGGCAGGGATATCCCGTTCAGCAATGAGCTATGGATAGAGCGCGAAGATTTTATGGAAGAGCCGCCGAAGAAATTTTTCCGGCTTGGAGTGGGCCTTTCGGTGCGTTTAAAGAGCGCTTACATTGTTACCTGCACGGGTTTTGAAAAAGACGCCAACGGCAATGTTACAGAAGTGCACTGTACCTATTTGCCCGAAAGCAGGTCGGGCAGCGATAAAAGCGGCCTTTCGGTGAAAGGCACTATCCATTGGGTAAGCGTACCACATGCCAAATCAGCCGAAGTACGCCTGTACGATCGCCTTTTCCAGGTGGAAGACCCCTCCAACGAAGACCACGACTTTAAAGAATATTTAAACCCCAACAGCCTTCAAATACTGCCCAACGCCTTGATCGAAAACGACCTGGCATCAGCGATCCCCGGCAAAGGCTACCAGTTTATCCGGAAAGGCTATTTTACTTTAGATAAACATTCAACGCCGGAAAAGCTTGTTTTTAATCGGACGGTTACGTTGAAGGACGGTTGGGTGAAGAAATAGTTTGCAGTTGGCGGCACATTTGTGATTCCATAACAATTTGTCTGGGTACGCAATTTCGTTGGCTATCTAACTATTTCAATCTACCGGTGCCGACGAAGTGTCCTGCACATAGAAATTGCGGGCGTTCTGTTAGGACCCGTTATATTTCCTATCCCAATAAATTAAAAGTCTCCCCTAAATTTAGGGGAGATTTAGAGGGGTAAAAGGGACAGATTATTACTTAACCACAAATTCTACCCAGGAACGCATTTGCTTGGCCTTTCAGCTTTCCGCTCAGGTTAAGCCTCAAGCAATTGCAACTGCTACTTATGCCCTCCCCCGCTCCGGCCATGAACTATGAGCCATGAACCATGAACAAAACGACTACTGATTATACTTCCCCAGCACATTATACAGCACATTCAAATCCAGCTGCGTTAGCTGTGGTTTAATATCCGTTTGTACAAAATGCCGTTTAAAGGCAACCACCGCAGCATTAATATCCGAGGTATCATAGCCAATCAGTTTGAGCGCCACGGCATAATCAAAATCATCTGGCGCAAGTTCCAGCACATCGTCGCTCCAGTAGCCGAAACCGTGGGCCGCCAGTGTTTTCCAGGGGAAAAGCGGTCCCGGGTCGGGTTTGCGTTTGGGGGCAAAATCCTGGTGGCCGATAAAATTCGCCTGGGGAATACCATAAGCCTTTTTTAAACTTTTTAGCAACGCCAGCAGGCTATTTACCTGTGCGTCGTTAAAAGGTTCGCTGCCATTATTGTCAATTTCAATCCCGATGGAACAGCTGTTCATATCCGTTACGCTACCCCATTTGCCAAGGCCGGCATGGTTGGCGCGCAAGTAATCGTTCACCATGTGGTAAATGGCGCCGCTTTTGGCGATAACATAATGTGCGCTTACCTGAGTGCTGGTAACGGTAAAGGTTTTGAGTGTTTGCTGAATCGAATCCTGTGCCGTAAAATGGATGATCACAAAATTAGGCTTCCGGATGCCGAAATTTACCGTTCCCACCCATTCCGATGGAATCTGCTTGCCAGTACTGTCAGCCAGCGAATCGGGCAATTGCAGCTGGATGGATTTTACAAAACCTTTGGTTCTGTCGCTATAATATTTATTGGTAACCGCATAAGGCCCCTTCGGCGAGCAGGACGCCAGGCATACCAAACCAAGAAGTAAAAACAGGTAGGGGCGCTTCATAATAAACAACCGCTAATTTAAGTAATTTACATCACTCCCATTCAATACAGAAAATCCACATCTCCTAAAAAAACAATCCTTAACAATTCTGATCCGATTGCATTCTGTTCATTCTTAATTTCTGTGAATTCTGATCCGGATCGCATTCTGTTCATTCTAAAAT
>JABDGE010000011.1 GCA_013286235.1 Bacteroidota bacterium
AACCCCTATTAAATATGTAAATCTCCCGGTGACCGATGACGACGTGCTGTTTGAAGATAACCACATCATTGCCATAAATAAACGCGCAGGCGACATTGTGCAGGTGGATGAAACCGGGGACGAATCGCTTGAGGATAAAGTTAAAAAATATATTGCCCAAAAATACGACAAGCCAAACGGCGCGTTTTTAGGCGTTGTTCACCGGCTGGATCGACCAGTTAGCGGAGTGATCATCTTTGCTAAAACCAGTAAGGCGCTTGACAGGTTGAATAAAATGTTTAAAGACCGCGAAATGCATAAAACCTACTACGCGGTGGTAAAAAACAGGCCTTATCCTGAGGCAGGCACACTTATTCAATGGCTGGTAAAAGACCCGCAAAAAAATGTAAGCAGGGCATATGACCACGAAGTAAAAGGCAGTCTCCGATCAGAACTCAGCTTCGAGCTGGCGGGCGAGGTAAATGGTTACAGTTTGTTAAAGGTAGATCCGGTTACCGGGCGCCCGCACCAGATACGGGTGCAACTGTCCACTCTGGGTTGCCCGATCGTTGGCGACAATAAATATGGCTACCCGCGCGGGAGCTTGCGCAAAAGTATCAGCCTGCATGCCAGAAGGCTTGAGTTTATACACCCCATCAAAAATGAGCCGGTAAAAATTGTGGCGCCTGTACCCAAGGATGGCTTTTGGGAAAGGTTCGAAGATATGATGGTGGGGTAGGTTTTGGTGGTGGAAAGTAGGCAGTAGGCACAGTAGGCAGTACGCGGAGGGTGAAAGGTCCGTATTTTTCTTTGTGCAAAATAAAGTTGCCTCAATTTAGTTTATAGCTGTAAGCTCCGGGTATATTGGCCGGATTTTATAATTTTGGCATCGTAAATAAATGAAAAACAAACCCACGATTTTTGTTCTTGTCGGATTCGTTTTGGTGGGCTTACTTGTAAATTCGTGCAAAAAAGAAAGCCAGGACCCTATACAGCAGCTTTTTACCGGGGGCACCTGGGAGTTGGCATCGGTTGTGGCAACTTATTATACGGGTGCTACCCAGGATTCAACCGTTACGTTAGATACCACCGCTATGTGCAGTGGGCAATTTTTTACTTTTTACGCCAATAACACCTGCACTTATACCAATTACGATTGTATAACCCAAACGCCGGCGGCTGCCACCTGGAGCCTTACGCAAAACAAGGTTTACCTGCAGGCCAATGTGGTTTGTAAGGATACAAGCGCTAAAGGGAGTTCAATGCCTTTTGCCTATGCACAAATTGAGAACCTGGGCCAATATTCCCTTGTATTGTATATCGGCGATATCCAGCCGAATTATTCGCTCACCCAATATAGAGTGATCTACACCTACGGATTTATCAGGCAAAAGGTAAACGGGGTTGACTAATGGTTAACCCAGTCCGGTTGTTATCCGCCAAAAATTAAAATAACACATCAATATCAATTTTACGCGGGAAATTTGTCCCGAAAATTTTATATTTGGTGGTTGTAAAAAAGCTGCCTCTGATTTATCGTTCTGGTTATTTGTTCTTAGTGAAACAGGTAATGCTGTACGGAAAACTGTAAAGCTGGCATTAAAAGCAAATTGTTTTAATGAAAAAAAGAATCGCGATTTTTGCTTCAGGGTCCGGGTCGAATGCTCAAAAAATAATGGAGCATTTTAAGCGAAATTCAGAGGCGGAAGTAGTTTTGGTGCTTACAAATAATCCGCAGGCCTACGTTTTACAACGGGCCGACAACTTCGAGATTCCCTCGCATATTTTTACCCGGAAAGAATTTTACGAAAGCGGCGACGTGATCAGGTTGCTAAAAAACCTGCAGGTGGACCTGATCGTGTTAGCCGGCTTTTTATGGCTGGTTCCTGAAAGCCTGTTGCAGGCCTTCCCCAACAAGATCATTAACCTGCACCCTGCCCTGCTGCCGAAATTTGGAGGCAAGGGGATGTATGGCGATAACGTACATAAAGCTGTACTCACCGCAAAAGAAGAAGAATCAGGCATAACCATCCATTTTGCAAGCGATAAATACGACGAAGGCGAGATCATACACCAATCCCGTTTTAAGATAGAGCCCGATGACAACCTCGAGGTGATCAAATTCAAAGGCCAGCAACTGGAGCACCAGCATTTCCCGAGGGTTATTGAGGGGCTTTTGAAGAAAATGAAGTCTTGACTTTGTAGATTAGTCCGGAAGTCCGAAAGAAGCTACAGCTATCAGTAAGTATATTTAGAAAACGCGGTCTCAATATCAATCGGTTCGGCATCCTGACCCTTTGAAAGATAGTCAAGCAGTTCTTCATCCGTAGCTTTTCTTCCGATTCCCCTTTCCATCGCAGCTATATCAAGTTCCCTAAACCCTTTCGCATTAGTCAATGATGTAGGTTCTTCCAATTCTTGTAAGTTCTTTTTTGAATTCTTGTTCATACTTTTAATTTACCTTAATTAGAGTTGTACATCACCAAAAATCGGTGAAATCAAACAAAAATCGGTGAAATCCCCAAAAACAAAAAAACTATCCTCTGATCTCTAATCTCTGATCTCTATTACCTACCTTTGCGGCTCAAAAATTTGCTATAAATGAGCCATCCAGTTCAAATAAAAAATGCTTTAATATCAGTTTATTATAAGGATAATTTAGCGCCTATTATACAGGAACTAAACCGCCTAGGGGTTAAGTTATATTCCACCGGCGGCACCGAAACTTTTATCCGCAACCTGGGGGTTGACGTGATCCCGGTTGAGAGCTTAACTTCCTATCCATCTATTCTCGGCGGACGTGTTAAGACGCTGCATCCAAAAGTTTTCGGGGGCATTTTAGCCCGGCGCGGCTTTGCAGGCGACGAACAACAGTTAGCAGAATACGAAATCCCCGAGATAGACCTGGTGATTGTAGACTTATATCCCTTTGAGGAAACGGTTATGTCGAACGCCGAAGAAGATGAGATCATCGAGAAAATCGATATCGGCGGTATTTCGCTGATTCGCGCTGCGGCCAAGAATTTTAAGGATGTGGTTATTGTGGCATCGAAAGCGGATTACGGTGCGCTTGAAGATATCCTGAAAACACAAAACGGTGAAACCGCCATAGACCAGCGCCGGTCATTTGCACAAAAGGCTTTTAATATATCCTCTCACTACGACACCAATATTTTCAAATATTTTAACCAGGAAGAACCGCTGCCGTTATTTAAGGAAAGCATACAAAGCAGCCAGGTGTTGCGCTATGGGGAAAACCCCCACCAAAAAGGCGTTTTTTATGGCGACCTGGACCGGATGTTTAACAAGCTGCACGGCAAGGAGCTATCGTACAATAACCTGGTAGACGTGGATGCGGCGGTCGCTTTGATCGATGAATTTACCGAGCCTACCATTGCCATTTTAAAACACACGAATGCCTGCGGGATTGCTTCGCGGAACAATATCAAGGAAGCCTGGATAGATGCGCTGGCCTGTGATCCTGTATCGGCTTTTGGCGGGGTGATCATCGCAAATGACGAGATCGATGGGGAAACTGCAACCGAGATCAGCAAAATATTTTACGAGGTTTTGATAGCGCCGGCCTATACTGACAAGGCTGTTTTGATACTAAAAGAGAAAAAGAACCGTATCATACTGGTACGTCAGCCTGTGTTGTTGCCGGCAAAACAGTTTAAAACGCTGCTGAACGGTGTGATAGAACAGGATAAAGACGAGGTGATTGAAGGGCCGGAGCAGATGAAGCTAGTAACCCTTCGCCACCCGACCGAACATGAATTGCGGGATTTATATTTCGCCAACAAGGTGGTAAAACATACCAAATCGAACACGGTAGTATTTGCCAAAAATAACCAGCTGATGGCCAGCGGGGTGGGGCAGACATCGAGAGTTGATTCGCTGAAGCAGGCGGTTATTAAAGCGGAAAGTTTCGGCTTTGATTTGAGCGGCGCGGTGATGGCATCGGATGCATTTTTCCCGTTCCCGGATTGTGTTGAACTGGCGGCCGAAGCAGGCATAACTGCCGTACTTCAGCCGGGGGGCTCTATCAACGATAAGCTATCTGTTGAGATGTGCGACCTGAAAAATATCTCGATGGTAACCACCGGGGTAAGACATTTTAAGCATTGAGATAGACACGAATTGCACGAATTTGAGATAGACACGAATTGCACGAATTTGATCGAATTACACGAATTAATATATAGACACGAATTGCACGAATTTGACGATATATAGACACGAATTGCACGAATTTGATCGAATTGCACGAATTTGATCGAATTACACGAATTTGATCGAATTGCACGAATTTGACGATATATAGACACGAATTGCACGAATTTGATCGAATTACACGAATTGATATATAGACACGAATTGCACGAATTTGACCGAATTACACGAATTGGGTTGTTTGGGCGCGAATTTTGAAATTAGACAAAAGACAAGAAGTTAAAAGGTATATTTAAATAATGATAATTATTCGTGGAATTCCTTTGAATTAGCGAAAATTAGCGTCGTATATCGTTAGCTTTGCACACTATTTTGACAAGGATACCAAATGGGTTTATTTAATTTTTTTACACAGGAAATTGCAATTGATTTAGGTACAGCAAATACCCTCATAATACATAATGATAAAGTTGTTGTTGATGAACCATCAATAGTGGCTTTTGACCGAACGACGAATAAAGTGATCGCGATCGGCCGGCAAGCCATGCAGATGGAAGGTAAAACACATGATAACATCCGCACCGTAAGGCCGTTGAAAGACGGCGTTATAGCTGACTTTAACGCGGCGGAACACATGATCCGCGGAATGATCAAAATGATCAACCAGGGCAAGGGCTGGTTTTTTCCTTCGTTGCGAATGGTGATCTGTATACCTTCGGGCATTACGGAGGTGGAGAAACGCGCCGTGCGCGACTCGGCCGAAATTGCCGGGGCAAAAGAAGTTTACCTGATACACGAACCAATGGCCGCTGCGGTAGGTATCGGCATCGACGTGGAGGAGCCAATGGGTAATATGATCATCGACATTGGCGGTGGCACTACCGAAATTGCCGTAATTGCACTGTCAGGTATCGTATGTGACCAGTCCATCCGTACAGCGGGTGACAATTTCGACTCCGACATCGTTCAATATATCCGCCGGCAGCATAATATCATGATCGGTGACCGTACTGCCGAAAAAGTAAAGATTGAGGTTGGCGCCGCCTTGCCTGAACTATCGGACCCACCTCCTGATTTTGCCGTCCAAGGTCGCGATTTGATGACGGGCGTCCCCAAACAGATCATGCTTTCCTACTCGGAAATTGCGCATTGCCTGGATAAATCAATCTCGAAAATTGAAGAAGCGATACTAAAGGCGCTTGAAATTACCCCGCCTGAACTTTCGGCTGATATTTATCAAACCGGTATTTATTTAACCGGTGGCGGCGCCTTGCTGCGCGGCCTTGATAAGCGAATTGCCGCCAAAACCAAGCTGCCGGTACACGTAGCCGAAGATCCGCTGCGCGCGGTGGTACGTGGTACGGGAACAGCCCTGAAAAATATTGGGAATTTTAAGTTCTTAATGCAATAGGGGGTAGAGATTAGAGGTTAGAGATCAGAGATTAGGTGTGGCGATTAGAGGTTAGAGATTAGTTAAGACGCTTCTTAATAGCAAAATAGACCTGGATTCGTTTCCAAATGATTTAAATTTTTTCGAATATTAGGGATGAATTCATTTACTGACCTTGAAGTTTGGAAAAAGGCCCGGATTTTACGAAATAATATCTTTTCCCTGGTTAAATCATTTCCGGCAGAAGAAAAATATCGGTTAGTTGACCAAATCATTCGTTCTTCGCGTTCTATTGGAAATAACATCGCTGAAGGACATGGCAGGTTTCATTATGTCGATGCCGCCAAATTTTTGATAAATGCCCGGGGATCGGCAGCTGAAACTATCGACCATCTTTACATTGCTATTGACATGGGAATTATTGACGAAAAGATATTTGAAACTTTTAAACAAGATTGTGAGGAATGTATGAAGATGATAAACGGTTATATTACTTATTTAAGAAACCAGGGCGGCGGTAAAAGTTGATTGAGATCCTATTGTGGTTTTAGGTTAAAATACTAAACTAACCTCGAACTAATCTCTAATCTCTAACCTCTAATTAACTAATCTCTACCACCCATGCGTAACCTCTGGAGATTCATCAGTAACTATAACGCATTTTTTTTGTTCCTGATCTTTGAGATCGCATCGCTTGTTATCTATATAAAAAACAATTCGTATCCAAGGGCGGAGTTTATCAATTCGGCAAATAATGTTGCCGGGGGCTTTTACGAAAAGGTAAATGGACTATATGCCTATCTTTCGCTGAAGGATGTGAATGATAGCCTGGCCCGGGAGAATGCACACCTGCGTAACCTGCTGAAGACATCCTACTATGTAGATACAGTCACCCGGCAAAAGGTTTCGGACACCGTTTATAACCAGCAGTATGAATATATTGTGGCAAGGGTGATCAATAATTCTGTTAACAAAACCAATAACTATCTTACCATCAACAAAGGCAGCAAGCAGGGAATAGCCACCGGAATGGGCGTTATATGCAGTAAGGGGATCGTAGGCAAGGTGATATTTGTATCGGATCATTTTGCCCTCGTGCAGTCGCTCCTTCACAAGGATTCGCAGTTTAGCGCAATGCTGGCCAGCACGAAGGAAATCGGTTCTATAGCCTGGGGCGAGGATATGGACCCTCATAAAGCCGTGTTAAAAGAAGTATCGAACAACGCCCAGCCTAAGTTGGGGGAGTGGGTGGTTACTTCGGGTTATTCGCTTTTCCCCGAAGGGATACCCATTGGAAAGATCAGCAGCCTGCGCATTAAAGGCGGTGGTTATTCGTTAAACATGGGTGTAGCGCTATCGGTAGATTTTAGTAAGCTGGAATACGTTAATGTAGTGTACAACAAATTCGCAAAAGAACAGGACGCGCTGGAGGCCCGCCAAAAGAAAGATGAGTAAAAGCATTTTAATTAACCTGCTGAGGTTTGTGGTGTTGGTTTTTATACAGGTTTTCCTGTTAAAGAATGTCTCGTTGTATAATCTTTCCACGCCATACCTGTACATCCTCTTTATCTTATTACTGCCTTTCGATATACCCAACTGGCTGCTTTTCCCCATTGCCTTTATTACCGGGTTAACCATTGACGCCTTTTATGACACACCAGGACTGCATGCAGCCGCGTCTGTTGTGCTTGCTTTTGTACGTATATTATTTATTGGAATAACTGTTCAAAAGGATGGGTTCGACAACGAGCCCGAGCCTACATTAAGCAATATGGGTTTAAGGTGGTTCTTTACCTATATTCTGACGCTTACGCTTGTCCACCATTTCTTTGTGTTCAGTATGGAGTCGTTTAACCTTGCCGGTATCCAGTATACCATTGGCCGCTTTTTATTAAGTTCGGCGTTCACAATTATTTTGATCTTAATTTCGGGTTTAATATTTTTCAGAAGGAAAGAGCGGAAATGAACAGTTTTTTTGAGCGCAGGTATGTGATCGCCGGGATTTTTATCGTCATCATCTTTATTTTATTAGCAAGGCTATTTTACATCCAGATCATCGATCCGCGCTACGCTATTTACGCCAGCAAAAACGTTCTCCTGCCGATCATCCACAACCCCGCCCGCGGCCCGATATTAGATCGTACCGGGAAAGTGCTGGTGCAAAACGTGCCGTTTTACGATATCATGGTAACCCCTAAGATGGTAAAGCCATTCGATACCGCCGAACTTTGCAAATTACTTGGCTATGATCGCCCAACCTTTGACAAGCAATGGGAAAAGGCTATCAGGTACTCGCCTTACCGGGCTTCTGTTTTCGAAAAGCAGATTTCGGCCAGCACCTATGCGTCGGTACAGGAGCGTTTGTCCGAATTTCCGGGCTTTTATTCCCTACCGAGGTATTTGCGTACCTATCCCGATTCAGTCGCCGCGCAGTTTTTAGGATATATTGGTGAAGTGACGGATAAGGACATTAAACGGTCGGACGGGTACTATCATCGTGGCGACTTTATCGGTGTGACCGGTGTCGAAAAGTCGTATGAGTCGGTTTTACGCGGCCAGCGGGGGGTTGAAAACTGGATGGTTGATTCGAGGGGTAAGTACAAGGGCAAATATGCCGGCGGGATGTTTGATACGGCGGCAGTAGCAGGGCAGCGGCTCACTTCGTCACTTGATGTGGACATTCAAAAATTAGGCGAGCAACTGATGCAAAACAAAGTTGGAAGCATCGTAGCCATTGAGCCATCAACAGGCGAGATCCTTTGTTATGTGAGCAGCCCAACTTACAATCCTAACCTGCTGGTAGGCAGGGAACGGGGAAACAATGCCGCGAAACTCTACGAAGACCCTTACAGCCCGTTTTTTATCAGGCCGATACAGGCTAAATATCCGCCGGGTTCCTCGTTTAAACCGCTGAGTGCGCTGATTGCGTTGCAGGAAGGCGCCATAACACCGTCCACAACCTATTTTTGCCCCGGATATTATACAGCAGGCAACCGGAGATTCAAATGTAATAACGGCGAAGCCCACGGCCTGGTAAACTTGAGCAGCGCGGTGGCCAAATCATGCAACGGCTATTTTATGATGGTTTTTCAACGGTTGATCGATCGTTATGGAGTTAAACAGACCGAAAAGACCTTTGCAAAATGGCGGGCCGACGTAAATAAGTTTGGCCTGGGTACGAAACTTGACCTGGATATGCCGGGCGAAGCGAGGGGTAATTTACCAACGCCTTTGCATTATGATAATATTTATAAACGCGGTGGCTGGCGCTCAAGCACGGTGCTCTCCCTTGCGATCGGCCAGGGTGAGTTGCTGGCAACACCCTTGCAGATGGCTAACCTTGAATGCATTGTTGCTAACCACGGTTATTTTTACAAGCCGCATTTAATAAAAGCCATCGGCGCAGAAAATGTTATCAGGAAGGAATATACCGAGCGCAATTACGTCGGCATCGATTCGGGAAATTTTGAACCGGTGATTGACGGGATGCAGTCGGTGGTTGAAAACGGCACAGCCATACGATCAAAAATTCCCGGAATTATCATGTGCGGAAAAACGGGCACGGCCCAAAATAATCATGGCGACTCCCATTCCATATTTGTCGCCTTTGCCCCGCGCGATCATCCCAAAATAGCCATCGCTGTAGTGGTTGAGAACTCGGGCGAGGGGGCGCATTGGGCCGCACCGATTGCCAGTTTTATTGTTGAGAAATACCTGAGGGGCAGCATATCGCCCCGTGAGTCGGGGATTACGCCTGAATACTTTATGAACGCTAACAAACTGCCGGATATTTCTACCTATACCATTAAATCAAAGCCGAAGACAGCCCCGGTTGATACCAACAAAAAATTAAAAAAAGACAGTGTCAATAAACTGAAAGGTTTAAAAAGCGCTGCCCGCTATAATAGAAAAGACCGGACGGAACAGGTTTTAACGGCGAGGTTTAACGGCAAGTGAAATGAATAACCAGCGCAGCTTTTTTTTTAATGTCGACTGGGTGACGGTACTCATTTACCTCGCTTTGTGTACCATTGGCTGGTTCAATATACATGCTGCTGTTTTTGATGAGCGCCATCCGAGCATTATCGATCTGTCGACCAATTACGGTAAACAGTTCATGTATATCGTGATCTCGGTGGTGCTGGCCACCGTGATCCTGCTGCTCGAAAGCAGGTTTATTGCCGCACTTGCCCCCGCGTTTTATGGCATCACCATTGTACTGTTGATGCTGGTGCTGGTTATCGGCAGGAGTGTGGGGGGTAATGCCGCCTGGATTTCGCTTGGAGGCGGGTTTAAGCTACAGCCATCGGAGTTCGCGAAGTTTACCACCTGCCTGCTTTTGGCGAGGTACCTGAGTGCGACCAACGTTCGCATCACCGAAATGCGATCCTTTTTACTTGCCCTGGCCATCATAGGTTTCCCGATGGTGCTGATACTGTTGCAACCCGACATGGGCTCAACCCTGGTTTTTTATTCGCTTATTTTTGTTTTGTACCGGGAGGGGCTTTCGCCGTACTTTTTGGTGATCAGCGCACTTTTTATTGTGCTGTTTTTGACGTCGATATTGTTTACGCCTTTGGACGTTGTTGCTGTTACCTCCGGCGTGGCGTTGCTGGCGGTGCTTTTATTGAGGAAAAACAGGAAGCTGGTAATTACGGTGCTTGCAGGGCTTGCCATTTGCATTGCCTTCATTTTCAGTGTAAAGTTTATTTACAACCATGTGCTGCAGCAACACCAAAAGGTGCGCATCGATATTGTTTTGGGGATTAAGAACGATCCCCGCGGCCAGGGTTATAACGTAAATCAATCGAAAATTGCCATCGGGTCGGGTAAAATGTGGGGTAAGGGTTACCTGCGCGGTACCCAAACCAAATACTCCTTTGTCCCTGCCCAAAGCACCGACTTTATTTTTTGCACAGTAGGCGAAGAGTGGGGCTTTGCCGGGTCCGTAGTAGTTTTAGGCTTGTATTTGTTTTTAATCTTAAGGGTGATCATGATAGCCGAGCGACAGCGATCACCCTTTTCGCGGGTATACGGTTATGGGGTGGCCTCCATCTTGTTTTTTCATGTGATGATCAATATCGCCACAACCATCGGCCTGGCGCCGGTGATTGGTATCCCGTTGCCTATGGTGAGCTACGGTGGTTCTTCCCTGCTAAGTTTTACGATACTGATATTTGTATTGGTAAAGCTTGATTCGAACAGGATGGGGATTGTGTGAGGAATTTACGATTTACGGTTTACGATTTTGGCTGTGGGCAAAACAAGCTAACTACGCGTACCTTCTCTTCAACAACGCATAAAACTTCTCCACGGTAGCGGGCTTGCTGTCCCAGTTGTTTTTGGTGACGTAGTTAGTTTTTAAGAAGCGGGATGCTTCTTCAAAGGTGTTAAAGCGGTTAAGTATTTCGACGGCTTCGCTGTAGGCGAGGTTATAGCCGTTGAACAGGTCCTTCACGTAGAGCAGTTTATCGTTTAAGGTTATCGCTAACTTTATATCGCTGATGGGTTTGATGCTCAACTGCTCGGTGCGGCTGATGCCTTTGTCGCGCGACATCATTTGATTGATGGTTGGTATCCCTTCTTCGGCCGGCTCGGGTTCCGGGACATTTACAGTAACCGGTTCTTCTTCATGGACAGGGCTGGGTTCGGCAACCGGTTCTTCTTCCTCAACGGGCGCTTCTGTTTTCTTTCTTTTTGACACTCTTGACGGTTCTAATTCCACTTCGGGAATCTCGATGTCATGGGCTTCTGCTTCAGGCTTTTCATCATCGTCAAAGATCATGCTCTCGTCGAGTATCAACTCGTGCCTGATGGTTTCGGGTTCCTGCCTGGTATAATCGTAGTCGTCAGATGGAGCAGCGGATGCTATATCGATCGATGGTACAGGCCTGTCTTCTTCGGCATGTTCGGCTACTTCGAATTCGATCGGTTTAAACAGCTCCTTTTCCGGCTTTTTAGGTTCGTCTTCGGCATGTTTCATTTGCCGCACAACGGGTTCGAAGAATTTCTGTTCGTAGGTAGTTTCGCGCTTTTCGGGTTTTTCAGTCTTTTCGGGCTTCGGCAGTTTAACTTCCGATTGGGGTTCGGGCTTCGGTTCCGGTTTTGTTTCGGGCAATTTCCGTTCGTCCTGCTTTTGCAGGTTCAGTTTGTACAGGATTTCGATATGGTCGGCCAGGAAATGGGCGTTCGCGGCAAACAACTCCAGCTCCAGGTCGTTCAGGTCTTCTTTTCCCGTTTTTAAGTATTCGTATTGGTCACTCAGCTCCTGTATAATTCCACCTATTTTTTTAAAAACATCCTTTTGCTTCATGTCTCAATGTTAGAAAATGCCAATCAAAAGTAAGATTAAATTCTGATATTTGCGGCTTGCCGAGCGCAGGAGGATAGCGGTTTTGGCCCGGAAATGAACGTAAAACGGCTTCCTCCGCTTATCCCGGCAACTGAATCTTTAAAAAAAGCAAACACCTTGGTTTTCAACGAAGAAGTTTTCAAGCGCAAAAGCGAACTCGGCGGAAGCATCGAAGTGGTTTGCGGTTCGATGTTCTCGGGCAAAACGGAGGAGCTGATCAGGCGCCTGAACCGGGCCCGCATCGCGCGGCTAAAGGTAGAAATATTCAGCCCAAAAGCCGATACCCGGTACGGCGAAAATGCCCTGGTATCGCACAATTCCAATTTTATACCTTCTACACCGGTGGAAAATGCGTCTTCCATCTTATTGTTTGCCAGCGATGTTGACGTGGTGGGCATTGACGAGGCCCAGTTTTTTGATGATGAGTTGCCTGATGTTTGCAATGTTTTAGCCAACAGGGGCGTGCGGGTTATCGTGGCGGGGCTGGATATGGATTTTAAAGGGGAGCCTTTCGGGCCCATGCCTGCGGTGATGGCGATTGCCGATTCCGTTACCAAACTGCAGGCTGTATGCGTTAGATGCGGCAACCCGGCAATGTACTCCTACCGGCTGGTTGCCAATGATAAGAAAATCCTTTTGGGCGAAAAGGAGACCTATGAACCGAGGTGCAGGACTTGCTATTTGTTGGGGGATAGGTAGGGCGGTTAGTTTTAACACCAGAGGGGTCGCAAAGAACCCAGAAGAATAGGCAGGGCGGTAAATTTAACCACGGAGAACGCAAAGAAGGCGCAGAGAACGCAGAGAGATTTGCAAAGTTTGGTAGCTACCTGTTGCGTCACGGGTCGCCTTTGCGCTTTGGGCCGCCCGTCACACCCGCGCCGGAAAGAGGTATCCAGATAATAATAAGCTCCGCTAAACTATTTCTTCCATTAAAGCCCTGAACTCCTGGTATTGTGGCTAACTTCTCCCAAACAACAATTCCGCAATAAAATAACGCATTAACTAAAACAAAACATGTACTGTTAATTGTTATGAAGCAAGAACTGCAAAAAAAGCTATGGCCAAAAAAATACTGGTTATTGAGGATGACAAAGATATCAGGGATACCATTGCTTTGATTTTGAAAGAGGAGAATTATGATGTGGTGGATTCAGGCGATTCCAAGATCCTAAAGCACCTCCATCACCATAATCCCGACCTTATCCTGATGGATAACTGGCTTACCGAATGGAAAAGCGATGCAAACGGGCAGCAGCTCAGCAAACAATTAAAGACCGACCCCGCAACCAACCATATCCCCATTATCATCATTTCCGCCGTAAGCAATCTCAAAGAGATTGCCGAAGAGGGTTTGGCCGATGCCTGGCTGATGAAACCGTTTGATATGGAGGATTTGATTGCGATTGTGAAAAAACACATTAAAAAATAGTTCGAATCAGCTGTTTTTGATTTACGATTTACGAATTACGATTTTGGGAGTCTCCAGGAGGCCAACCCGCTGTCCGGATTTACAGATGCATCTCAGACATCAAACGCCCGAAATTTCAGCCGTTGTAGTGATAATCGTATGAAAATTTAATTTTTTATGCGAACCACGACATTCCGTAGTAAATATTCAATATGGCAAATAACTAATTATCAGCTATTTACAGCTATATTTTGAAAAAAAAGAGACCGTTTCCTGCTGTTTTTTTAATGGTGGTTGATGGTGATTTGCTTGTGGTTGATAGTGGATTGCTTGTGGTTGATAGTGGATTGCTTGTGGTTAATGGTGGATTGCTTGTGGTTGCCTCGTCCTGAAATAGGTTTACACTTGAGTAAGATAATCCTGTTTTTTGTTTACTGACAAGAACCTTACTTCGAGGAAACGCTTAAAATCCTCCCGGGGCATACGCGATGGCAGTTTTTCTTTCTTTTGAAAATAATTATGCAGCGCAGGGTCCTCTGCGAGAGACCCTGCGAGGACGGTAAAATCGATAAAAATTTAATTTTTTATGCGAACCACGACATTCCGTAGTAAATATTCAATATGTCAAAGAACTAATTATCAGCTATCTACAGCTATTTTTTCAAATAAAACAGGGTGTAATTCCTGTGTTTTGTTTGTGTATTTGTTGTGTATTGTTTATGTATTGTTTGTGTATCTGTTGTGTATCGTTTGTGTTTTGCTGTGTTTTTTCCTGAATCGTAACAGCTGGTCACACAATTGTTTCTACAATTATTGTCGGCTTAATGCGGGGTTACTGCTATGCTTTTCGCTCAATTATGGGCGATTATCCCGCCTAATGCGATGTTAATGCTATGTCTATTGCAGGATTATTACGCCCTCCCAACCCGCTACCCAGCGGGCGAGTTTATTTAACACTTACCACCCTGTTTGAAATCACCCCGGCTGCAGACGACGCATAAACTGGTGATTATAAACTAAATAAAAGAATACTTTTTAATTCATTTCTGCCGAACAATTTCCTTCCATCCCTCCGGCCTTACCCGGATTTTTAAAAATCCGAATGAGGGGTATTTAGATGCGGCGGGCATTGATATTTGCCTGCAGTCACGGACTTGCTTGTCACCGGGTGGCCTGCGTCATCTGGGCAAGTCCGAAATCCGATCAAATATGAAAGGTTTTCATGATCAAAAAAAATCGGGTTTTCGTGAGCGTACAGTAGCTGTAACGTGACGTTACACTACGAGTTACGTCACGAAAATTTGTATGAACAGTTAATGAACTGATTTTTAACGAGTTGTTTATATTTTTAAGGCATTCAAGGGGCCCCGCCTGTGGTCTTGATTTTCCTGAGGATTTTTTGGAATTAACACAAAAAATCCGCAGTTAAATTTTCGTGCAAATCAGATCGAATTTTTTTTTGTTGCCGATCGTTATTTGTTTAACAGTACATGAAAAAAGTATTTTTCAAAAAACTACAATTGTAGTTGTATAATTACAAAATTAGTTTTATAATTGTGCCATGAAACGTTTAAGCGAAAAAGAAGAAGTCATTATTAAGGCTGTTTGGAAACTGAAAAAAGCATTTGTGAAGGACGTGCGGGAAGAATTGCCCGACCCGAAACCTCATATCAATACCGTGGCTACCATGATGCGGAGAATGGCCGATAAAGGTTTTTTGAAGTACGAGGATTTCGGCGCTACCTACCGTTACTCGGCCTCGGTATCAAAAAAGGAATATACCAACACCTTCGTTAAGCCATTGCTTACCGGTTTGTTTGGTAACTCGATGAAGAACGTGGTTAGCTTTTTTACCGAGGAAGAAGAAATTTCGGTTGATGAACTCAAAGAGATCATCGAGATGATCGAGAACAAGAACAAACAATAAATTCTTCGGATATGGAAACTTTGATGGCGTACCTGGTAAAGGTTAATGTGATCTTCACCATTCTTTTTTTGGCTTATGTTGTTTTGTTTAAGAACGAGAAAGCGTTTTACCTGAACAGGGCATTCCTGTTGAGCACTTTACTGCTTTCAAGCCTCCTGCCGTTTGTGCCCGCCATCCATTCCGGTTCAGGCGGAACATTCCCGAACTATGTGACCGGAATAAACCCGCTAAAAAATGTTTTGCCAGCCGGGCCGAGCCTTCAAAACGTGCCGCAGCCCGTTGCCCGGGCTGCCTCGCATGGATCTTTTGCCGGGATTTTTGGGCATATCACGCTTATCCAGGTTTTCATGGGGATTTATTTGCTGGTGGTCCTGGTGTTGTTAAATAAATTCATTTACCAGTTGCTGAACCTGTATTTCCTGTTCAAACGAAGCAAAAACTACAAAGGCGACGCGGTAGTGTATTGTGAGCATAACCAGGATCTTTTGCCGTTTTCTTTCTTTAATGTCCTTTTTATCAATCCAGGAAGCAATTATCACCAGTTGGAGGAAATCATTGAACACGAAAAGGTGCACATCCGGCAGTGGCATTCCATAGATATATTATTAGCTGAAGTGTTCAGCATTGTTGCATGGATAAACCCGCTCACCATTTTTTTGAAGCGATACAACCGGCTCAACCTTGAATATATCGCCGACCAGGAAGTGTTAAACACCGGGATCGATAAGAAGCAGTACCAGTTAAGTATCCTGCAGAATTCGCTGAGCCCCAATGCCTACCCGCTCACTAATTTATTCAGCTCGTCAAAAATTAAACTTCGCATAAAAATGATCAACCAAAGTAAACCAACCGGGAAGCTATACAAATACCTGTTTGTGCTTCCGCTGGTGTTAATCAGCTATCTGCTCGTTAACCCTGTAATTGCCAACTCGGCAGGTATTAAAATTTCGAAGGCAGACGAAATGCCTTTGACTGCTTTTGAAGGCGTTTATCAAAACCGGGATGCCCGGACGGCCTATTATAAAGTATCCGTGGTAAACAATGCGCTGGTAGCCAGCAGGCTTGATTTTAAGCAGCAATATGTATTAAACCGTGCCTCCGGGCTGACTTTTGAAACCACGGACCCGGCGACCGGCAAAAAGGTCATCCTAACTTTTTCAAAAAACGATGCAGGCACGATAAGCCAGCTGCGTGTTGATGACCATAGCCCGTGGATAAAAGTAAATGCGTATAAGCTAACCGACCAGATAAGAATGCCGCCCGGAATGATGAAGAAATTTGAAGGAGAATACCAGCTTGAGGCAAAACCCGGAACGTTTTTAACGATAACGTCAAACGGAACCGGACTGATCCTTAAGCAGAAATGGGACGGAAAAGAGATTGGCCCCTTCGCCCCGACCTCCCTTCTTGACTTTTTACAGATGGACGATGCGATGCCTTTGCGGTTTGTTAGGGACAATAATCGCAATATTGTAAAAATGTATGCCAGTGGTGGGGACGTATGGGATAAGGTGAAAGAATAGTCGCGAAGTCCGAAAGTCTGAAAGTCCGAATGTCCGGAAGTCCGAATGTCGGAAAGTCCGGAAGTCGGAAAAAGCTGAAAGCTGAAAGACCAAAGCTGAAAGCCCGAAGCGGAAAGAGCTGAAAGCTGAAAGTCGGGAAGCCTGGAGGAAGCTTCGATCAACGTTTCGGCAAAAAACTTAAGTTTTATAGAAGACTATAAAACCGCAATATAACCGAGCACCTGCCAACTGAAAGAAGGCAGGTGCTTTTTTATTATTTGGGCCGGGTGTTCGGGATATGCCGCCATTGTTATAAATTTAGATGGTTCTTTATTTTTAAAAAATGAAACATAAAGCTTTAAAGTTTTTATTTGCCTCGATTGCCAGTTTATTGGTCAGTTATAACGCTCGCTCGCAATCCGTACCAACGGTGGCTGTTAACAGCCCCAAAGACCTTGATGCCGGGCGGGTTAAAATTGATTCGTTAGATAACCTGCTGATGAGGGTATTGGGCGAACGTGAGCGAATTGCCGGTGCAATAGGCGCTTATAAGGCAAAAAACCATATTCCTCCTTTACAGGAAGCCCGCTTTAAACAGGTGGTTGAAAAGAGTATTGAAGCGGGGAAGAAAGAAGGCTTGTCGGCAGAATTTATTACTGAAATAATGAATTCGATTCACAAAGAAAGCCTGCGGATTGAGAATGACAGCACTTTAATGAGGCATTAGCCCGGCCAAACCCGTAAATGGTGAAAAAAAGCTTACTAATATTTATTGCACTTATAGGGGCTGTGGTTGCCGGCGCGCAGGATTTACCCGTGTGGAACGAATCGCTTAATTCCGCGGTAACTAACGACTGGCTGGTAAAGCCGGTGGGGACAAAAGCCGGGGTATTCAGGAGCAGCGATGGTAAAGATGTGGTGCTGTATAATGGATTGGTGAAGCGTGTCTTCAGGCTTGGTCCGAACCTGTCCTGCACCGGTTATGCCAATTTGTACACGGGGCGGCAGTTGCTCAGGGCGATAAGTCCCGAAGGCAGGTTAATTATTGACGGTAAAAACTACAACATCGGAGGTTTGTACGGTCAGCACCAAAAAGCCTATTTGCTCCCGCAATGGATAGACGGCTTTACCGCCGGCGCCAATGATTTTAAATACGCGGGGTTCACAGTCGGCCCCATCATTCCGCAACTCAGGTACAAAAAACGTTTTTGGGCAAGCGATAGCCGCTATGGAACGGGTAAAACAATATCCTTTCACTTCATCCCCGGCGCGCATGAGTTAGCAGGTTTAGAGGTTTGGGTGAATTATGAGCTTTACGATGGACTGCCGCTTATTGTTAAATCATTAACCATTAAAAATAATTCGGACAAGAGGTTCAAGCTCGACAGGGTAGTGAACGAGGTGCTCGGACTGGTGGAAGAGGATAGCGCAGTTGACGGGAGCTTTTTGAAGATGAAAAAGCCGCAGGGGATATACTTTGAGACGAACTATGCCTTTAACAATGCTATGCGTTACGAGCAAAGTGATCAAACCACACATTGGGAAACGGATACCGGCTATACATCGCAGGTGAATTCCAACCGGCAGACGCCGGTATTGATGGAGAATTATGAGGACAAAGGCCCGGGCATAGAACTAAAGCCCGGTGAAATCTTTAATTCCGTTCGCACCCATGAATTGCTCATGAACAGCTACGACCGGGAGGCGCGGGGACTTGCGGTGCGCAAAATGTACAGTGCAGTAGCTCCGTGGACGTTGGAGAATCCAATTTTTATGCACCTGGTGAGCAAAAATGATGCAGAGGTAAAAACCGCGATAGACCAGTGCGCGGCGGTTGGGTATGAGGCGGTGATTTTAAGCTTTGGCAGTCATTTACACATCGAGGATACCAGTGCTGCCAATATCAAACGCTGGAAGGCCCTGGCTGCCTATGCCCATAGTAAACATATCGCTATAGGCTGCTATTCGCTGTTCAGTTCGCGGTCTATTGGCCCGGAGACTGATGTGATCGACCCTGCGACAGGTAAGCCCGGAGGGGCATTTTTTGGTCACGCACCTTGTTACGGCAGTAAGTGGGGCTTGTGGTACCGGGACAATATCGAGCACTTTTTTACCATTACAAGCTTTGATATTTTTGAAAATGATGGGCCGTATCCAGGCGATGTATGCGCCTCGACAACCCATCCGGGACACGAAGGGCTTGATGATTCGCAGTGGCGGCAAATGGAGATCCAAAAGGGGCTATACCATTGGCTAAATGGGCATGGGGTTTATATTAATGCACCCGACTGGTATTTTTTGGATGGTACAAATAAAATAGCTTTGGGTTACCGTGAAGCAAATTTCTCGTTACCGCGGGCGGACCAGGAAATACTAAACCGTCAGAATATTTTCGACGGTACCTGGGATAAAACCCCGTCAATGGGCTGGGGACTTGTGCCGCTTACCGAATACGAAGGCGGAGGCGCTGCCGCCACTATTGAGCCGCTTGCAGATCACCTGAAGGATTACCGGCAACTGATGATGCAATATTACGGCGCCGGCATTCAGGCCTGCTATCGCGGCCCCCGCTTGTATGACAACCCTGAAACCGAAAAAGTGGTGGCAGAGGTGATCAACTGGTACAAAAAATATCGGGGCATATTGAATTCTGATGTGATACACCTGCGCCGGGCCGACGGCCGCGACTGGGACGGCATTCTGCATGTCAACCCATACCTTAAAAACAAGGGCTTGATAATGATCTACAATCCCACCAATGAAACAATTACCCGAAAAGTTAAAATACCGTTGTATTACACGGGTTTAACCGAAGTTGCCAGGGTACTTGAAGAGGAGGGTCCGCCTAAGGTGTATAAATTAAATCGTGATTATACGATCGATATGGAATTTAGCCTCGGGCCTGATTCCTATACCTGGTTTGTTATTCAGTAAAGGGCACCTCTAAAAACTCGGTTTTTTGTTTAGCCTCACCTTTGATTCCTCTCCAAAGGAGAGGAAAAGGAGAGTTTTTAGAGGTGCCCTAAAGAAGATGGCATTCCCGTTTGTTTTTCGGTGGAATTTTCTCATCATTACATCGAATTATAAATCAGTTTTTAATGATTCCCGCACTTAACCGGCTTTGTTGGACGGTATTTCTAACTATTATTTGTGTTAACAGCCAATGCCTTGCACAAAAAAAGATGACGGTGGGTACTCGTTATTATGTAAGTAATTCCGGGGACGACAGCAATGCCGGGACAATCAGTGCGCCTTTTAAGTCGATCCAAAAGATAAATCAACTTGCACTCCATCCCGGCGATGCAGTTTATTTTAAAGGCGGGGAAATTTTTAAAGGTGCAATAGTTATTGGTCCGCATAGCCGGGGCAGCGCCTTGCAACCGGTTACTATTTCCTCATACAGTGCAGGCAAAGCCGTTATTACTGCTGATAGCGTGCGGGCGATCAGTTTGTTCAGAACAAAATATGTCCGTGTAAGCCACCTCAGGCTGAACGGTTTGGGCCGAAAGACGGGGAATCGTGAAAGCGGCCTGGCTATTTTAAACAGTTTGAACGTGAGGGCAGAAGATATCGATATCAGTGGTTTTCAAAAATCGGGACTGCTGATCGATTCAGCATCGCATGTTTTGGCCGATCATGTTTTTGTGCATGACAACGGCTCGGCCGGGATAACGGTTGAAGGAAACGAAAAAAAATCATCGCGGGATATTATCATCCGGTATTGCCGGGCAGAAAACAACCCGGGCGATCCAACAAAACTGGATAATCACAGCGGTAATGGTATTGTGGTTGGGCATTGTACCGGGGTTTTGATAGCGCATTGTACAGCCACCAATAACGGCTGGGACATGCCCCGGATAGGGAACGGCCCGGTGGGGATATGGTGTTATGAAGCTGACAGTGTGGTTATTGAGCATTGTCTTTCTTATGAGAACAAAACCTCAAAAGGAGGTGCGGATGGCGGCGGGTTTGACCTGGATGGGGGCGTCACAAATTCTGTTATTCAATATTGTTTCTCTTATGGTAACCAGGGCAGCGGGTACTGCATTTTTCAGTATTATGGCGCCGGTCCCTGGCACGATAACGTGATCAGGTATAACATTACCGAAAATGATGGCACGGTGTCGGATTCGAGGGCGGGGTTATATATATGGAACAGTTCCGACGACCCAAAGCAATTTTATAACTGCAAAGTGTATGGCAATATTGTTTATAACGACCAGGTGGCCGCGATAAGCTTTTCGGACAAAAGCGAAAACGGGGGATTTGATCTTTACGATAACATTTTTGTCGGTAAGGACTCCCTGATCAAGGGCCGCGACCTGTTAGGCAGGTGCAGGTTTACCGGCAATGATTGGTGGAGCTTAGCCGCAGGATTTAATGCGTGGGGCGAACAGGATTTCAGGGCCTGGGCAAAAAAATACGGCCAGGAGCAAAAGAAAGGCAAAATCGGCGGGTTAAATGTAAACCCGCAATTTCGACATCCCGGCAAAACAAAAATCACATCGGAGGCACAAATCAGTTCGATTTCCGGATATGAGCTGCCGAAAGGTTCGGAATTGAAAAAACTGTTGAAAGGCGTCGCACAACCGGTATCCCAATAGTTGACAAATAGTGCGGGCCAAGAATCAAGAGCCAAGAATCAAGAACCAAGAATCAAGAGCCAGGGAGAAAGTGGCAGTGGCAGTAGCAGTGGCAGTTGCAAGATCAAGGGTTGGGATGAAAGGGAAAGGTCGAGGAGGGCCAAGAATCAAGAGCCAGGGAGAAAGTGGCAGTGGCAGTAGCAGTGGCAGTTGCAAGATCAAGGGTTGGGATGAAAGGGAAAGGTCGAGGAGAGCCAAGAATCAGGAGCCAGGGAGAAAGTGGCAGTGGCAGTAGCAGTGGCAGTTGCAAGATCAAGGGTTGGGATGAAAGGGAAAGGTCGAGGAGAGCCAAGAATCAGGAGCCAGGGAGAAAGTGGCAGTGGCAGTAGCAGTGGCAGTTGCAAGATCAAGGGTTGGGATGAAAGGGAAAGGTCGAGGAGAGCCAAGAATCAGGAGCCAGGGAGAAAGTGGCAGTGGTAGTGGCAAGATCAACGGTTGGGATAAAAGGGAAAGGTCGAGGAGAGTCAAGAACCAATCCCGCGCGTGCGGGAAAGAAAAATATGGATGAGATGGACAAATTGTCGAAAAGAATTGGACCATTTGGGAAGGTGTTTGGCCGCAAAGTGGCCGGAATTTACCTGCTTATCCCGGTTCCTTCCCGCAAATGCGAATTTGGCTCAACTATATGATTAAATATCTGATTTTCAGTAAATTATGTATATTAGTTCACTTGTGCAACACAAATATCCTACGCAGGTTGGGCTAAAGCCCAAATTCTGCACCTTTTAATACCGTTGGCTGAAGCCAAACGGCAATGAATAGAATATTCGAATAGTCAATTCAAAATAATTATAATAAGCTGAAGTATAGCATGTCATAAATATAAGATTGACGCAAATTCGCACGTGCGGGATTGTATCGCCAGGAGTACTTCGGACTTGGCTGGTAATACGCATTAATAATTAAAAATTTTGCCTGATAATTATTGCGATTTAATCCTTAACTTGTTCTTGCTAACCAATACTGACCAGTTATGAGAACAGGAGAGGAATTGAACGGGGAACGCCGGCCGGCCTTCACCCGCCGCAAGTTTATTTACAACGTTTCTGCCGGCATTGGCGCGGGCCTGGTGCTGACCAGCCCATTGATGAGTTTGGCCACTAACATAAGGTCTGCGGATGATTATACGGTAGGGCAGGTGATGGACGAGTTTATCAGTGAGGTTCCGGGTGGTGTTTTGAGCCCGACGGTTGACACCCTGAAAGCCGGCAGCCGCGACACTAAAATCACCGGAATTGTAACCACGATGTTCGCCACCATCGCTGTGATCAGGAACGCGATCGACCTGGGCGCGAATTTCATCATTGCGCATGAGCCAACTTTCTATAATCATCCCGATGATACCGACTGGCTGAAGGACGACGATGTATATAAATTTAAGATCAACCTGTTAAACCAGCATCATATCGCTATCTGGAGAAATCATGATTATATCCATCATATGAAACCGGACGGCGTAACCATCGGTACGCTTGAACAGCTTGACTGGCGAAAATATGCAGATAAGGACACCCTCAATATTATAACCCTGCCCGCGGTTACGCTAAAAGAATTGATCCATCATGCCAAATCGAAACTGAACATAGACAGGGTAAGGTATGTTGGCGATCCGCTGCAAAAATGTACAAGGGTATTGTTTATTCCAGGGGCTGCAGGCGGGAGGGTACAGATCGATTCCATCCGGCAAGTTAAGCCGGACGTGCTTGTTTGCGGCGAGATACAGGAATGGGAAACCGCGGAATACGTACGGGATGCGCTGGCCAAAGGCGATAACCTGTCCCTGGTGGTTTTAGGGCATATAGCCAGCGAAGAGCCAGGGTCGACGTATATGCTTAAATGGCTTTCGGAAAAGTTCCCCAGCATTAAAGCAACCCATGTACCCAGCTCGAATTCGTTGTCGTTTATGTGATATCCGGCATAGCAATCAAATTTAATTATCGAAGCAACCCATACCCTATGAAAACCCGTAATTGTTTTATTGTGGCAGCGATGTTCGCCGCATTATTTACCAAAGCACAGCCAACAAAACTTAAAACCGACACCGTGTTTTTTGAAGATTTTAACGAAAATAGCCTCGACCGTGCAAAATGGAATGTTGAGGTTACCGGGAACACGGTGAATGACGAGCAACAGGCTTACGTGGATTCATCCTCGACCCTGTACCTGGTAAAAGGCGCAGCCACCGAAGGGGCAACCAACGGGGCGCTTATGATACAGGCGCTTTACCGGCCTGGTTATACCAGTAAGCAAGGCAAAAAGTATGATTTTATATCGGGGAGAATAAACACCCGCAAAAAAATGGAGTTTACGTATGGAACGGCTTCGGCACGGATGAAGGTTACCGGTGGCGCTGGTTTATGGCCCGCATTCTGGGCGCTGGGTGAGGGCAGGTGGCCCGACTGCGGCGAGATAGATATGATGGAGACGGTTGGCGACTCTTCATGGTTCAGCAACGCGCTGCACGGCCCCAACTATTTTGGGAATACGCCCCTGGCTTATCGCTATCATTTCCCGCAGGGCACCGATGTAACCAAGTGGCATGTTTATTCGATTGATTGGAGCAGGGATTCGCTGGTATTTAAAATTGACGGGACTGTCACCTACACCGTTACACGAGCTATGGTGGAACATTATGGCCGATGGGCCTTTGACAACCCCAAATTCATTATCCTGAATTTTGCGCTTGGCGGCGGCTATCCACACGGTGTAAACAAAGTTGAAACGCCTTACTATGGTATTTCGACGGAAACAGTGAATAAAATAAAATCGGGCAATGCAAAAGTTTGGGTTGACTGGGTACTGGTCACTAAACAGGCCGGTCAATAGCCCGGCAGAACAAAAATGCCCCCGGTTGGGAGGCATTCAGTCCATATCGATGTTTTATCCCACCGTTAGCAGTTATTTTAATAACCGTGCCAATGATGCCTATGGCGGTATTCAACAGTACAACTTGAGATCGACGATGCTAATATCAGCAAAACGACCAGTCTTAAAATGTGCTTTTTCATAATAATTTGATAGATATATAATAACCAAGCACATTCTATGCCAAAAAATCGTTTGGATAGCTTTATTGTTTCTAACCCTTTATAATGGTTATTTTTATCAGTTATAAAATCATGCATATTATATATCCCCAGTTTACTTAATAAACATTGTCAGTGGTAATGAAAAGCGGGGTTCGGATATCGTTTCTTTTGACAGTTTTGTTTTTAATTAAAATAGGACCAATTGCAGCCCAGGCCCCGGCGATATCGTATACAACTCCTCAAACGTATTCAGTCAATACACCAATTGCTACGCTCATTCCGAGGAATAGCGGAGGAGCCGTTCCAGTTATGGCCTATGGCGAAGTTACCACGTTAGCCGGGAGCGGCACACAGGGTTCCGCAGATGGACAAGGCGCTGCTGCGAGTTTTAACCAACCAAGGCGTTTGGCTATCGATAAATCCGGAAATTTATACGTCGCCGACGTGTACAATAATGTAATCAGAAAGATTACGCCCGCTGGCTTGGTAACAACGCTCAATATTACCGGTTCGAATTTCAATGGTCCTGACGGGATTACGATTGACCAACTCGGCAATCTATATGTTGCAAACTCGGGCGACAACAGAATCGACGAAGTTACTCCTGCTGAAATAAATAGTGCGATTGCTGGCAACGGATCATACGGGTCGCAAAACGGACCAGGTCAAACGGCAAGTTTTAATGATCCGGTTGGCATTTGTATTGACAATGCTAACAATGTCTACGTTGCTGACTACGCAAACCAACTTATCCGAAAGATTAATTCAAATTACGTGGTAAGCACAATAGCAGGCAGTGGGACGATCGGTTCAAATAATGGAAACGGAAGCGCTGCAAGTTTTGATTACCCGAATGGTGTTGGTACTGATAATTCGGGAAATGTATATGTGGCAGACGGGGGCAACGGTTTGGTTAGGAAAATTGATCCTTCAGGCAATGTAACCACTTTCGCAGGCGCAAGTACAGGCCAACAATTTGGAGACCCGATGGATGTAATCGCAGACCCACAGAACAATATATACGTAACGGATGGCGTTAAAGACCAGATATTTAAAATTGACCCCTCCGGTGTAATCTCCGTACTTGCGGGAAGCGGTATCCAAGGATCGTCTGACGGAAAGGGCCTCGCAGCAAGTTTTTATGGGCCTGTTGGGCTTGCGTACGGTTCCACCGGCTATATCTATATAGGGGACGGATTTAATAATCTGATACGTAAAATTTCTATATATGGCTACACGATAGATAAGCCACTTCCGGCCGGGATAAATTTTGATCAAACCACCGGGATAATCAGCGGAACACCCACGGGTTCTTCTCCACCTGCAAATTATACTATCACCGCGTATAATGCCGCCGGCAGTAGCACCACTGTTGTTAATATCGCCGTTCAAGCAGGCTCGATCGTTGTGCCGGCCCCGCCAAATATCAGCTACCAAAGCCCGCAAACCTATAATTTAAATACACCTATCGCGCCGTTGGGGCCCGTAAACACCGGTGGTGCAATTCCTATGAACACCTATGGGCAGGTGATTACAATTGCGGGCAGCACCGCCAGCGGCAGCCTGAATGCAAAGGGTTTGGCGGCAACTTTCGCAACACCTGTAGGCGTTATTTGCGACCCATCAGGAAATGTTTACGTATCTGAATTCGGCAACAATGATATAAGAAAAATAGACCCCGCCGGAAACGTAACAACCTATGCCGGCACCGGCAGACAGGGCGCAAACAACGGGCAGGCAGCCCAGGCGACTTTCAACACGCCCTACCAGTTGGCTATCGATCCGGCCGGGAACCTATATGTTGCAGACGTAGCGAATAACCAAATCAGGGAAATAAGCAATTCGGGCATAGTGACGGCGTTTGCGGGCAGCGGAAACGCCGGACGAACGGATGGGCCGGCGGCTACTGCCGAGTTTAATAGTCCCATCGGTGTTGCATTGGATCCCTCAGGCAATATGTATGTAGCCGACCGGGGAAACAATTCGATCCGGAAAATTGATGTTTCAGGCCAGGTTAGCACATTTGTGGCGTTAAATGGAGGCGCACCACAGTCCGATGAAACCGGTCTCGACTTTCTGACCACGGACATGTCGGGTAACATTTTTTTTGCGAATAGCTACCAGGTTGAAAAAAGCTCGCCTGCGGCGGCAGTGACCGTTGTGGCGGGCAACGGAAATCCGGGCTACGCTGATGGGGTTGGCGGCGCCGCATTTTTTAATGGGTTGGTGGGTATAGCGATAAACCCGGGTGGCGATAGCTACGTAGGCGACGATGCAAATAGCCGCATAAGAAGGATAGGTGCGGACGGTACTGTGACTACTGTGGCAGGTGGACCCACCCCCGGCGCGAGCGATGGCACAGGCTCCGGGGCCCGCTTTAATGCGCCTAATGGTGTGGCGATCGATGCTACAGGTAACTTTCTATATGTAGCTGATGCGGGGAACAACCTCGTAAGAAGGGTTGGCATAACCGGGTATTCGATTGACAAATCACTACCTACAGGCTTAACTTTCGACCCGGTGACAGGAATAATCAGCGGGACCCCAGGCGTCACTACTCCACCCGAGGTTTATACGATAACAGCTTACAACAACGGCGGAAGCAGTTCGTACCCGGTAACGATACAAATAGTCGATGACCAGACTATCGTTTTTCCGCCATTGTCTCCAAAAACGGTTTGCAACGCTGATTTTGACCCTGGCGCGACCAGCGCTGCGCCAATCACGTACAGTAGCAGTAACCCGGCAGTCGCGACAATTGTATCGGGGAAGATCCATATCACCGGGGCAGGAACTTCGATGATTGCGGCAAACGATGGAACGTCGCAGGTGATCCAAACATTAACAGTAGTTGCGGCGATAACGCCTGCAATTACTATCACGCCGGCGTCGCCCGACACCTGCCAGGGCAAAACCATGGTTTTTTCGGCTGAGATAACCGGTGGAGGATCGCAGCCGGTGCTGCAATGGCAGGTAAACGGGCAAAACCAGGGCACTAACAGCCTGCAGTTTTCGACCAGCAGTTTAAACAACGGAGATGCAGTAACCTGTGTACTCACCAGTAATGCTGCCTGTACTACCAGCAATACCGCAACCTCCAATATAGCCGTTTTTACGACCGACCCATTCATTTCCACTTCGGTGGCGATCACTTCGTCGGAAACCGGATTGGTATGCGAGGGCACGCCAATAACGTTTACGGCTATCGGCTATAGTCCGGATTTCAAACCTGACTATCAATGGCAGGTGAACGGAAAAAATGCCGGAACTGATCAATCAACATTTACAAGCGGCACGTTAGCAAACGGCGATACAGTTACCTGCATTTTAACCAGCACGGGTAAGTGCCTTATCGACCCGCAAACGACTTCAAATGCGATTACCGTGGCGTTTAGTCCGCAAAGCCAGTGCATTATCTCTATACCGAATACCTTTACACCTAACGGCGACGGTATAAATGATCTTTGGGATATCAATGCGCTGGGAGCCTATCCGGGATGCACGATATCAATTTTTTCACGTGACGGGGCATTGGTTTACAACTCCATCAACTATCCTAAACCCTGGGATGGCACCCGCGACGGTCAAAAGCTGCCTGTAGGGACTTATTATTATGTTATTGATCTTAAGAATGGTAAAAAACCACTGGCAGGCTCGGTAACAATTTTGCGATAAGTGCCGCAACGACAATTATTTCGGGATAAATGTGGTTTTTTGGTAACTTCCCTGGAAACGGCCTCGTACAAAAGGGATATGAGGGGTTATGTAAATGTTCCGCGATCAATCTATTGCAAGCCCTGCAAAGAATGTGGTTCGCGACCGGTAATAGCGTTAGTAGACGAAATTGGCTATATCGTAAAGTGTTCAAAAGACGACAGACATTACCAAACAATGCCTGGTTTGATCGATATTGAAGACTGGAACAGCCATAACACCATCCAATCCCAGGCAAACGACTATAGCTTGAGCCAACTAATGGCCTGGTAAGTTACGGTTCGACATCTGATTTGATCTTTGGAACCCGGGCTTGATCATGAATCTTAAAAAGCATTTTCTTCCGGGTGTTATTTGTATGTTTAAATATTAAACGCACAAACATCATGAAACTAATATTATCGTCCCTGTTAAAATCGAACTTTCTAAAATCAGTAATATTATCCATTACTTTTTTATGCCCGGGCATAATATGTGCTCAAAATACATCCACTTTCAATCAGCCGGTTTTTAATCATGCGGCTTTGTGCGCCAAAAACCTCAACAAAACGGCAGCGTTTTATAGCAACGTGCTTGAGCTGCAAAGGATACATCATCCATTTAATGACACCCTGCATGTATGGTTCAAAATAGGAGAGGGCCTTGCACTCCATGTTATACAGGGCGAATGCCCCGACACCGTGCACAATATAGGGATACACTTATGCTTTAGTGTGCCCCACCTGGATTTGTTTATGAAGCACCTGGATGCATTGAACGTAAAGTATGGCAACTGGAACGGCGAACCGAAAAAAGTTCAGCAAAGGCCTGATGGCGTACACCAGATATATCTGCAGGATCCGGACGGATTTTGGATAGAAGTGAATGACGCAAAATAAATTTAACGACGGAGGTGGGAATGTGGCTCTTAAAAAAAATCAGAGACTTTATTGGGTTTGATAACCCGGAACTATCGGTTGAAAACCAACTATTTAATGCCATTTGCTTATTGCTGGCATTAAGTCTTTCAAACGGCCTGGTAAATAACTTTATCCTCGGTTTCCCGATAGCCCTAATGGCTGTTGAGGTTTTTGTGCTTGGGCTGGCCGTGTTTGCATTTTACCGCAGCAGGTATGTGGGGTATAACGAATATATGCCGGTTGGCTTTGTTACCCTTGGCATTCTTTCCTTTATTCCCGGGTGGTTTTTTAATGGCGGCATCGAGGGCTCATCTGTTCTATCCGGGGTGTTTTTGGTGGTGCTGATCATTATCCTGTTAAAACGGAAGTACCATTTGTTTTTTATTGGTTTTTTGATCCTTGTAATTATCGGCTGTTATATTTTGGAGCAGCATTTTCCGAACCTTACGTCGCCCATAAAAAGCAAAGGTCAGAAAGAAAGGGACGCCATCTCGGCCACCATTACAAATATCCTGTTTGCCGGCCTGCTGATCAGCTTTTTGAAAAGAAGCCACGAGAACGACAAAAAGCGGTTGATCAAACAAAGCGAGGAATTATTGGCATCGCAGGTTGAACTTTCGTCCGCCAAAGACCAGGCGGAGGAAGCCACGGTTGCTAAATCGAACTTTTTGGCCAATATGAGCCATGAGATCCGTACACCGTTAAATGGGATTATCGGTACTGCACAGTTATTGTCACTTTCAGAACTTTCGGCCGAACAACACGAGTTACTTCAAACGCTGCAATCGAGCAGCAATCTGCTCATCAATATTATCAGCGATATACTCGACCTTTCGAAAATTGAAGCCGATAAATTGGTGTTATATCCTAAGACAACGAACATCCGGAACTGTGTAAAAACTGTGTTTGACATCAGCAAACCCGGAATCAAAGCACCCGAAAAAAGCATCGGCCTTAATTATGAGATCGATGAAAATGTGGCTGAATATTTAAAGATGGACGAAAGCCGCGTACAGCAAATACTGGTAAACCTGGTGGGTAACGCCATTAAATTTACTGACGAGGGATTTGTTTCGGTGCATGTTTCCGCGGTGAACGAGCTTAACGGGGTTCAACGGGTAACCTTTAGTGTAAAGGATACCGGGATTGGCATAAGCGAGGAAGCATTATCCCAGTTATTTAAGCCATTTTCGCAGGTGAACAATACAGCCATGCGCAAGTACGGCGGCACGGGCCTTGGTTTATCGATATGTAAAAAACTGGTAGAGATGATGAACGGAAGGATATGGGCCGACAGCATAGAAGCGGAGGGATCGGTTTTCAGTTTTAGTTTGCCCTTATCCATCGGATCGCGCCATTCGGTCGAAAAAGAACCGGTGGTGGTTAATGATAACTACCAGTTCCAGCCCATTGAAATCCTGTTAGCCGAAGACAATAAGATGAACCAGCTGATCGCCAAAAAAATATTCAGCAAAATAGGATGTACCATCGATATAGCCGACAATGGGAAGATCGCTGTTGAAAAGGCCGGCGCCAAAAAGTATGACCTGATATTTATGGATATGCAAATGCCCGAGATGGATGGATTGGAAGCGGCGCGCAGCATAATTGAAAGCAGCGGGAAAGAGGCGCCGCCTATCGTCGCCATGACAGCGAATGTAATGAGCGAAGACGAATTTAAATGCAAACAGGCAGGCATGAAGGATTTTATCAGCAAGCCATTTACAATCGAGCGGCTGGAGAATGTTATCAAAAAATGGGTGGTGAAGGAGGCTTTTGTGGAAGGGCGGGTTTGATTTCGGATTTCGGAAGTCGGAAGTCGGATTTCGGAAGTCGGATTTCGGAAGTCGGAAAGTTGGGAAGTCCGGAAGTTGGGAAGACCGGATGTGAGATATGAGATATGAGATATGAGCCGGAAGTCGGAAGACGGATTCCGGATCCCCAAAGCGAAATGCTATTAAGTTAACGGATGCATTGGCGGTAATTGACGCGCTCCGTTTACTCACCCGAATCCCGGACATCCGGGACTCGTTCTGCCCTCTTTTCCGCGGGCGGAAAAGTGGGCAAAAAGTGGCACCGTTTCTTAACTAAATAGCATTGCCCATAGCGGTCGGAACGGAAGTAGGAAAGCTCGTAAGCAAATTAAGTCAACTCATTGTAACAATCACCTGTATCTTTTCTGCTTTCATGGTAATTTCATCTGCCAGGTATAACTTGTTCTCATTAAACTATTGATGATGGAACAAGTGCTATTTTCTGAAGACTTTACCTGCGATAATATCCTCTATATAGGCGATAACGCCAAAGATTGCTTGAAGATAATTGAAAAGTTTACCCGTCGACTGCAAAATATCGGGGAAACTTTTTCCGGGCTATTTTGGCGCGACGAGCATCTTTGTTCTTCATCGCGCTGGCTGCAACACCACATACAATATCATTTTGAAGGCGGCATCGTTGTTTTCAAATTCAGGAATGAAGATGAACTACCTGCCATCGTCCGCAGCGAATGCCTGCTTGCCTGCCGCAGCCTCGCTTTTGAGCAATTATTTTACGCTGCCTGATAGATTTTATTTTTAGGAATTTTTATTGTGCTGTATATCAGTGCAATAAAAATTATTTTGCGTAAACTTAGAACTTCTTCTTGCAACGTACGTTTTTAATACATACCTTTGATCTATGTTATTTACAAAGGATATGGACAGCGAAATGATACCGACAAAAACCGAGATGGATGTACTGATGATCCTATGGAAATTCGGGCCATCCACCGTGCGTTTTGTACACGATAAACTGAATGAACAGAAGGAAGCAGTGATCTATACTTCCACGCTGAAGTTGATGCAGGTGATGAAGGAAAAGGGGATGCTTGACCGGGATGAAACAAATATGAAGCATATTTACAGGCCGATACTTGAGGAACGTACCGTGAAAGGGAGTATGCTCGACCGCTTTATGGATAATATGTACGACGGTTCGCCGAGCGACCTGATATTGTCCCTGCTGGGGAACAAAAAAACCTCGGCGGATGAATTGCAGAAGATAAAGGATCTGTTGAATAACATGGAATAAATAAAACAACCCGCCATGCAATTGTCACTTACCCACACACAACATTTTATACAGGCTTTCAGCTGGATGCTGCTTCATTCGCTTTGGCAAGGGTTAATAGCGGCAGCGCTGACGGGTGCACTGTTTGCAATATTCCGTCGCTCTTCGGCGATCCTTAAATATAACCTGGCGTTGGTTCAGTTTTTATTGTTTGTTGCGGGTTGTGCTTATACGTTTATATGGGAATGGAAAAGCGCCCCGGAAACAGTCCTTGTCCGGCCAGTTGTAAGGGCCATCCATGCCGGCGTTTCTATCCCCCTGGACTTGAATATACATGGCCTGGAGCAGTTTGCCAGGATATGCCTGGGTTACTTTTCGGCCAATGCGCCTTTGGTGGTGCTGTTATGGCTGATCTTTTTTGTATTTCGGTCGTTCCGGATGATCGGCGGGCTGATGTACACCCACCGGGCAAAAAGGCGGCATCTTTTTCAGCCTGCCGGCGAATGGAGCGATAAACTGGATAAACTCAGTAAAAAGTTACAGTTAAAAAAGGTTGTCCGCTTGCTGGAATCGGGATTCGTGAAAATACCAATGGTGGTCGGTAATTTGAAACCAGTTATACTTATGCCCGTGGGACTTATGGCCGGGTTGCCTGCCGGCCAGGTTGAGGCCATATTGCTTCATGAGCTTGCCCATATCCGCCGGAACGATTATTTTGTGAATTTGCTTCAAACCGCTGTCGAAACTGTATTTTTCTTTAACCCCGGATTGTTGTGGATTTCGGCCCTAATCCGCGAGGAGCGCGAAAATTGCTGCGATGATGCCGCTCTCGCTCAAACAAAAAACAAAAAGGAGTTTGTACAGGCGCTTATCAGCTTTAAAGAGCATGCCATGTATGCCAACAATTATAAAGTGGCTTTTCCGGGAAAGAAAAACCACCTGCTCAACCGGGTTAAGCGTATCATAGGGGGCGAATACAATACTTTTGGGGCCGCCGAAAAAGCCGCACTGATGGCCTGTTTTTTTGTTTTGTTTGCGATAGCAGCGACGGCAACTATCACACGGAGCGGGGTAATGCACAACAGCCATTCGAAGTTCGCCACAAAGATGGTTTATCATGCGCCCAATAAAATCACAACCCTGGTGAAACAAGCCGGCGCTTCGCCGTCAGCCATCACCAAAAGGAAAAAAGCGCGGTTTTATCGTACCGGGAACCCTGTTTTGAGAAAGCCGGAAATAAGGCCGGTATTGGACGGGGTAAAAGATGAAGTTACCATGGTACACGGCAATGATGTGCAAACAGCGAGTGTAACCGTTGAGTCCGCAAAAGTGCTGCATGTTAGCCAGGAGGAGCAAGCCCGGCGTGATCAACAACAAGCCATTGTGGACCAGGAGCAGGCTGCAAACGACCAGGTACAGGCAAAAAGGGACCAGGCCCAGGCTTTGCTTGACCAGGCTCAAGCCAAAAAAGACCAGGCGGCAGCACAACGGGACCAGGAGCAGGCGCGATCAAACCAGGAACAGGCGAGGAAAAACGAGGAGCAATCAGAACGCAACGCTATTCAGATCCAGGAAAACAATGTCCAGGATATAAAAAACCGGGAGCAGGCGGAACGAAACCGGAAACAGCAAGCTTTGAATGAAGTACAGGCGAAAAAAAACCAGGAGCAGGCGAAAATGAACCAAATACAAGCGAAGAAAAACCTGCAGCAGGATACAATAAACCGAAGGCAAGGCGTTGGCAGCCACGCAAGCGTGCAATAATTAAACCGGGCCATAACTACGCTGATCACCGTAGCTTATAGCCGTCGAAATAAATCTGAAATTTTAATTTTTTTAAAATCCGCGAAATCGTGGGGTGGTAATCTGTTGTCTAAATTTTTTAACTAAATAATCAATGAAAACGAAAAAAAACAACATTATCCGGGCGGTATGCCTGGTAATAACGCTATCGGCTGCAATCACTGCCGGTGCACAAACAAAAAGCGCCGGACAAACGGCAGATAATGATGGCGTAAGAAATAGCTTCGACCAGAGCCGGGTTGAAAATGGCAAGCGCATTGAAAAGGTGCAAATATATCTGCATGACCAGCAGTACAAAGTTGAATTAGTAGATGATAAAATGACGAAGCTGTATATCGACGGGAAGGAAATCCCGGCTGCGGATTGGAGCAAATACAGCGACGCAATAGGGGCGATCCGCGAACAAATCAAGGAGAACAGGTTACAGGCTGTGCGCAACGAGGAGCAGGCAAAACGCAATCAACTGCAGGCGCAAAAAAATGAAGAGCAGGCGGTACGCAACCAGGAGCAGCAGGTTAGGAACCAGGAACAGGCTGAGAAAAACCAGGCGCAGGAAAAACGCAACGCGATACAGGCTCAAAAAAATGAAGAACAGGCCGTACGCAACCAGGAGCAGCAGGTGAGGAACCAGGCACAGGCTGAAAAAAACAAAGAGCAAGCCGTCCGGAATGAACTGCAGGCAAAAAAGAACCAGGAGCAGGCCGAAGCCAACGAGCGTTTTATTAAATCAATTACAGCGGACTTAGTGGCCGACAAGATCATTAAAGATGAAAATAGTTTGGAGGATTTAACCATCAACGCCAATGAAATGATTGTAAATGGCGTAAAGCAGCCGGAAGAGACGCATAAAAAGTACATAGAAAAGTACAACCGTTTTTCGGACAGCAGCTTTTCGTTTTCAAATCATGGGGTAGTGAACGGTAATTAGCAATAAATAAATAACAAACAGGGATAAAAACAAATAGGAATAAATAAGAAGTGGCGAACGAAAAGACGCCGCTAACAAAAATAAAGCAACGAAAATGAAAACAAATTATAGGAAAGTCAGCATAGCGCTGGTAATAGCATTGCTGACCGCTTTTGCGGTAAAGGCACAACAGATCAGTGTACAGGATAAGTCGGCAGGAGACGCCGGCCGGTACGAAAACTACGATGTAACGAGTAACCGGGATGGCAAACAGGTGGAAAAGCTGCAAACCAACTGGAACAATAAGCAATACAAGATGGAATTGGTGAATGATAAGATGACCGCGCTGTATGTAGAGGGCGAAAAGATCCCGGCGGCTGACTGGGGGAAATATAGCAAAGTGATAGCGGAAATAAGGGAACAAATAAGAAAAGACAAGATACAGGCAAAGCTTGACCAGGCCCAGGCTAAACGCGACCAGCAGCAGGCAGTGAAAGACGAGGAGCAGGCTAAGCGCGACCAGGAGCAAGCGTTGCGCGACCAGGCTGAAGCAAAGGTAGCGCAGGAACAAGCCGTGAACGACCAGATACAGGCCAAGCGCGACCAGGAACAGGCTGTCCGCGACCAGGAGCAGGCAAAAAAGGACCAGGAACAGGCAAGGCTTGACCAGATTCAAGCCAAAAAAGACCAGGAACAGGCTGCCGAAGACCAGCATTTAATGAAACAAATGATCGCAGACCTGATAGCTGATAAAATTGTTCCCGATGAAGAAAGCCTTAAGGAGGTGACTTTAAATGCTGATGAAATGACCGTGAATGGGGTAAAACAACCGGACGCCGTTTATCAGAAATATAAAACCAAGTACAACCGTTTTGCTTTGGGCGATTTCTCCTATGGTAATGAACAAAGCAATTACCGGGGCATTCACATGAGCAGGCAGGAGCGTTGAGTGAGTGGCAGTAGCGGTAGCAGTAGCAGTAGCAGTTTGTTCATAGTTCATAGCCGGAGGATAGGTGAATGAGTGGCAGTTGCAGTAGCAGTTGCAGTTTGTTCATGGTTCATGGTTCATAGCCGGAGGTTAGGTGAATGAGTGGCAGTTGCAGTTTGTTCATGGTTCATAGCGGGAGGTTAGTGATCCGCCGTCGCTGCCTCCTTCGCCTTAGCTACGGCTGCTGATAAAAGCAATGGCCGACGAAGAAGCGAAAGTAATACAGGCCGTGAATTAATGAACTAATCATGACAAAGAACTATTTGAAAATGGCCTTTCGGAGTTTAATATAAAAATTTTTTTTCTGATAACGTAACTATTGAGCAATATCTCCGTAGAAAAGGGCATAATTTGATAAATTATATTTTTTGATAGATTATCCTAAGAAAGGACAAAACTCATGGTACAGAAATTAAATTCCTTTAAATCAGATTTTTACAATGTATTTGTAAAGGGCGAAGCAAGCAGTATGCAGATGGCGCGAGTTTTTATCGTACTGGCAATCCCCGTGATGGTTGTTTTCCTGCTGGGTTTGCACAACATCAGGTATTGACTATTGCCAACCGGAACTAAAAACAGCGGATAGCAACCAACGTAAAGCCTTGGGAACGCAGCAAATGACGATCGATCTTTGAGCGGGCCCAACGCCTTTTAAGCTCTGCCGATGACAGACATGCCGCTGAATTTTTTAATGCCAGACAGAAACCGGCGCAAGGTTACTTTTCCAAATTATCATTGCCCGCCGCGTTAAGGTCCATGTCAGCAGTCATGGGATTGGCGTAATTGAAGCCGAAATCGCGGTAAACAGGCCTTCCGAAAATATCCGTGTAATAAAATCCAAAATTACGGTTCAGTAAGAAAGGATTTCTTTTCAAATAAGCGATCATGTTTAATGGAAAGAGTCCATTGTCAAGATAAGAAATGATCGCCCCCCTCTTGAAATGCGCTTTAGCTATATTGTAGCTAACAAAACGCAGCCCGGTGTGTGGTTTGGACGTGGATATTTGGCGTACAACCTGTTGGGGCCGGGCGCTTTTCCGCGGTCCCGTCTTATTGGTGGGAAATAATTGGGCGCATTGAATAAAGACAAAAGCGGCGCCGACGAAAAACAAAAAATTGAGTAACAATTGTTTCATAGCAGATCTCTTTAAGGTAGCGATTAAAAAGATGCTTTATAAGCAACATTTTAATTCAAATATAATAAATTAAAAGCAAAGTTGGTATAGGATAAACACGATTTTTCATACGTAGTTTTACGTATTTTACATGAAAACTCTTTCCGAGATTTATTTCTCCTAAGCAAATGGTTGTTTTTGGGTATTCCTGGCAATATTTTGCACAGATCTGCTACCTTTGCGGTCAAATAGTCAACATGCCCCTTTCGTTAAAAAACAAATTCGACAGTATCATTTTCGACCTTGACGGGACACTTTGGGACAGCACCGGCAATGTGGCGAAAGCCTGGCAAGAGGCTATTGAGCAGGTAGACTATGTTGATGAGGTGATGACCCGTGAAAAGATCCGTTCGATCACCGGGTTGGCCTACAACGTGATCTTCGATAAACTTTTCCCACATCTTGACGTCGAAAAACGTACCGAGCTGATGGGCATTTGCGCCAAAAGCGAGCTTGATCTTTTACACGAACAGGGTGGGGATCTATACCCGAGCCTCGACGCGACGCTCGATTACCTGGCCCGTAAATACAGGCTGTTTATTGTGAGCAACTGCCAGAGCGGGTATATCGAGGTTTTTTTAAAACTGAGCGGAACCACTCACTATTTTTCGGGACATCAATGTTATGGGACCAAAGGCAATCCAAAAGCCGAAAATATTAAAGATATTGTAAACGATCATCAACTTGAAGCACCAGTTTATGTGGGTGATACGATGGGCGATTATGACGCAGCAACAAAAGCAGGCGTTCCGTTTATCTTCGCGGATTATGGATTTGGGACGGTTGAAAAAGGACAAATAACCACCATCAGCACGTTCAGTGACCTGGTGGAACTGCTTTAATACCGCAATAGCTGCCTGACAAGCAAGCGACAAAGATTGGAAGGTATGGATTCCATCTACCCCCGCCGTGATTCCGTAAAATGCGGGAAGATTTTTTGATCTGCAGGATTTTTTTTAATTTTATGGTGGTAGTCGATATGCTTTTTAACGATCTCTAACCTCTAAACACTGATCTCTAACCCCATGCTTTTCCCGGAGGATTTTCTGCATTATATATGGAAATTTCGCCTGTTTGAACGCGCGGATCTGAAAACTACGGAAGATGATTCCCTGGAGATCTATTCGGCAGGATTGCACAACTCCGACTCGGGGCCTGATTTCCATAATGCAAGGATTAAAATAGGGGATACAGTTTGGGCCGGCAACGTGGAGGTGCATTTGTCGTCGTCCGACTGGAAAAAGCATGGACATAGCGGGGATGGCTCCTACAACAATGTTATCCTTCATGTGGTTTACCGGGATGATGAGCCCCTCGTGCTGCCCAATGGCCGCAGGGTGCCTACATTGGTATTGCAGGACCGCATTCCCGATGATCTTTACGGCCGGTACCACAAACTGATATTCGGCGAGAAAACTATCATCCCCTGCGAAGCAAATATCGGCTCGGTAGACAGCATGACGCTGCAAAACTGGCTTACCCGTGTTTTGGTTGAGCGGCTGGAAAAACGGTCGGCCGCGGTTACAACGGCACTTGAGTTAAACAGGGGTGATTGGGAGGAAACGTTTTACCAATTTTTAGCCGCGAATTTCGGGTTTAAAACCAATGCGCTGCCGTTTGAGCTGTTGGCTAAATCGCTGCCGCAAAACATCCTGGCGAAACATAAAAATAACCCAACCCAGGTGGAAGCGCTCATCTTTGGACAGGCCGGTTTTTTGGAACAAGAATTTAAGGATGCGTATCCGCAGAAACTTAAGATTGAGTATACCTTCCTTCGTCAAAAATATAAACTGACGCCTGTCGACAATCATTTATGGAAGTTTATGCGCCTTCGGCCGGCGAATTTCCCGACGATAAGGCTGGCACAATTTGCGGCGCTGGTGTTACAATCCAATCATTTATTTTCAAAACTATTGGAGATCAAAGACGTAAAAGTGCTGAAGGGCCTGTTTACCGATGTTAAGGTTAACACGTATTGGGAAAATCACTACCGCTTTGACCAGGAATCGGCGCCATCGGCAAAGCAGATGGGCGAGGCTTCGGTTAATATCCTGCTGTTGAATACATTGGCCCTGTTTTTGTTCAGCTATGGTAAGCACAACGGGTTGCAGTACTTTATCAGCCGAAGTTTAGCTTTGCTGGAGTTTTTGCCACACGAGGATAATAAAATTGTGGAAGATTTTAGTACCTTAGGGGTCAAAATAAAGAATGCGTTTGAATCGCAGGCATTGCTGGAGTTAAAAAACAACTACTGCAATTATAAAAAGTGCCTGCAGTGCGGAATTGGCAATAAGATTTTAAGATATGCGTGAAAGATTGCAAAGGATAATCACTTTTTTTGAACGGTACTCCTTCGGGGTGTGTACTTACCTGGGCGAAAAATTCAATGTTTCCATCACCAAGATCAGGCTGTTTTTTATTTACTCTTCTTTTTTGGCGGTTGGTTTCCCGCTGATTGTTTACATATTCGCCGGAATCGTGCTTGATATCCGCAACTATGTTAAAAGAGTTCGGATGCGGGTGATGGATCTGTAAAGCTTGTTAGTTATTATCATGACAAGAAGTGATAAGATACTCGTCGATAGTTTGATCTTCTTGGTTCAGGCGGTCTCGTTTTTCTTTATTTTGAAGGTCATTTGGAAAAGCAAGAAGGACGACGCAGGAAGTCCTCAATCTAAAGGGTAACTTTTAAACTTTGGGCCGAGACTCGGACTTATGGCTTTTGTCACGTTTATGACCGACTGGTCTTGTTGGTGACAACACCAACAAGGGCGAAAAGAAGAGGACGCTGGGAGTTCTCCGCTCAGGAAGTGACTGGCAAACTTTGTTCAGCAGGCTTGAACCTATGGCTTCTGTCACGGTAATTACAGACTGGTCTTGTTGGTGAAAACACCAACAAGGGCGAAAAACGACGATGCCGGGAGTGCTCAATCCAAGCAGTGAACGGGAAACTTTGGACAACAGGCTTGAACTTAGGGCTAATTGCTGGCTCAAATCAAATCAATCATTTATTGGCGCCAATACGTCCTCTTTGAGTTTATTTGTCAAATTTGAATCCAAACCTTTTTCGGAAAGCAATGAAATTAAATTGTTCAGATAATCTTGGGCCTCCCACTTATGAAGATAATAAGTGTTGATTATAGAATTCTTTTCATAAAGAGATATCTGTAAGCATCCATATTCGGTAAAGTTCTGTCTGGAATCTTTTCCCGCTGGTTTATCGTCAATAACGAATGAAACAATGTTCGATAAGGCTTTCTCGTTAGTTATTACCCGATCAATCATTCCACCGTTTTCAGTTGTGTCGATGTTAGTTAACTTCGCCATACTTATGTAAAATATATCTCGCGGAACATCACTATTGCCGATTGGACTGATTTTAACATAATCAAACTTCACATTTTGAGGAGATCGACAACTCATCATAGTCATCAATAAGGATGAAATAATTAAATTCAGTTTTTTCATAATCGAAATTATTTTCCGACGCCTATGCTTGTAGTTTTAATTAAAGGACCAGTCCGGCCTGGCAATCATCAACGTTTCTCCGGATACAAATGCACCACCTGCCCACCACCAGCCGCCAGCATCATTGACAGCACAGATTGCCTGTTCACGTTTTCCATCCGTTTCACTAAATGATTCAAGTCAGGGTCTGTTGAAGGTGCATCGCTCCAGATATCGGCGGTATAATTTCCATCCGGCAGGAAATCAAGTGCGTGAGTTATTGTCCTTGCATCATGATTGGTGATGGCGCCGACGTACCAATCTCTGCCTTTGCGGCGGGCAATGGCGAGGTATTCGCCGGGTTTGGCATCAATTACATGTGTTTCGTCCCAGGTGGTGGGAACTTGTTGAATAAATTCAAAACCGGGTTGGTTAATGTAAGCATCGGGGTCATCGCAAACCATTCCGAGGGCGTTCTCCAGCACCACGTACATAGCGAGCATATGGCAGCGGGTGCCCATTACATAGGGCCGGGTATAATGTATTTTAAACTGCGCGGGCGAGGCGGCCCTGAAACCGCCCAAATGATAATCGGTTGATCCGGCCAGCAGGCGGGTAAAGGGGATATTGACGTCGGCATCGGGCGTTACCCAATTGCTCCATTTATCATTCTCGTAGTTAAGGGTGCCTTCGCGGGTAAACTCATTGGGCCAGGTGCGGCTTTCGCCGGTTGGCTTGTACGCGCCATGAAACTGGATATGGAGATGATGCTGCGCGGCCTTCTGTAATATCTCCTCCTGCATGTTTACCATTTCCTGGTCGTCGCGGTCCATAAAGTCGCACATCAGGCCTTTAATGCCCCATTTCTCATATTGGGTAAAAGTCTCATCCAGCTTAGGGTATAAGGCATAAAAATGTACCCAAACCCGTATGCCGACGCCTTTTTTAGCGGCGGAGTCACAAACCTGCTGCATATCCAAACCCGAAACTGCTTTTGACGGGTCGGCATGCGGGCCGGGCTGAAAACCGGCGCCGTCGTTAACATACCATTCATGCAAGCCGTACTCTACAACAGAATGGTATTCGAGGCCGTATTTGGCGCAGAAATCCACATAGTACATATTGGTTACGTAGTTGTTGCCCGGGGCGTTAATGGTGTCGGGTACGACATCGCCGTTCCACCAGGGGAAGGTAGTTTTGCCAGGCTTTATCCAGGAAAGATCATTTATTTTACAGGGTTCGCTCAAATTGGTGAGGATGTTCGATTCAATGAGGGCACCCACACGGTCGCTGATCATCATCACGCGCCAGGGGCTGTTGTGAGGCAGCGTGGCTTTAACTTTTAGTTCGGTTTGATGGGGGAGGGGTGAAAGCCGGGTTTCGAGCAGGTTGTTATGCTTCAGGAGGTACATGCCGGCATAGTCGTGCAGGTTTGCCTCGGTTATAGCAAGGAAAAGATTGTTGGGGTATTCAAACAACGCGGGCATATCCATCAATGTGTCTGCCTGCAGGTGGGCGAGGTCAATTTTTGTGTAGAGCCCCTCGTGCGAAGTGGTATAGTTATGCCGGTACATTACAGTAGCTACCGGGTTTTCGGTGAGGTTGAAGGAATCGAGCTCATCGGTTATATTTACCATATCGGCCCATTGCTTTTGCTCCGGAATGATGTACCTGAAAGCCGCGCCATCATTAAAAACCCTTATTTCGATCTGCAAGGTTCTTTTCAGGCCGTCTTTTTCGACTACGGTAACGATTATATCATTGCTTTCGCTGTGAACCTGGCTGGTTTTTCCGGTGATCAATGGATAGGCTTCTACGATTCTTTGCGGCATGGCTGCAGTGATCGTTAAGGCATCATCAATCGCGCCGCCTTCTTTAAAAACCAGTTTCAACCTGGATACGTCAACCATCAACACGCCCTTGTAGCTCACTCTATAAAATAAGCCATCCTTATCTGTACTGAGGCTGAATTTAATCTTTGAATCTGGCGAGGTTACTGTAAAAACTTTTGCGGCAAATGTATTTGCAGTACCTAAAAGGCACATGGCAAGTGTCAGACAGATAAAAAAACGCATGAAATTTAGTTTATGAAACGGATGATGCAATAAATGTAGCGAATAACATTTACTGTATCATAAAAGGCGGGATTTATCGTTCAGTTGACTGAAATAATTAAGCCATTGCGGGCTACGCGGCGAGCCAATAAATGAAAGCCGTTGCAAGCTGACCGAACATTTACGTGCCATGCACTGCATGGAGGCTGCCTTGTAACCCGCAATGGCTTTATATCAGTCGTCCGGTTTTGAAAGCGTCCTGCAGGTTGCTTACCCTGAACTTTGGTTTATAGATCTTGTTCGACAGGCTTTTTACCCAATTTGAGTTATAGCCGAACAAAGTGCGTATAACTTTAACGCTGGCCGACCCTTTTGGGTATCCATATTTGTACCAACTGAACTTTGACTGATCGATCCGGAAAGTTTCGGCAAACTCGGCCAGGAACAGATCCATCTCGATATCGGCAATGTCCAGATCCAGATCGATGCTGGTTTCCAGGTTTAATGTGCCAGGATCAACCTTGCTGATCTTGTACCGGCTGCAGTAATCAATAATAAACTCCTTTAACTGCGGATGAACCTCTTCCATTTGCATCAACATTGTCGGGATTATTTACTCTATAAGACAACGTAAATTTTAGCAAGGTTGCATGCGTGGGGATAAAAAAAGGAAAATTGATAGAAGAATTTATATCGCTCGATTTCAATCAAGCCCTATGATAATATTTTTTCCATAACGATAAGCTCGATCGGCTGTTTCGGGATACCGAACCGTGTGCCTGCGTGGAAGGGCTGCGTTTCGCCGGTTGCATGGTAGCCGCGTCGTTCGTACCAGCCGATCAGCTCGTGCCGGGTGCTGATGACGGTCATGATAAGTGTTTGGCAGTTGATTTGCCGTGCATGTTCCTCGGCCGCTAGCAACAGCTCGCGGCCAATGCCCTTGCCCTGCAGCAAGGGCGAAACGCTGAACATGCCTACATAAAGTTTGGGCAGCCTTTCCTCAAGATAAACACAGCCGATGATGCGGCCGTCATCGCCGGTGTATTTGAGGATAGAAACCCCGGGCGTGCTAAAGTATCCGCTCAATATATCCTCGTCTATCCTTATCCCGTCGAGCAAATGGGCTTCTGTGGTCCACCCCTGTTTGCTGCTTTCACCCCGATAGGCGCTGTTTACCAATAGGTTAAGCTCCGGTACATCGGTAATTGTTGCTTTTGAAACTGCCATATAAAAATTGAAGGCACAAACCTATAATTTTTTATCAGCATGTGCCAGCTCCTTATACTTATTCCCCGGCAAATTCCGTTATGTAACAATTTGATGGGCTAACGATGAATGATTAAACTTTCATCGAAACCATTAGTTAAACATTCAAGGAAATAATTTAATCATATTAAAAAAAACCACAGCTATGAAGTATTTAAAAGCATTGTTGGTAATGGTTGTTGCTGTATTTACAGTAGGCAGTGCGATGGCACAGCCAATCCATCACCCCCACCATCGCCACTGGCATCACCGTCACTGGCATCGCCATTAATAAAAAAAAGCTCCGCAGAAAACGGAGCTTTTTTTATGGTAATCAGAGTTGTCTGTAGTCTTCCCTTACGGGGCTAAAAATGTCGATCAATTTGCAATCGGTTATTGCCGTGCCACCATGCCATACGTTTGAAGGGATCACGGCAAATACCCCCGGCTCCAAAATCTGCGGAATGTCATCCACCACCAGCTCAAATTTCCCTTCCAAAGCAAATGCGCATTGCTGGTGAACATGACGGTGCCTGGCTATGGTGCTTCCTTTGGTTACCTCGATAAAATTGATGGTATTCGTTTCGGTATGTATCAACGATGAGAAAAAGCCGGGCGCAATTTCTTTTACTTTGATGTCGGCAAATTTTCGGAAAACGGGTTCGTCCATTTTATAAAGTAATTTTAAAACATGTTCCTTTATTCAGCGCGCTTTCTACGGTAATATCGCCATCCGGGCCATCGTTTACCTATTAAATGGAAAAAAGAACCGCGCTTTCTAAAACTAAAAAAATATTCGGCAGCGGGCGGGAAGATGACCATTGTCATGCAAAAATACAATCAGTCTTGTTAAATTTGTTAAAAATCGGGCTTTACTGTCATAAATGTCTTTTAAAAACTATTTATCACGGTTTAAGTTACAATACTGAAGCTTTACGACAAACCTCAAATGGCATTTATTGATTATTACCAGGTATTGGGCATTCCGAAAACCGCATCCGAAAAGGAGATAAAGGACGCGTACCGGAAGCTCGCCCGCAAACACCATCCCGACCTGAATCCGAAAGACCCGGAAGCGAACAAGAAATTTCAACAGCTGAACGAAGCCAACGAAGTGCTGAGCGATCCGGAAAAACGAAAAAAGTACGATAAATACGGCGAGAACTGGCAGCATGGCGAGGAATACGAGAAATACCAGCAGCAACAGCAGCAGAGCAGGCAGCAGTCGCGCAGTTACGCCGGCGAGCAAGGCGCAGGCTTTGAGGGTTTTGGCGGAGAAGATTTTTCGGATTTTTTTCAATCGATGTTTGGGCAGGGTGGGAGACCGGCGGGCGGCAGGCAGGCGAAATACCGCGGGCAGGACTTTAATGCTGAGCTTCAGTTAAATTTAAAGGACGTAGCTGAAAGCCACAAACAAACTTTAACGGTTAACGGGAAGAACATTCGCCTGACCATTCCGGCCGGCGTTGAAAACGGGCAAACTATCAAAATTGCAGGTCATGGCGGTCCGGGGGCCAACGGCGGGCCTGCGGGCGATCTTTATATTACGTTTGTGGTGAACGATGACGAAAGATTTAAGAGGGTTGGTCGTGACCTGTATGCCACTACGAAGCTTGATCTTTACACCGCAGTGCTGGGCGGCGAAGTAACCGTGGATACATTGAACGGTAAGGTGAAAATAAAGGTAAAGCCGGAGACTCAAAATGGAACGAAGGTTAAATTAAAGGGAAAGGGCATGCCGGTTTATAAAAAGGAAAACGAGTTTGGAGACCTTTATGTAACTTACGATGTCCAGGTCCCCACAAATCTTACTGATAAACAGAAAAAATTGTTTGAGGAGTTAGCAGCCGATGCGAAATAGCAGAATAGGCTGACACAACACCAATGAACCCCCCGATAGCTATCGGGAGAACCAGTGAACCAATGAGTCAAACCATGGAAAATTTAATAGCAACATCGGATATATGCATTTATCACGAGGTGGAGTACACCTTTATCAGTTCGTTGAGCGAAGCCGGGCTGGTGGAGTTAAGGGTGATTAATGACACACCTTACGTGCCGGAAAGCGAGCTGCAGAAGCTTGAAAGGATGATCAGGATGCACAACGAACTGGAAATAAACATTGCCGGTATAGAAGCCATTACCTATTTGCTGGAAAGAATTGAGCAGATGCACGAACAATTGCGGCTGCTAAGGAATAGGTTGTGAAGGTTTATCAATTGGGTTTCGATTGGCCTTTTCCGCCAAAACTATGCATGGGGGGCGAATCAATTAGTACTGTACTTTGCGAAAAGTCGCTTTGATATAGGAGGCTCCTCCGGAGCCTTGAGCGTTTTTTGGTAGTTTCTATAAACAGGGGGCTCCTCCGGAGCCCGGAACCGGCATTGTTTAGTTAACTTTTAGCTAAAGTCTAACAGATCTTGTCCTTCCCGGATTCACAGTTTGGCAATTAACCATTACAAACTGCTACTGCTACTTGCCTTTTACCACCCGCCACTCACCATACACCTCTCACCACTCACATTGTGTATTTCCGCTTCAATTCCTCGCTCACAATGTATGCATCTTCTACTACCGATTCGGGATAGCCGATGGTTTCGAGGATGGCAATGCCGTTCCGGTTTTTCAAAACACCGGTTTTCATTTTATAGTCAAAAACCAGGCGGGTATCATTTACCTGTTCTTCGAAGGAGTAAACGGCATAATCGTTATCAAGGAGCTCGGCCAGCTCAAGGTCATGGGTCGAGACAAAAACAAAATTCTTGTTATCTGTAAGATAGGTCAGCACGGATTTGGCGGCTGCTACGCGTTCAATGGTGTTGGTGCCGCGGAAAATTTCGTCAATGATGATGAGGCTTTTTACCGGTTCGTCCTGGCTGGCCTGGTTTATGATATCCAGTATGGATAGTGCTTCGGCCTGGAAGTAGCTGGTATTCTCGCGCAGGTTGTCCATTGTACGCACACTGGTCTGTATTTTCAGCAGTGGCGCCTTATACTCACGGGTACAGGTGGTGTAAATGGTTTGCGCTAACAGGGCATTCAAAGCAATGGAGCGGATAAATGTTGTTTTGCCCGACATGTTGGAGCCCGTAATGAGCACGCCCTCTTCCGTGCGGGTGTGGATGGAGTTGGGTACGCAATTATAAATCAACGGGTGGAACATATCTGTTATATCCATACGCATATTATCGGTATAAAATACAGGCTTGCTGTAGAATGGAAGCCCCTGTCGTACCGACAATATAGATACCAGCATATCAATCTCGCCAACGTATTTATACAGTACTTCAATATCTGCACTGTACTTGTTTACCCGTTTTACCGAGGTAATAAACATCAGCGGATCGAGCAGGAAAAGCATTTTAAAGATGCGGTAAATCGCATAGCTTAAACTATCGGGGTTCCCCGCAAATTTATTTTCAAAATTTACAAGGTTTAAAGTACGGTTTAGCCCCCCAAGTTTGGATATGCTTTGTTTAACCTCCTCGTCCTGTTCGCTCTTAACTTTCTTTAATAATTTACGGGCTACACTGTGCAGGATGATGAGCTGCGGAAGCGTCCGGGTGTACGACGAAATTTTATTACGGGTGGTATAATGCAATACAATATTGCCGATAAGCAGGGCAACGAGTACCACTAAGGGAATGATCGCCGGTTCGATGAACAATAAAACTGCCAGGCCAACTATTGCCAGCCATGAGATGCGGACATATAAGGCCATCAAAGACGGCAGCGACAGCTCATGACGTTCCAGGAACAGATCGGCAATATGATAGGCATCGGGGCTGTTAAGATTTGCAATATCAAGCTCAACCCGTTCAAGGTCGGGGCGCGGAAAGTTTACTGATTCGATCTTTTTGTCGAATTTAAACAGTTCTTCAAACGAGGTAACCGGTGTAAATAATTTTTTGTACAGAACCTGTTTGCCGGGCTTTGAGTTGGTCCGGTCTATATAGTTGAAAATATTGTTCAGATCAAGATCTTCGCCGATGGCCGGGGATAGCTTTGCCGGATCGTCGGTACCATTAAGGTAAGCCGCTATCATTTTAAAATTGCGGCGTGAATTTACGGGCCGGCCCCATTTGGTCTTTATCCTCTCCAGGTTCTTCTCAACTGTTCTGAGCTTGTCATAGTAATTAAAGACATAAAATACAATGATGATACCAGCCAGAGCTACAACAACGATTACCCAATAAAACATATCTTATAGATATCAGTGAATTTTAAAAAATCTCCCCCAAAAACATATCGTAAAGCTATTTAAACTTTAACAATAACCAACAGTTACATAAATAATTAATTGTGTAAAATTATATCAATTCATAATGTACCGGCGATGTACTTGAACGGATTAGTTATACCTAAGGTTCCCAATATAACGGATATTAAAGGCAAATGTTTATAAGTATCCCGGAATAATACTCCCGGCTGCTCCCCGTTTAGCTGCACCATGGGTTGGCGGTCAGCGTTTTTCCTGTAAAAACTCTTTCAGCGTATTTTGGGTGAAATCCGAGAGCACCGGTTCACCGCTGATGGCAGCACGATGGTTAAGCAGCTCGTCCCGGTTTTTGGTACCCTCCGATAAAATTTCTTAGCGTTCGTGCAGCTTATTTTAAAGTGCAAATGTTGTTTGCTAATCCCTCTACGCCGGCACGCTGACTATTTTACCGCTATATTTTATGTTTCGGCATGGTAATTTCACAGATCATGATCTGAAACATCTTCGGCCATGCCAATGATCACGGCATCTAATCTTTCAAGTTCAATGTTAACATACTGCAGGAGTTCGACGTTAGCCGGGTCATCTTCTAAAAGGGCAGCAAGGCCTTTTAAGTTTGCCACGGGGCTGCGTATCAGGTGCGACTGTTTCCAGGCCATATCTTTTATACTGCTGATATGGTCCTGTATCAGGTTATATGCAGTTCTTAAGCTTTCTTCGGCATTTTTTCTTTCAGTTATATCCGATACTGCTATCATTAAACCGAATATTTCCTGCTTGTCGTTAGTGATCGGGAATAACTTTACATAGTACCAGAGTTCGGAACCACCTGGTTGGGGGTAGTTAATTTCATAGTTGATATGCTTTCCTTTTAATACCTCATCGGCGTTCTTTACAAATTGCGGAAACCTATCTTCCGGCAGGAAATCAGTAAGTTGGTCGCCATTGGCCGGAGTATGGTTGTAACGGCTATTTACAAATTTAATGGCCATCTGGTTGTAAGCAATAATTTTAAGTTTCTTATCCAGTAGTGCGTAAGCCGTATCGGTAGTATCCATTATAGCCTTTAGATTAGCCTCTGATTTCTGGAGTTTTTCTTCTGCCTTTAGCTTCTCAGTAACATCTGTGTTCAGGGAAAGCCTTACCGACCGGCCTTCGAAAGTAATATCATGGGCAATTATATGAACAAATATTTCGGTTCCATCTTTCCTGATATGCCGGACAACTCCCAGATCAGCCGAGCCGCTGATATCCTGTTTGAAAAATTCCAATTGCTGGCCCAAATCCTCCTTTGGCCTTAATACAGTAGCCTTTAACTTCAAGAATTCGTCCTTTGTATAGCCATATTGTTTGGCAAAAGCTTCATTAACGGCAATTATCGAAAGGTCATCCTTCGCGATCATCGATAATGGCTGCGGATTACTGTCAAAAAGCAACTTATACTTCTGCTCGGATGACCTCAACTCGTCTTCTGCTTTTAGTCGCGATGTTATATCAACGGCTATCCCTAACACGCATTGTTGGTTTTCGTATATGAGCGGTGTAATGGTTATTAAAAAAGGTACTTTAACGCCATATTTGGTTACAATCCTCGCTTCAACTGTTGCATGGCCTTGTTTAAACATCTTTTCAACAGCTTCTTGTACCTTTCCCTGGTCTTCTTCGGCTAACTGACTTCTTGACTGCAGTGTTCTGATCTCTTCAGATGAGTAGCCGGTTATTTTTTCAAAATTTTTATTCCAGCGCAAAAACTCACCTTTGTCGTTTCGCAAATAAAATACTTCGGGCAAACTATTTATGATGGTCTCCGAAAGTGTCTTTTCTCTAAAAATAACCTCCTCGGCTCTTTTGCGTTCAGTAATATCACGCGCTATTACCAATACCCTGTCTTCGGGAAACATCTTAACATTTATTTCTACATTAAATACGTTACCATCTTTATTTACAAACCGCCTTTCACGTATAACAGGCTGTTTAGGATTATGCGCGGCAGGCGTAAGAGGGTCTGTTTTCAACTGTTCGGGGTCTATCAATTGCTCAATGTTCAATTGCATTAATTCCCCCACCGTGTAGCCGGTCATTTTGCACATGCTTTCGTTTACCTCAATAAAATTGCCTTTATAGTCAAGCAGGTATATGGCATCAGATGCATGCTCAATCAATTCGTGGTATTTTTCCTCGCTCTTTTTAAGCTGATCTTCTACCATTTTACGTTCAGTGACGTCGCGCGTAACTGTAATTACCGCGCCAAGATCAGGATCGGAAAGTTTATTGCAAACGAGGGATTCGATCCAGATATAATACCCGTTTTTATGGAGGATGCGGTAGGTAACGTTTATTGATTTGCCGGGGTTTGACAACACTTCCCCGTGTACTTTTCTTATCATTTCTAAATCGTCCGGGTGGGTCAATTTGAAATAGTTGCGGTTCATTTCGTCATCGGTCCATCCGTTAATCGCCTGCATCGAGGGGCTGCGATAAATGATATTTCCTTCCGCATCATTTAATTTTATACCCACAAACACACTTTCGACAATTGCTCTAAACCGCGCGTCTGATTTGCGGATCTTATTGTCCGCCTCTTTTGATGCTGTAAGATCAATTGAATAGGATGAAATCGCAATAACTTTGCCATCTACAATAACGGGTGCAAATGAAATCCTGAAATATAAATTCTTCCCATCCCGGGTATACATGGCTTCAAAAACCTCTTTGCTTCCATTTAATACCCTGTTGACGATTTCATAGCGTTTTTTCTTTTCGTCGGGTGGTAAATGGCCGTAAAGTTCATCGCCAACCCGTGGTTCCCTGCCGGTCAGCATTGCCTGCTTTTCCCGAAAAACCTTGTTAAAAACAATTAACCGCATGTTGGTATCCAAAAGACTGGTAGCGCCTTCTACATTGTCGAAAATTGCGCGCAATCTTTCTTCGTTTTCAACAATCCGGTCGTTTGCATATTCCGCTTTTTTACGTTCGGTAATATCTTCAATTTGGGCAACAAAATACAACGGGGTATCTCTGCTATCTACTATGGTAACCAGATTGACGGATACCCAAACGATCGATCCATTTTTGCATAAGTAACGTTTTTCCATCACGTGGAATCCTTTTTCCCCTTTTAACGCGCTATCCCGCACATCAACGTGTACGCCCAGGTCATCTGGATGGGTTATATCTAAAAACGTCATGGAGAGAAGCTCCTGCTCAGAATATCCAACAATTTCGCATAAGCGGTTATTTACTTGCAGGAAACGCCCATCTTCTATCGAAACCATCACCATCCCAATAGGGGAGTATTCAAAAGCGGCCCTGAACTTTGATTCACTTTCTTTGTATTTTTCTAATAGGTTGAGCAATTCGGACGAACGTTCTTCCACCCTTTCCTCGAGATCTTCATTCATCACCCTGATCTCTTCTTCTGCTGCGTATCGTTGTGAATCTATCCGGTTCAGGTAGTTTGCAGTGTACCAAATGATCAGCAAACTCACAAACAAGAAACAGACCGCAAGAAGAGAAATGCCGGTTTCTGTTGAAAGTATTCCATACCGTTCGGATTGCACCCTTAATGATCCGAAAATAACGACCATTAAAACCAACAGTACAAATATCCTCCTTGCCATTTTATTACCTACAAGCTGACCGCTAAATAAATTGGTAATGCCAAGTGAAGGGTGCAACAAGGTTGCTATTATCGACATGAAAAAAAACAGGATAGCCGTATGAACGGCCATCGATCCTATAAAGGTGAGTTTATAGAATAAGGATAAACCATATAAGTAGCCAATTATCGCCACAGCGGAAATTGCGGTTACGAGGTGCAACAAGTATTGAGACAGGATATTGATCGGGCGGTTTCTGATGTTAAAACCAATCATCGACAATCCAAAAAGTAAAAAGCAAAGTGATACGTTGGCGGCCATTCGCCCGGGGAACGGATATTTTTCAGCTATTGCATTCTTGTCGATTATAAACAATTGGTCAATCCCGAAATTAAAATGAAAAATATCCTGCGATAGTGAGAGCCCACCAATTAAGGCCGCCAGCGCTGATGATGTAAGGATCAGTAATTTGTTGTTGTTTTTACTTTCAAATTGTGTTAAAAGCAAGGCAGTACCCAACAAAATAAAACACGAAGCGGTATTAAATTTCATCGAATCGTATTGGGGGAAGATGGTTTCGAGGCCCGGCAAATTAAATACCCAGCCAAGAACTACCGACACGCCCAAAATTATAGCAAGTATGCTTATAATAGCAACCGCTTTGCTCTTTTCCGGGTTGTACATCTTAATCAGGATTCACACGTATATTTATCGTAAATGAACGGTTCCATCGTCTCACCAGGATAAATCGCCGATTATAAATTTATGACAAAAAGAACTATAATATGCAAGCAGATCATTAAAAAATAACCATTCAAAATTAACGTTTTTCTGTTAAGAACGCCCGTAGGGCCTGCTGGGTAAATTCCGACAATACAAGTTCGCCGCTAACTGCTGCACGCTGGTTTAAAAGCTCGTCCCAATCGGCCGTTCCTTCCCACAAAATTTGTTTAAGGCCATTAAGCGCTTCGGGATGATAGGAGGCCAGCTTTTGAGCAAGGGCGTCTAAAGCCACATCCATTTCGGCAATATCTTTGTACACCTCATTGTACAATCCTTTTTCCTTCGCCCATTGCGCGGTTTGAAAATCGCTGGCACGAATTGTCAGTTGTGAAAAAGCCGGCAAACCGATCTTCCGGATCACGGCCGGCGATATAACAAATGGCCCGATACCAATTGCCAGCTCACTTAATTTTATCGAAGCAAATTCGGTAGCGAGGCAATAATCAGCCGCCGCCGCCAAGCCCACGCCGCCGCCCACCGCTTTGCCCTGTACCCGTGCAATAATAATTTTAGGCGATTTGCGACAGGCATTGATCACCCTTGCAAAACCCGCAAAAAAGGCGGCGCCTTGTTCTTTGGTTTTTATTTGAAGCAGTTCGTCAAAGCTGGCGCCAGCGCAAAAGGTGCGGTCGCCTTCGCTTTTCATGAGGATGGCCTTTGTTTGCGGATCGTTTCCGGCGAGGTCAATTTTCTCAACTAATTGATCCAGGAGGCGCGATGGCAGCGAATTCTGGGCAGGATGGTAAAAGCTGATGGTAGCGATACCCGTTTGGCTGATAGTAAGGGCGACGCTTCCTTTTTCGGTTAATGACATTAAATTTTTCGATTTAAATGTTGGTTTTCAAAATTAAGTTAAAATATTAGTGTGTTCTTAAGAAAATATTTCGCAAAATTTAACCACAGAGATACAGAGAAGACGCAGAGGCCACAGAGGAAGATTTATTTTTAAGATATTTTATCCCGATTTTCGGTTGACCCACGCTTGACTACATTTTTTATAGCACAAAAAATGTATTTTCGGGTTTAAAATCCGGGAAAATGTTCAATTTTCAAAACCTGTATTTGTTTTTTATCGCATCGTTACTCTTAAATCTTACGCCGGGTAATGACATGCTTTATGTCGCCTCAAGGAGTGTATCGCAGGGTGTAAAAGGTGGCATCGTCTCCGCGCTGGGCGTTTTTGTGGGGTGTTTTGTCCATATCCTTGCCGCAGTGCTGGGCTTGTCTATCATTATTTCAAAATCAGCCTACCTGTTCCAGGTGATCAAATTCGCGGGGGCCGGTTATTTAATTTACATCGGTATCCGTTCGCTGCTGGCTAAGCCGCCAACAGCGCTGGCGGAAGATGTGCCCGTGAAAACAGACTACTTAAAATTGTTTAAACAAGGCGCAATCACCAATGCGCTTAACCCAAAGGTGGCCATCTTTTTTTTATCGTTCCTGCCGCAGTTTGTTGATGTATCGTCGCCGTATGTTAAAGTTCAGTTGTTTACCCTGGGCGTTTGGTTCGCGGTGCAGGGGACGACGGTGCTGATCATCGTGGCCTGTATATTTGGCAAGACAAAAGATTTTTTCAAGAAAAATCCAAAAGCCGTCCGGATACAGGAAAAAATCACGGGCCTGGTTCTGATCGGGCTTGGAATTAAGATAGCTGTTTCAACAAGAAAATAAGATGGTTGAATTAGAAGCCGCCCGCCAGTTAGCCTTGTCGTTCCCCGGAACGGTAGAAAAGGATCATTTCGGTATCCCTTCGTTCAGGGCCAACGATCGCATTTTTGCAACCCTTTGGATACACCATAACCGGATGATGGTTAAACTATCGCCCATCGATCAATCCGTATTTCATTCATTCGACCGGTCGGTTTTTTATCCTGTACCCAACAAATGGGGTTTAAGCGGCGCTACCTTTGTTGAATTGGCGTCGGTGCGCCCTGAAATGTTGGAGGATGCTTTGAATTTGTCTTACCAGGCCGTGATGGATAGGAAGAAGTCCGGAAGGCAGTAAAGTCCGAATCCCGATAGCTATCGGGACCGAAAGAAACTGCGATTGAAGTCCGACAGCTGGCGGACAACTTTAGTTATATGAAGTGTAAAATAAAGGCTGTATGTTTCGGCTAAAATAGCTGTTAGCAAATAAATTTCATTTTAACCACGGAGACCGAAAAGAAGGCGCAGAGAGCACGGAGGCATCTGTCTCGGCAGTATTTGAGTGAGGGGGCTCCTACGGAGCCTATTTCATTCCTTGTTTTTACTATAAACAGGTAACCCCCCCGGGGTTTAAAAATAGGACACACCGAATCTCGAAACTTGCCCGCTCTTTACCGTCTCCTTGACTGTGTTAAACTTTTAAACTTTAGTTATATGGAAAGGAAATAAACGTCTTCAGATATGGAGGATCTACCTAAACGTACACCACCTTATTTAACAAGTACATCCAACACATTTTCCCTTAAATTCTTGCTTACCGGCACACGGTGGTTCAGTATATGCAGAATATTCCCTTCAATGGTCTGCACTTTGTCAATGGCGGCAATGTAGGATTTATGTGTTTGAATAAACCTGCCAGCCGGCAATTTTTCGAGCATGGCTTTAATGGTGGTATGGATGATTAGCTTTTTGTTTTCGAGGTAAACAGCCATGTAATTTTCCATTCCTTCGAGGTATAGAATTTCGTCAAAGCTGATCTTTTCGAGCTTGCCGTTTGCTTTTGCAAACATATAGGTATCTGCGGGGGTACTGCTATCCTTTTTCTCTTCCCGCAGTGCAAAATAATCGCGCGCTTTCCAGGCTGCTTTTAAAAAACGGTCGTACGATATCGGTTTCAGCAGGTAGTCGAGCACGTCGAGCTCGAAGCCCTGCAAGGCATATTGTTCAAAAGCGGTGGTGAAAATAACTTTTGGAGGCCTCGGCAACGCCCTGATAAACTCAACGCCGGTAAGATGCGGCATCTGGATATCTAAAAAAAGCAGATCTACTGGTTGACGTTGCAGCAGGTCGCCGAGTTGCAGCGCGTCCTCACAGGAGCCTTTCAAATCTAAAAACCCGGTTTTAGCGACGTATCCTTCAAGGCCTTTCCGGGCAAAGGGCTCATCGTCGGTGATAATGCAACTGATCTTATTCATACTGGATCTTTAGTTCGGCGGTGAACAAATTGCCGGCCTTTTGCGCCACAAACGAATGCTTGCCCGGGTACAGCAAATCGAGGCGGCGTTTTAAATTTTCGATACCGATGCCGCCATTTTTTGACCCTGTCGGCTCAAAGTCAGGTGTCGAATTTGCAACCGTAAATACGATCTGTCCGGCATCAACACCGGCTTGAATTTTCAATTGGTAATCCCCACCTATAAATTTGAATGCATTTTCCACCAGCGGTAAAAATAACAAAGGGTAAACCAGTTGGCCGTTTAACTTTTTATCGAGGTCGACCGTCAATTTCAATTTTTCGCTGGTGCGCATCTTCTGCAGGTCGATGAAGGTTTGCAGGTACTCCATTTCATTGATCACCGTAACTTTTTGCTGCTGGTCGTACAATTGGTAGCGCAGCAATTCCGAAAATTTTTCGATGCTTTGTTTTGCCCCGGCCACATCCTCATCCATCTGGAAATAAATCGTGTTGAGCGCATTGAACAGGAAATGAGGATGGTATTGCGATTTTAAAAATTTCAACTCCGTTTGCAATTGATCGTTGGTGACCTTTTCGAGGAGGATGCGGTTATCTACATAAGCAACCATATACTTTCGCGCACGTGCTATACCATAATAAACAACAGCATAAAGCGCAGGGATCGTACAGATGTCGGCCAGGTCGTCCATATACAATTTCCCATTGATGAAGATCACCCAGGGCGTAAATACGATGTTCATCAGTACCAGGTTAGCGCCAACCATTATCGCCAATTCACGGACGATGTTCCAATAGCTAAATTGAGACGTCCGATGCCTGTCGTAGTATTTGAACAGCCGTTCGAAGATGTAAACCCCAACATAACCCACCAACATGCTCATCACTAATTCGATCGAGTTTTGCTGCCAGGTGCGTTCCCAGAAAGGTATTCGTATTTCCGTATCATGCAGCAGCCTTACCGTAAAGTAAATGATCAAACCGTACAGCGGCGGAAAGATATATTTCCTAAAAAAATTCATTTTTTAAAATTATTAAATTCAGGCCGAAAGCACCACCACATCATCTATCTTTTCTATTTTCTTCGTTTCGGCAGGCTTTGCCCTGTCCATCGGCTTCATTCCGAACAGGAAGCGCATCACTGGAAAAGGCTGCACCAGCAGATGATAAATACCCACGGTTACAAACACGGTCATGCCGACGGTGTAAATGTATTTTGACAGGATGCTTTCATTCTGTGTTTGTACAATGTAGTAAGCCAGTATCACAATTACGGTTTGGTGCAGGATATAAAAGGGATATACCGCCTGGTTAAGGTAACCCAATACTTTAAGCTTGCGGTTAAGGTATTTTTTTCCATAACCTATTAGGGCCAGCACCCATCCCCAGGCTACCATGGGCGGCAACAGGGAAAATGACGTTGTCATTAGCTGGCTGTGAAAGGGCCAGCGCTCATAGCCAGGCTCTATCTTATTCCATCGCAGGACGTCTAACAATATAAAGGCTAAAAATCCTATCGTGAGGGCAAAACGCCGGTTGCGTTCCAAACTGTCCCTCAGCTTTGGTTGTGCAATGCAGATAAATCCCACCAGCACAAAAAACAGCCAGTAAACAAAATACGGCATATCCTGCACCAGGTTGTTTGTTTCGGGGCTGTTTGATGCCACGAGTGCGTACCAGAGAATACCCGGTAAGGTCAGCAGGTATAACAGTTTGCCCCGTGCCAATACCGAAAGTTTTTCTTTAAAACTTTTGCTTTTTGGCGAGGCCATCCATGCAAACGCCGGCGCGAAAATGATATCGTATACCAACAAATAGGCGATGAACCATAGGTGGTGCCAGCTGAAGCTGCCTTTGGGATAAGGCACAAAATTGAACACCGTTTTATAAAATTCCCAATAGCCGCCGGTGTAGCCGTTGTTCAGGCGCTCCATATAGATCTGCGGCGGAACGATGATAAGCATGCCTACTACCAGTGGTATGAACAGCCTGCGGAACCGGAGCCCGATAAAGCCAAGGCTGCTTCGATTTTGCATCATATAGTAGCTCACCGTGCCCGAAATAAAGAACAGCAGGGGCATGCGAAACAAATGCAGAAAGAAGTTTGATTCCATCAGCAGATTGCTGGTTTCGTGGTTTTTGATATGCCACCAATTTTCGGCGACATAGGGCATTGCCGAATGAAAGAACAATACGCCGATGATGGAGAAGATTCGGAGCCAGTCGAGGTAGGTTTGACGTTGTGTGGTTTCCATGAGTCGTTGATTTTTTTGTAAAGGAACCACCGCTGCAGGTTTTAGGGAAACTATTTTGACGAATGGACCGATTTTGGTGACGATTGGAGCGTTTAACAAGGTTTACGATGTGTTCGCTCCGTTGATGGATAGCGTGGCAACAAGGACTCGACGTTCCACCAGTTGTGGTGCAACCTCACCTGTAAGTTATAGAGAAACTATTTGGACGAACGGGCAGTTTTCGGTGACGACTGGATATTTAATTAAAGTTTGGATAATGCAGGTGTAACCAAACATGCGAACGGGTAGTCAGACAGGCTTCATGTCCTTGATTCCCGGAATTAACTTATATAGAAGTCCAAAATAAAGGGCTTTATGTTTCGGCTAAAATAATTCCTGGAAGTGCATTTTAACCACGGAGGTCGCGGAGAATGCACAGAGAACACAGAGGAAACATGCACGAACTATTAAGAGACCGCGGCCTCTACACTGTTCGCGGTTATACTTTAGACATTAGTTATACAGAAGATGAAAATCAAAAACCTGCCCTGGATATCGTTTGCATTTTTTGCGATAGCGGTCGGCCTTTATCCTTTCGTATTTTACCTGGTTGATATTCATAATCATGACAAAGGATTATTACATAGCAAGCCGGCAGAATTGGTAAACAGTACGATTTGGATGACAATATTTTACGTGCATATTACCTTCGGTGGCATTGCCCTACTAACCGGCTGGACGCAGTTTAGCCAAAGACTGCGTAACCGCTACCTAAACGCACATCGCATTGTGGGGAAAATTTATGTGATATCGGTATTATTGAGCAGCTGCGCTGGTTTGTACATCGCTTTTTTTGCCACAGGCGGAATAATCACGGCAATGGGTTTTGGAGCGCTTGTGCTGCTTTGGCTGTTTACCATCATCAAAGCCTATACGAGCATCCGTCGTCTCGACATTACTGAACATCAAAAATGGATGATCCGTAATTATGCCCTCACCTTTGCCGCAGTCACCTTTCGAATATGGACGCCTTTATTTATAGGCTTTATCCTTCCTAACGACGTACTTGATTCTTTTCGCGCCACGTCGTGGTTATGCTGGGTACCAAATATTATTGTGGCCGAGCTTATTATCGCTAAAATGAAACGAAAACCAGTTTATGTGAATGCCAGAAGCTGAAAAGTTTAAGGGGGGGGGATAGAATATTTCTTTAGCGTAATGCCACGATTTTACTCGCTTACAGGCATCAAAGGCAATTCAAAATAAAAGGTTGCCCCTTTGCCCAAATCGCTTTCAACGCCGATAAGGCCGTTGTGGTTGCGAATGATCTCGGCAGATATGTATAGCCCCATGCCCAAACCACTGGTCATATACTTTTTATCCTCGACCCGATAGAAACGCTCAAAGATGCGTTCCTTTTGATCTTCGGATAAGCCGATCCCAAAATCAGTGACGGATATCCTGACCTTTTCGTCATGCACCGATGATTTAATAATGATCTTTTTACTTTCGGGCGAATATTTAACGGAGTTATTAATAAAGTTCATCATCACCTGCTCCAGCCGTTCGGCGTTTCCATTTATAAAAAGATGGTGGCCATCCTGTACGATAAAATTGTACGAGGGGTTAACATGACCGGCATTTTCTACACAAGTTTTTATCAGTTCTGATACATCCACTTCGCTGAATGCATATTCCAGCTTGCCCGCCTGTATTTTACTTACGTCGAGCAGGTCGTTGATAAGCCTTTGCAACTTGTTCAAAGCCATGTTAGCTTTGTCGATATAAGGCTTCACGCTCGGGCCGATGTCTTTGTTTTTATATGAGGAGATGAGCTGGAGATAACCCTTGAGGCTGGTTAAAGGTGTTTTAAGCTCGTGGCTCGCGATACCGATAAACTCATCCTTTTTTTCGAGTTGTTGTCTCTGTTCTTCAATATCGGTAGCAGTTCCCACCCAAAAAACTATTTCATCGTTTTCATTGTGCAGCGGAACGGCCCTGTTTAAATGCCAGCGGTATACCCCGTCAGCTCGCTTATACCTGTTCTCCACTTCAAAAATTTCTCCTGTTTTCAGGCTGTTTATAAATTTTGCCGAGGTCGTCGCAACATCGTCGGGATGTAGGGTATCGGGCCAGTCAAGCCCGGTTGTTTCATCAAAGCTTAGCCCGGTGTAGTCACCCCACTGCGGGCTGTAGTAGTCCACTTTGCCATCGGGAAGGTTTGTCCAGCTCATTTGGGGTATATTGTTTGCCAGGTACTTAAAATGCTCCCTGCTCAGGTAAAGTTCCTTAGTACGTTCTTTGACGGCGTCTTCCAGCTCGTTATTTAGTTTTTCAGTGTCCGCGTGTGCGGCAGCTAATTCCAGGTTTTTGATCCGCAATTGGTTTTCGGTTTCCTTTAATAAGGTCAGGTCGGTTAGAATGAGGCTTAGGGCCGGCCCCTCGTCAAGCTCCAGCGTATTGCATGACAGCAGGCAGTAAATCGCTTCACCGTTAGCAGTAATTAATTCTATCTCTTCCTTACAGTCTTCCTCCCAGGCTTTGTTCACCAGGCGCTCAAATTTTTCAAATGCCGATGGGTGTACAAAGGTTCTGAAGGTAAGCCCGATAACCTTTTCGAGCGGCATTTTAACCATTGCGGCGAACTTGGTGTTGCTATACAATACCAGCCCTTCGCGGTTAATGGTTACCGCACCTTCGTTCATTTTCTCTATAAATACCCTGTAGGTTTGATCGGCAGTTTTTAATGTATACAGCTCATGGCCGCTGCCATTATTTACCACGAGGGCATCCACCTGCCCGGTGCGTATAGCCTCAATGGCGTCAGTCGCTTCCTCCAGTTGCTGTTTAAGCTCCCTGTTTAAGCTTAGTAATTCATCATATGTTAGTGTATCGTGCTCCATAGTATTCACTGCTCTGTGCTGTCATCCGGCAGTTAAACTTAACCCTCTGAAGATCTTATCCTTGTCGGACATATCGCCGATGAGCCTTCGCAAAGGCATGGGCGACAACTTAATCAACATCGGGATAGCGATCACCTGGTCGGCCTGCGCTATTAGCGGCTGCTGATAAACATCAATTATTTCCAGCTCATAATTGTCTTTCAGGTGCGTTTCGCAAAAATCCTTCAGGTTAACAATTGCGCGTGCCGAATTCGGAGTAGCACCGGTGACGTATAGCCGGAGACGGTATCGGTCATCCTCTAAATCGTCATTATACGATGGCGCAGCTGTTAGCTCCTTCATTTATTAAAGTTTGTTTACCGGGCGTATGTCCAACCCTACCAATACCTTTTCCTCGTTGGAAAGATCTCCTATAATTTTACGTATGGGTTCCGGCACTTTACGTACCAGCGTGGGAATAGCAAAAATTTGGTCGCCTTCTGCCAGCTGGGGCTTCTCCAGCAGATCGATTATCTCAATAACATATTCGCCTTTTAAATGTTCTTCACAATATCTTTTAAGATTTGCTAATGCTGTGACCGACTTCGCAGTTTTGCCGGCAACGTATAATCTTAACTGATACTTTTCTTCCTTAATGTCCATTGTTCTTCTATCTTTTTATTGTTCGCCTTTCCGGCGTTTTACCAGTTCAACCCGGTTTTCGTCTGTTACTTTTTTTACCAGTTCTTCTTCTATATTTATTCGGTTTAACTCTTCTTCGGTGGTTTCAAATTCGGTGCGCAGGCTGGCAATTTTCGATTCCAGCATTTTCCGTTTGCGGTCGAGCTCGCGGTCTTTCATATTGACCGTGTTTTTATGCAGCACCCTGTCTGTCAATTCCTGCAACATCTGCGCCTCCCTTGCCGAGCCTATTAAAACACCATTCGGACCCAAATACACGTCAACGAGGTCAATCCCCCTGTCGCTTATCACAAATTCGCGCACCTGGTTTGAATGCTGCATCCCCCGCGATTTCATGATATAAACACCCCGGTTACGTTCTCCGTTATATTCAATATAACGCACCATTACCCAGGTATCAACCAATGACGATACGCCTTCATCGGTCTGCTCATTGATGACCGTATTTAATGAAAGCGCAGTGAACATTACGGTTATTTGCTCATCCAGCAGGAAGTCGATCAGCCGGGTTAGCATCGACTTTACGTCGCTGACCGAACCGACAGAAATGAGGTTGGTGATCGGGTCAAAAATTACCACGTCGGGCTTAAACTCCTTAATCATTTTATGCATGGACACGAGGTGCTGTTCCAGGCCATATAAAGTCGGCCTTGATGCATGAAATTGCAAAAGCCCCTTATCAACCCATTGCTGCAGGTTAAGCGAGATCGAACGCATGTTGCGGACGATTTGCTTTGGGGATTCTTCGAAAGCAAAATAAAGGCAGCGTTTCTTTTCGCTGCAGGCGTGGTTGGCAAAGCTTGCGGCCACGCTTGTTTTACCGGTGCCGGCAGTCCCCGAAACAAGGATGCTGTTGCCCTTATAAAAGCCCTTATCGCCCAGCATTTTATCGAGTGCCGGGATTCCCGAGGATATTCTTTCAGCCGATGCTTCCTTATTCAGCTTTAGGGCTGTAACCGGCAGTACCGAAATACCGTCTTCATCTATCATGAATGGATATTCGTTTGTGCCATGGATAGAACCGCGGTATTTGATGATCCGCAGACGGCGGGTCGAAATCTGGTTGATAACCCGGTGGTCGAGCAGTATAACGCAATCCGAAACATATTCTTCCAAACCCTGCCTGGTCAGGGAGTTTCCATCACCCCGCTCACCTGTAATAACGGCCGTAACACCTTTGGTTTTGAGCCATTGGAAAAGCCTTCGCAGCTCCGCCCGCAGGATAGATTGATTGGAGAGGCCTCCAAAAAGGTTCTCTATGGTATCCAGCACTACCCGTTTTGCACCAATGCTGTCTATCGCGTAACCTATCCGGATAAACAAGCCTTCCAGGTCATACTCGCCGGTTTCTTCTATTTCAGTGCGGTCGATATGAACATAATCGAGCTTTAGCAGCTTATCCTTTTGCAGTTGATCAAGATCAAAGCCCAGCGAGGCAACATTCATCGCCAGTTCGTCGGCTTTTTCTTCAAACGCCACGAAAACGCCGGGCTCATCATAGTTTAGCGCGCCTTTCACAATAAACTGTATGGCGAGCAACGTTTTTCCGCAACCCGCTTCACCACATATGAGTGTCGGCCGGCCCGTAGGGAGGCCGCCGCCTGTAATGTCGTCAAGGCCGGGAATGCCTGTTAATGTTTTCGGAAGCCGGGCAATATCCTGTTTACCCTTTTTTATCTCCTTGGCCATTTGTAAGAAAGTAAATTAAGCATATATAAACTTTAGTCTGTTTGCCTCCCGTTTTAATTTCCAACTACCAGGATGGCAGAAAAATAAAATCAAAATCTAATAATGCAAATCCAAATAAATTGTTTTTAGCGATTACAAAGAATATTGAAAATGTTACAAGCGAAAGATTATCAGTTTATTAAGTTTTAGTAAAGCAAATAACTGACGCGTAAGAGCAAATAGGTGTGGAAATTAACCAAAGGGAAAATAAATTCATCCCGGTTAAATATGATCGGATCGGAAGAAAAAAGGTTTTGATAAAGTTAATCAAAAAAACATCAAATTCTATTAAAATTTATACGTCACCCCCGCGCCAAAGATCTGCCTCACCTGCAGGGCTTCATGATAGGTGGTAGCCAAGGGGTCGGATATCAGTTCAACGCCAAAGTTTACGGTTACGATCTTATTCACTTTCATATAAATGTTGCCTGAATAATCAGCATAAATATTCTGTGGCTGGGCAAGGTAGTTTGAAAACAGCTTTAAACTGTTTTCGAAGGAGATGTTTTTCGCAATGTTAAATTTATAGTAAGCATCGAGCGAAGCGCCAAATTCAAACAGCGTATGGCTGCCGGGTGTTACCCCGAACGCGCCGATTGATGAAAGCGAATCATTTTGAACAAAGGTTATGCGCGAGGCCAGGGGCGAGAAATTTATCCTGAAATTGTCCGACTGCTTATAGGCAAAACCAGGCCCGAAAGTTAAATAGGCAGGAGCGAAGGGCGCAGACACTAAAGTGCGGTTATTTGAGGCATCGTAGGAGTACCCGTTTGTAAACTGCGTTTGAAAATTAGCATAAAAAGTATATAGCCAGTATTGTGCGGCTTTGTAACCAAGCAGGCTGTTTAAAATTATCCGGTCATCGTTTTTGCGCCATCCCAACCCCGCCTGGTCGCTTAAACCATAAGCCAATATTGCTTTATTATCCCAACTCCAGTTTCCTTTTTTATAATCGAAATCATAATCCAGGACAACATTTATAGAAGCTGCATTGGCCCCGCCGGCTGCCCAGTTTGAGAATGAACTTTGGCTGATCAAAAGCGTGTTTTGGCCGTGTATTTTCCATAAAGTGTCTTTGGGTGCGGCGTTTTTAGTGGCAGTCGTTTGCGAAAAGGCTGCTATTGAAATGCATAAAAAGCAAAGCGTAAGTAGGTGTTTTTTCATGGTGTACGAGTTTGAAGCGATAATTACAAAGCTACAATTATACAAAAACAACGATGCGTAACAATATTATTAACGAAGGTTCATTAAAAACAACAGAAATTTTTATCTCTTAAAAGATCAGTGCCGATGGAACAACAACTACTTTCCGATGGTAAAGAACATGGCAACTGCCGCGGCCCCCATTGCGATGAACGTGACCCATAATATAGTTTTTGACAGCCACATGCTTTTAAACTCGCCCATTATTTTTTGGTCGGCGGAAATTTTAAGGATTAGAAATATCAGCGGCACTGCTGCGACTCCATTCAAAACTGCGGAGTAAACTAACGCTTTTACCGGGTTAACGCCTATAAAATTGAGCAGCAGTCCGATAGCTGTTGCTGCAATGATGATAATATAAAAGCCGGGCGCTTTTTTGAGCTTTAAATTTAAACTCGCTTTCCAGTTTAAGGATTCGGCGACGGAATAAGCTGCTGAACCTGAAAGTACCGGGATGGCCAGTAATCCAAGGCAAATAATGCCAAAAGAAAATATAAGCTTTGCCAGGAACCCGGCGTTCGGAAAACTATGTACGAGCGGCTCGAGGGCTTTAGCGGCATCGGCAGCCGTATTAATATTTTTAACGCCGCTGCCATGTAAAACGGTTGCGGCAACAACAATAATGCTCCAGGTGGCAAACTCCGAAAATATCATACCAAATGCGTTATCCAAACGCATTTTATGGATGCTCATCCAGCTTATTAAAGGCTACCG
>JABDGE010000012.1 GCA_013286235.1 Bacteroidota bacterium
GCCTCACCTGGACGCATGTTTCGGACCTTAAATTCTGGGACAGCAAAACTGCAGCCTTATATGCCGTACGCGGTATTCCGCAAAACTTTTTACTGGATCCTAACGGGAAGATCATCGCCAAAAACCTACACGGCGAAGACCTGGAAAATAAGCTGGAAGAGTTATTCGGGAAGATTTAAGTTAGGAAATTAGAACAGTGCTTGCGGCATTTTTTTAAACTTTCTGTTATGCACTAATTCGTACATTTGATTGTTATTTGATTAAATGATTTCTCCGGTAGCTTTTTTAATGCCTTAAATTTCCGACTATGATAAAGGGTGTGCATACGATGTTCTACAGCTCGGATGCTGACGGACTTAGAGACTTTCTAAAAGACAAATTGAGTTTAAAATTTACCGACGTGGGCGGCGGCTGGCTGATCTTTGATCTGCCGGAGGCCGACATGGGTTGCCACCCGGCGGAAGATGGACACGGAGCGCCGTCCGGCACCCATGACATCTCTTTTTATTGTGATGATATTGAAGAAACCGTCAAAGAATTGAAGGCAAAGGGTGTAGAATTTACCGCCCCTGTTGAAGATCACGGATATGGATTAGTAACACACTTCAAAGTCCCCGGAAATTTCGCTATTCAGCTGTATCAGCCGAAATATTAGGAGCATTAACATTTTTTACCTGATCCCAAAGGAATGATCATCGCCAAAAACCTCCACGGCGAATATCCTGACAATAAGTTCGGTCGGCTGTCCGGAGGGATTTGGGCCGTATAAATTGGTCTTTTGAAATTTCCCGGTATTGTGTATTGCAATGTTTCTACCTTAATTTAGTAAATTTGTGTATGTATAACACGGAGCAAATACTAAATATCCTGCGAAACCAGAAACTGGAACTTGAAAAAAAGTATCCTATTTCAGAGTTGGCACTATTTGGTTCGTATGCCAGGGGCGATAACCGCGAAGACAGCGATATCGACATACTGGTAGATTTCAATGGAAGGATTGGGATAGAGTTTATAACCCTTGCACAGGAACTTGAAGATATTTTTAATTCAAAGGTTGACCTTGTTTCGCGCAAGGGCATCAAGCCGCAATACCTTCCATTCGTAGAACAAAACCTTATCCATGTCTGAAAGGAATGTTCCGAGCCTTTTGAATGATAAAAGGTTTTGCAACAAGACCAAACCTAATCAACCATTCACCCAAAAATCGGTGAAATCAAAAAATAATCGGTGAAATCAAAAAAAATAAAATCACAAAAGATCAAATCCAATATCCTTCCTGAAGTACATGCCGTCAAAGTAAATGCGGCTGGCATCGGCGGTCGCCTGTTGTAGTGCTGAAAACAGGGTATCTTGCAGCGAAGTAACAGCGACGACCCGGCCACCTGACGTTTTAACCGATTCGCCATTTAGATAAGTTCCCGCATGAAAAACCTGCGAATCACGCACATTTTCAATCCCCGTGACGGTTTTGTTTTTTAAATACTCACCCGGGTAACCGCCCGAAACCATCATTACCGTGGCGGCTATTTTGTTGGAAATCACCAGTTCCTTTTCATGCAAATTTCCTTCAGCCACGCCTTTTAGCAGGTCGACAAAGTCGGAAGCGATACGAGGCATAACACTTTCGGTTTCGGGGTCGCCCATGCGGCAGTTGTATTCAATCACATGTGGCTCACCTTCGCAATTCATCAGGCCGATAAAAATAAAGCCTTTGTAAGGTATATGGTCTTTTTTGAGCCCTTCAACCGTCGGGATAATAACCTGATCTTCCACCTTATCCATGAAAGCCTTATCTGCAAAAGGCACGGGCGAAACAGAACCCATTCCCCCAGTATTTAAACCGGTGTCGCCCTCGCCGATGCGTTTATAATCCTTAGCCTCCGGCAGTATTTTATAATGAGAGCCATCGGTCATCACGAAAACCGAAAGCTCAATGCCCTGTAAAAATTGTTCAACCACTACCCTTGAACTCGCGTCGCCAAATTTGGCATCGACCAGCATTGCCTTCAATTCGTCTTGCGCTTCTTCCAGGCTAACGCAAATCAAAACGCCTTTGCCCGCAGCAAGGCCGTCGGCCTTTAACACCACCGGCAGCCCGGCAGCGGCCAGGTACTTTAATCCTTCGTCGAGCGTATCGCGGGTAAAGGTTTTCGAAGCAGCTGTTGGTATATTATGACGTTGCATAAACCGTTTCGAAAAGTCCTTGCTCCCTTCCAGCTGGGCGCCTTCCGCTTCGGGGCCGATCACCGGGATGTGTTTCAATTCCGCATCCGCCAGGAAAAAATCGTGTATGCCCTTTACCAGCGGCTCTTCGGGTCCCACCAAAACCAGGTCAATTTTATGGGTAAGTACGGCCTGTTTTATTCCGGCAAAGTCGGTCACTTTAAGGTCGAGATTGGTGCCATACTGCTCCGTTCCGGCATTGCCCGGGGCAATGAAAAGTTGTTGGCATTGCTGACTTTGCGCTATTTTCCAGGCGAAGGCGCTTTCCCTTCCGCCCGAGCCGAGGAGCAGGATATTCATGCGGCCAAAGATAAGATAATGTGCGGACGATTTTGATGTGCAGATGTGCGGATGAAAAAAGAGATGTGTTTTTGATGTGCAAATGTGCAGATAAAAAATTCGCAGGTTCTTAATATTTTATTCACCTATAGGCCATTCGCACATTGAAATCAACACATCAATGCCATCCCCTCATCGAAATCATCCTCGAATCCGCTCATTGTTCCCTGCATTCCCCATCTGCACATTCGCACATCTGCACATCCGCACATTTGCACATCCGCACATCGTTCCCCGCATATCTGCACATTAATACGTATTTTTACCTCCACAAAACCGCGCGCTATGAATCGCCGATTAGAAAAATGGGAGAAAATACCGGTCTATAAAAAATCTCAGGAACTATTTGACCTGGCTGAGGTTATTGCCGAAACCCTGAAGGAAGACGAGATGAAGGAACATCTCGCCGTTCAGATGCTGAGCAACGCCGCCTTAATACAGGCTAAAATTGCAGGGGCAGAAGGCGGGGGCTTGTATTCGTTGCGAATGCAAAATGCCGTGTTGATCAAACTGGCTGTGCAGGATATGTTCAACGCCGTATCGTTTTCATCCATGGTCGAGATAAACGAGGAAGATTACGTAGACCTGATGCGTGACAAAGTGGACGAGTTCCGACTGGTTTTTAATGAGTGGATACGTGGTTTCGACAAAACCTACGATATCCCCGACAACTGGGCTATCCGCTTTGATACCAGCACGCCCGAACAGGAAAAATTAGAAGACCTGATGTTTGACGAGGATCACTTTTTCGACGAGTTCGACGAGGACGATGAGGAGGATGACAGCCAGGAAGACGAAAATTAGTTCAGAAAATACAAAAACCTGCGAACTGCCCACCGAATACTGCAAACATTTACACAATTCTCTCGTATAAATGCGACGTAACGGCTGTGAGCAGCCTGTTGTCCGGTCCGGATTTAAACTCGAAGCAATATGCTAACTGAAGAACCCCAGGTTAAGCCCATGTACGCAACACAAACTGTTGATAAGCGTACCAACTTGCCGCACGATGAATTCATCAACGACTATGTAAAAAAATCACGCCCCGTGGTGTTGACCGATGCTGCCAAAGACTGGAAGGCGATGAAAAAATTTACGCCTTTGTGGTTTAGAGAACACTACCCGCACATTATCAAGAATATCAGCGGGGTTGATTATAAAATGGACGATTTTATCGACCAGATGTTGACTTCAACAGCCAAAAATCCTGCCCCTTACCCCTATAATTTCGATATCAGGAAGGTATTCCCCGAATTGGTGGCCGACTTTATGCCCCAAATCGTTTATGGACAGATGGACCGCGTTAACCATAAGCTAATGCCGAAAAAGCTGCTGCAGGGCACTACAGTGTACGAAATATTTTTTGGCGGCGCCGGCTCAAGTTTTCCTTATCTGCACTATGACGCCTTGTATATGCATACGCAGATCACGCAGATATATGGGTCGAAATCCTTTATTATGTACCCGCCGGATCAAACACCCGCCATGTATCCCTACCCGGGAAATCCGAAGTTCTCACAGGTAAACTTCCTCGATCCCGACTACGAAAAGTTCCCCTTATTTAAAGATGCAGTACCCATCGAGTTCGTTCTCGAAGAGGGCGAAACCTTGTTATTCCCGTCAGGCTGGTGGCATACCACCAAACTCACCGAACCGTGCATTTCCTTTGGCCGCGCACAGCTAAACGGTTATAACTGGGATAATTTTATCAATGACCGTTACGTGCATTGGAAAAAGAAAATATCTGTCGCCGCCGCGCCCGTATTGGCTTACGGAAAAGTTGTGGGGAGCATCATGGATGCACAGGAGCGCTGATTATTTTTTGTGATTACACCGACTGCCTTGAATGCGGAAGTTGGAATCCCGACATTTCGTGAGCTATTGATTCAAAGCGGTACTAAAGAGAGCTAACGTTCTTTATTCACCTGTTGTTTGTTTTCAATGTCAGTCATGAGGTCGCTTAGTTTCACCGATTACTGGTCGAGCGGTTCTTTGCTTGGCGACTATCCATGCAACCGCATATATAATTTCAATCCTGGACCCAGCCAATCTATTCACCCAATTCACCTAATTAGCTATTCAACACTCTCCCAGGCCGGCGCAATCGTAGAAAACACCCTCAATCTGTGATCCAATAACATAACCTTCCAACATTTCAACCTTCCAACATTCCAACAATTTACCTAATCATCCCACAAAAATAGTACCTTTGCCCTGCCAATATGGCTCAATATTGCTATGGCGCAATGTTTGAGCAGGCCGCAGTATAAAAATATAATATGTTAAGTTTTATCAGTAAACTGTTCGGAAATAAGTCGGAAAGGGATGTTAAAGTCCTGGTGCCTTATGTTGATAAGGTAAAAGCCGAATATGACAAACTGGACGGAATAAGCAACGATGAATTGAGGGCCCGGACCGTGTCCTTTAAACAAACCATAGCTGATGCCCTGGCCGATACCGATGCGGAATTGGCAAGCATAAAAGAGCAGACCGAAGACCCCGAGCTCGACGTTTCTCAAAAAGTGGAGCTTTACACCCGGCTCGATAAGTTGGAGAAGGAGCGAAACAAGGACCTTGAGGAGGTTTTGTTAGAGATACTCCCCGAAGCGTTTGCCGTGGTAAAAGAAACGGCCCGGCGGTTTAAGGAAAACGCTACCATCGAAGTCACCGCGACCCAGTTCGACAGAGACCTGGCTGCCCGCAAATCCAATGTGCTGATAAAAGGCGAAAAAGCCATCCACCACAATACCTGGTTTGCTGCCGGTAATGAGGTGACCTGGGATATGGTGCACTATGATGTGCAGCTTATTGGCGGTGTTGTATTGCACCAGGGCAAAATTGCTGAAATGGCTACGGGCGAAGGTAAAACACTGGTTGCTACTTTGCCCGCTTACCTGAATGCCTTAGCCGGCCAGGGGGTGCATATTGTAACGGTTAACGATTACCTGGCCCGACGCGACTCGGAATGGATGGGTCCTTTATATGAGTTCCATGGCCTGTCGGTAGACTGTATCGACAAGCACGAACCGAATTCCGAAGAACGCCGCAAAGCATACCTCGCTGATATTACGTTCGGCACCAACAACGAGTTTGGTTTTGATTACCTGCGTGACAATATGACACGCACCCCCGAAGAACTGGTACAGCGAAGACTGCACTATGCCATGGTGGACGAAGTGGACTCTGTTTTGATCGACGATGCGCGTACGCCTTTGATCATTTCGGGCCCGATACCGCGTGGCGATGAACACGAGTTTTATGAGTTGAAGCCCCGTATCGAGCGTTTGGTGAATGCACAGAAAGCATACGTTAACGGCGCACTGAACGAAGCAAAGAAATTAATCGCCGACGGCAAATTAGGACCGGACGAAGGTGGCATGGCGCTATTGCGCGCATTCCGTGGCTTGCCAAAAAGCAAAGCACTTATCAAATATTTAAGCGAAGGCGCCAACCGGCAAACCTTGCTCAAATCAGAGAACTACTATATGCAGGACCAAAGCAAGGAAATGCATAAAGTTGATGCCGAGTTGTTCTTTATCATCGATGAAAAGAACAACCAGGTGGAGCTTGCAGAAAAAGGGATTGAATTGATCACCGCTTCAGGCGAAGACCCCGGTTTCTTTGTGATGCCAGACGTAGGTACCGAGATTTCGGATATCGAAAAGTCGGATCTGCCGGCGGAAGAAAAGATCGCTAAAAAGGATGCCCTGATGCGCGATTTCTCTATCAAGTCGGAACGTATCCATTCGGTAAACCAATTATTGAAGGCGTATACCCTGTTCGAGAAGGACACCGAATACATCGTTGATGAAGGAAAGGTAAAAATCGTGGATGAGCAAACCGGCCGTATTTTGGATGGCCGCCGCTACTCTGACGGTTTGCACCAGGCTATCGAAGCCAAAGAAAATGTAAAGGTTGAAGATGCCACCCAAACTTTCGCGACGGTTACTCTGCAAAACTACTTCCGCATGTACCACAAGCTTTGTGGTATGACGGGTACAGCCATTACGGAAGCAGGTGAATTCTGGGAAATATACAAGCTGGATGTGGTGGAAATTCCAACAAACACGCCGACCAGCCGCGAAGATCGCCAGGACCTGGTGTACCGCACCGTTCGCGAGAAGTATAATGCCGTTGCCGAAGAGATCGCCAAGCTTACCCAGGCCGGCAGACCTGTATTGGTGGGTACTACCTCTGTCGAAATATCCGAATTGATCAGCCGTATGCTGAAACTGCGCGGCATTAAACATAACGTACTGAATGCAAAGCTGCATCAAAAAGAGGCTGATATCGTTGCCGAAGCGGGTAAATCAGGGACCGTAACCATCGCTACCAATATGGCCGGCCGTGGTACGGATATCAAGCTGGGGCCAAATGTAAAGGACGCCGGTGGTTTGGCTATCGTTGGTACCGAAAGGCATGAATCGCGCCGTGTGGACCGCCAGTTGCGTGGTCGTGCAGGCAGGCAGGGCGACCCCGGATCTTCACAGTTTTTTGTATCGCTCGAGGATAACCTGATGCGCTTGTTTGGTTCCGAGCGTATTTCCAACCTGATGGTTAAAATGGGAATCGAAGAAGGGGAAGTGATCCAGCACTCGATGATCTCAAATTCCATCGAGCGCGCGCAGAAAAAAGTGGAAGAAAATAACTTCGGTATCCGCAAGCGCTTATTGGAATATGATGACGTAATGAACTCGCAGCGTAACGTTATTTACACCAAGCGCCGCAACGCCTTATTCGGCGATCGGCTTGATGTGGATATAAACAACACCATTTTTGATGTGGTGGAGGATGTTGTGACCGAGTATAAGGAAACCAATAATTACGAAGGCCTTACGCTCGAGATCATCCGTTTGTTTTCTGTCGACATTGAGCTTTCGCACGATGATTTCACAAACTGGTCGATACCCAAAATTACCGATTATGTTTTTGCGGCAGTTACCGAATTTTACAAACGCAAGCAGGAATCCATAGCAGCGCAGGCTTATCCCGTGCTTAAAGACGTGTTCGAAACCCGCGGCGAGTATGTAGAAAACATTGTTGTGCCGTTTACCGATGGCATAAACGGCGTCCAGGTGGCTGTTCCGCTCAAAAAAGCGATCAAAAACAAAGGCCTCGAAGTTTTCAAGTCATTTGAAAAGAACGTTAACCTATACCTGATCGACGATGCCTGGAAAGAGCATTTGCGTGAGATGGACGAATTAAAACAGTCGGTACAGAATGCGGTTTACGAACAAAAGGACCCTTTGTTGGTTTATAAGTTCGAGGCATTTGAATTGTTCAGGCAGATGTTGGCCAGTGTGAACAAAGAGCTGGTAAGCTTCCTGTTCAGGGGAGGCATCCCGGTTCAGCAGCAGCCCGAAGAAGTGCGCGAGGCACGTCCGCAGCCCAAATTGGATTTGAAGAAATTGCGTACGTCCAAACCGGAACTGGTAGGGGAGGCCAATGGCGCAGCCTTACAGGATATGCGAGAGCTTCAAAAACCGATGCCGGTAAGGGTGGAAAACAAGGTGGGCCGGAACGACCCATGTCCTTGCGGCAGCGGAAAAAAATACAAAAACTGCCACGGCGCCGGCCAGGCATAACAAATAATATTTATCAGCATTGCGGGCCATTCGGCTCGCAATGCTGATAAGAAAAAATTGCCATTTCGACCGAGGCCTGCCGACAGGCAGGCAGGTACGAGGGAGAAAACCTGTACATCATGCTATGACAATGTTGAATGATTCAACATTTACGCTGATGGAACCATTTGCGCCGACATTGTGTTAAACACCATGAAAACCTCTGCAAAATACATCCTATTAACCGCGCTAATTTGCTGCCTCTTTTTCATTCCGTCATTTTCCTCCGCCCAAACCCGCGGTAAAGTCGAGGTTATTAAAGATCCGCTAATAGATACCTTTGCCGCGCGCCGGCCAAATCTCAGTAAAACTATCCCGGGCAGCGACCCTTCATCAACTGGTTTCCGCGTCCAGATATTTTTTGGCTCCAACAGGCAGGCCGCCTACGATGCACAGGCAAAATTCGCTAATGAGTTTCCCGAAGTAGCCACATATGTTTCTTACATCGAGCCAAATTTTAAGGTACAGGCCGGTGATTTCCGCACAAGGCTCGAAGCTCAAAAGCTGGAAAGCGAGCTCAACGGCATGTTTTCCACCCTGTTTATCATACCCACTAAAATAAATCCGCCAAAATCCGAAACGCCCAATGATTAAAGAGCAGATACAGCAGCTTTCACAGGATATATTTAACGATGTAGTTGCCAATCGCCGCCACTTGCATGCTAACCCCGAGCTTTCATTTCACGAAACGCAAACTTCGGCGTTCATCGCCGGCAAGCTAGATGAGCTTGGTCTTGAGTACCAAAGGATGGCCGACAACGGCCTGGTGGCCCTTATAACGGGCGACAAAGCATCGGGAAATGTCGTTGCGCTCCGTGCCGACATGGATGCCCTGCCCATCACCGAAGCTAACGAGGTGCCCTACCGCTCGCAAAACACAGGCGTAATGCATGCCTGCGGTCACGATGCGCATACGTCCTCACTTTTAGGCACCGCAAAAATTCTGACGGGTTTAAAAAGCCAGTTCGCCGGTACGGTAAAGCTGATCTTTCAGCCGGCTGAAGAAAAACTGCCAGGCGGGGCCAGCCTGATGATCAAAGAAGGCGTACTGGAAAACCCAAAACCACAGGCGGTTTTAGGCCAGCATGTTATGCCATTGATCGATGCCGGCAAGGTAGGTTTCAGGGCTGGCAAATACATGGCCTCGACCGATGAAATATATGTCACTGTAAAGGGAAAAGGCGGCCACGGCGCACAACCCCAAATGAATGTGGACCCGGTCATCATTACCGCGCATATGTTAACCGCCCTGCAGCAGGTGGTGAGCCGTTTTGCCGACCCGAAAAATCCATCCGTTCTATCCTTTGGCAAAGTGATCGCCAATGGCGCAACAAATGTAATTCCAAATGAAGTTTATCTCGAAGGCACCTTCCGTACCATGGACGAAAAATGGCGCGATGAGGCCCACCGCCGCATGAAAAAGATGGCAGAAGGCCTCGTTGAAAGCATGGGGGGCAGCTGCGAATTCAATATCGTGAGAGGCTATCCTTTCCTCATCAACGAGGAAAAACTCACTGCGACCACCCGCGGCCATGCCGAGGATTATTTAGGGAAAGAAAACGTGCTCGACCTCGACATCTGGATGGCGGCGGAAGATTTCGCCTATTATTCACAGGTTGCCGACTCCTGCTTCTACCGTTTAGGTACCCGCAACGAAAGCCGGGGAATTATTTCATCCGTACATACGCCGACGTTTGATGTGGAAGAGGACGCTTTTAAAATAAGCACCGGTTTGATGGCTTATCTGGCTATTAGGCAGCTTGGAAATTGATTATGTTTTAGGTAGCGACGGATAGCTGCGTTACCCGGTTGTCCGCAAACACCAGCAAATGAAAAAAAGCCTTCTCCCTGCTTTCTGCTTTCTGCTTTTCGCTTTCTGCTCCTCCGCCCAGCAGATCAAACGCTTTAATCCCGATACCATCCGCACCATCGTTATCGACTCGGCCATTAACATACACTCGCATAAGTTAAATGCGCAGGATTTTATCGACGCCGTGCTGCGCGACACCGGTTTTTACAACGCTTTCCGCAACATGAAACGGTTTTCCTTTCTGGCCGAAAACCGGATTTATACCTACGACAAACGCAACCACATCGACGGGAAAATTTACCGGAAAATTCAATATAGCCGCATCAACGGCAAGCACAAAACCGAATACCTCGCTAAGCGTGATAGCGGGAACGTTTATAAATCAAATGGTAAATACCAGCTGTACACGCTGGAAATGTTCGATTATATATTCAACAACGCCTACAATTCCGATTATGCAAGCGGCCCCGATCTTGGCGGCTCCGGGACCAAAAACCAAACCTACAAGGAGAAATTAAAGACGCTGATCTTCGCGCCGGGGCATAAAGTTACCGGTATACCGTTCATCAGCAGCAAATCCGAAATATTCTCAAAGGATATGCGCGGTTATTACTTCTACCAGTTTGCCCGCGGCAAGTACCTCGACTCGATCCCGGTTTACCGTTTCCGCGTGGTGCGAAAGCCCAGCATCTCGGATAACGACGTAGTGATCAAAGAACTCACCACCATTTTTGATACCCGCACCTTCCAGATCCTCGGCCGCTACGTCGACCTTAAATACAGCAATATGTTCTTCAGCTTTGACATACAAATGAATATCGAATTGACCAAAGTTGATGGGGAATTATTGCCTGCCAAGATCACCTACCAGGGTAACTGGGATATTCCTTTCCATAAAACAGAAAGGGTGAGCTTTTTGATTGTGCATAAGGGTTATTAGGGGCAATAATTGATATCGCTAAGCGCGAAAAAGACATCAAGAATTGGAACCTGAACTAAAGGATATGCGGGCTCAAAGAAATTGGTTTCAACGATGAAACTATCACTTTCCTAACACCGGGAAGGTGATCAGAGTAAAATATGCAGAGAGTAGAATGCCAATCTTTATAAGCATCAATCGCTAATAGACTGAATTTTATATACACCATTTTCCTGACGTCAGGGAAGTGGTCTTAATTTTATCATGACTCCTAACAATTAGGAAAAGCTCTGTCATTACCCGTTTGCTTCGGCAGCCTGCTTTATAACATGGTTTCGAATTTCCAAAAGCCTTTTCATATAACGCCGCAGGAAAAGAAAGTTTGCCAGTCGCCCCAATAACCCAAATGGCGCTTCAAACGAAAAAACATCGGTCATTACCGTTTGTCCGTTTACCTGCCGGAAACGGTGCTCATGTTTAAATGACCGGAAAGCTCCGCTAACCATCTCATCGGTAAAGCTGTTCGGATAGTCAAACTGCGTGATCTTTGAAGTGAGCGTCTGCCAAATGCCGAAATGCCTTGCCCGCCAGGTGACGGTTTCGCCCAATTCAATAAGCCCCTGCGTTCGCCCGGCAACAGCCTGCTCACCGGTGTGCTTCATGGAATTCGTATGCAGATCGATGCTCCGTGCGAGGTCAAAACATCGTTCGCTGGGGGCGTTTATATTGGTTTCGAGCTTTATCACCGGCATAATCGGAAGTCATTTTGCAAATCTAACAGCATGCCAGGTCAACGGAATCAGGAAAGTCAGCTTAATCAACGGTCAAGAATCAGCGGTCAGAATTCGGCGTTTTTAGGGTACCTCGGGAACGGTATCACATCCCTGATGTTCCCCATGCCCGTCACAAACATGATCAGGCGTTCAAAGCCTAAACCAAAGCCGGCATGCGGACAAGTACCAAACCTGCGCGTATCCAGGTACCACCACAGTTCTTCTTTGGAGATACCCATTTCGTCCATCCGCTGCTCCAGTTTATCAAGCCGTTCCTCGCGCTGCGACCCGCCCACCATTTCGCCGATACCCGGGAAGAGGATATCCATGGCCCGCACGGTTTTGCCGTCATCGTTCTGGCGCATATAAAATGCCTTGATCTGTTTGGGGTAATCGGTAAGGATCACCGGCTTTTTGAAGTGCTTTTCCACCAGATAGCGCTCATGTTCTGACTGCAGATCGGTGCCCCAGCCTTCAATGGGGTATTGAAATTTCTTCTTTTTATTAGGGGTCGATTCCTTCAATATATCGATGGCTTCGGTATAGGTGAGCCGCTCAAAATCTTTGTCGAGGCAGAAATTCAGCTTTTCAACCAGGTTCATTTCGGAGCGAGCCTGCTGGGGTTTCTGCTTTTCCTCGTCGAGCAGGCGCTGGGTTAAAAACTCGATGTCGTCAGCATTTTTTTCCAAAGCATATTTGATCACATATTTCAGCAATGCTTCCGCCAGGTCCATGTTATCGTTCAGATCATAAAAAGCCATTTCCGGCTCTATCATCCAAAACTCGGCAACGTGCCGGGTGGTATTCGAATTCTCCGCCCTGAATGTCGGTCCGAACGTATAAATATCGCTCAATGCCAGGGCGCCAAGCTCACCTTCCAACTGTCCCGACACGGTAAGGTTAGTAGCCCGGCCGAAAAAGTCTTCCTCGTAGTTGATTTCGCCGTCGTCCGTTTTGGGGATCCTGTTGAGGTCGAAATTGGTAACGTGGAAAGTTTCCCCCGCACCTTCGGCATCTGAAGCCGTGATGATGGGCGTATGCAGGTACACAAAACCCCGCTCCTGGAAAAACTGGTGAATGGCGTAAGCGAGCGTATTGCGCACCCGGAAAACGGCCCCAAATGTATTGGTGCGGAAGCGCAAGTGTGCATTTTCGCGCAAAAACTCGAGGCTGTGTTTTTTTGGCTGGATAGGATAAGTTTCGGCATCGCAATCGCCCAGGATATCAATTTCCTTAGCCTTTACTTCTACCTTTTGCCCTTTACCAAGAGAGGCAACCAGGGTCCCGCTAACGCTGATAGCGGCCCCCGTGGTCAAACGCTTTAATTTAGCCGGATTGGTGTTTTCAAAATCGACCACCACCTGCAGGTTATGATTGGTTGAGCCATCATTCAAAGCGATAAATTGGTTATTGCGAAAGGTGCGTACCCATCCTTTAACCAAAACCTCGATATCGGTTTGTTCGCTTTCAAGCAATGCCTTAATCTTTGTGCGCCGGGTCATTATTCTATTTTTTGTGAGCGGCAAAAATACAAAATTTGTTCAAAGCCGCTGACCTTATCCACGAACTAATACCAATGGGTGGAGGTCTGGTTTACCACCCTTTCACCTGCTTAATATAAGCAGTCAATTCGTCTGCGATCAATTTATGCTCAGCCAGATCGGGGTGACCCCCGCACCCATTATGGTATTGTTTGGAGAAGAAATATCTATAAATCCGCTTGTCGCCATTTGTGTTTAAATAAGCCGTAACGGCGGTAAGGTATTTTTTCAAAACAGGCGTTAAGGTCGCATCACCCATGGGACTTGTTAAACAGACAATATCTGCCTGGGGATAATGGCTCCTGATGGCCTGCACCAGCTTAACGTATGCATTACAAAATTGAGCGGAGTCCTGCTTAGGCCCGTCATTCTGGCCAAGGCATATTGTTACCACATCGGGTTTATAATTATCAAAATTCCATGCGATCGTGTCCGCTCGCAAGTTGACCTTATCGTATATTTGCGGCATCACCACATCCATATTACAGCAGCTGTGCACCAGGCCAACACCTGCCAATGCGGTGAGTATCCATTGGGCATCGAGGTTGCGGGATGTAAGAGCGCCATAGCTCATATAGGCATTGTGCTCATCATACCACTGGCCCGCTCCACAAGGTATCGTACTTAAATCCATGCCGGTGCCGCTGGTAATGCTGTCGCCGAAGTATTCGATTTTCCGTTTGGGTTTAGGGGGAAGTGATAAAAGCTTTTCGCATTTGATCCCTTCAAAATCAATATATCCGATGTTTGATTCGGTGTCTTTGCAAATCAGGATGGTATGTTCGGTATCAGCGAGGCCCTCCGGAATATTGATCACATTGACTTTATCCGTTAGCTTGATGCGATAGGGGTTTTTCCCGTCGATAACGATCTCGAGGTAATTATGGTTGCTGCCGCCGGCTTCGTCGTTGATCAAGACCTGGCAGGTGCTGCCTTTGAACCGGGCAACGATATAAACGCCCGGAGCCCAGATACGCGGCGCCTCCGCATTGGAGAAATCAACCCGACCGAAATACTGGATATGCGGGTCATCAGCTTTGAATAATTTCAGGTCCGGTACCCGGTGGCGGCCAAACGAAGTGGCCGCTGTCAACAGGATCAAAAAAAGCAAGCAAAATCGTTTCATAGTAGCAGGAATAAGTAACCAGGCAAACCAAAGTAAGGCTTTTATTGCGGATACGCCCGGTGTATCTTGTTTATTCTTCAATAAAATCTTTTTGTCAAACTATTTCTTATGTGTTTCCCGAGCAGTGTAGCGGATGAATTCAAATAGCCGGGTTCTTTGTAATTCTTAATTTGCAAGGGGTTGTACGGACCTCATCGGTTGTAATCAGGGCTTTTCAACATGGTAAAAAGCGAACGTGCTCTCAAAGTCTGCGTTTTCTGGGACTCTGCCGATTATCAAAGAGTGAAATAATGAATATCTCATCTTTATTGACTTTAAAAAAGATGGACGTTTGAGGCGAAACTACGCAGCGCCGTATCTTTTTGCCTTTGATAAATATAGGGAAGTGTTCTGGATTCCGTCGGATTCTGTCTGCAGTGTCTTCTATTAGTTGCGCTACTTTTTGCGCTATTTCTACACCCCATTCGGCCAATAAATAATCTGTAAGCTTATCATTTTCCATCAAAGCCCGATCAGACCACGTTAACCCCTATCAGGCATTTTTACTCCGGAAATTGGTTATTTTTCTTTTCAACTCCGCCATGACGGATTCGTGTGAGTGCACCCGGCTTGCTTCCACGTCTTCCAGCCCGGCCTTGATGCCTTTTATTGCTTCTTCCGGAAGTCCGCCCCAATCTTCGTCGTCTTCAACTTCAAATTTCAAACCCATTCGGGTTAAAAATTCCTGCAAAATGGGCAGATCCCGTTCTTTATCAATCTCTATAGTTAGCGTTGCCATCTATCAAATTTACGAACATAATGATCGTATTCAAAAACAAAACTACGTTTTAAGAAAATCTATCTTTCCAAAGCTGTCAATTCTGCCCCCAAAGCCCCATACCTGCAAATGTGTTAATATCTCCTAACTGTTTAAAAATCCGCACTTGCGAAATCCGCACATCTGCGCATTAACCCATATATTTACCCATCCATAATTTCTGATAGTTGATGAGCGAAGATTTGACTAATAATAATACGCCCGGTAATAACAACGAAACACTTCATAACATCACTTCCCTCGACGGGCTGTACGAAAACTGGTTCCTCGATTATGCCTCCTACGTCATCCTCGATCGTGCCGTTCCGCATATCAACGACGGTTTAAAACCCGTTCAGCGCCGGATACTTCACTCCCTTAAAGAGATGGACGACGGCCGCTTCAACAAGGCTGCCAACGTGATCGGTAATACCATGAAATACCACCCCCATGGTGATGCTTCCATCGGCGATGCCATGGTACAATTAGGACAAAAAAACCTCCTCATCGATTGCCAGGGCAACTGGGGCGACCCGGTAACCGGCGACTCAGCTGCCGCGCCGCGTTATATCGAAGCCCGCCTGTCAAAATTTGCACTCGACGTTGTTTTCAATCCTGATACCACCGATTGGCAGGCCAGCTATGACGGCCGTAACCGCGAGCCGATCACCCTGCCTGTAAAATTCCCGTTGTTATTGGCACAGGGCGCTGACGGCATTGCCGTTGGGCTTGCTACCAAAATATTACCCCACAATTTTATTGAGCTGATCGACGCTTCTATTGAAGTACTTAAGGGAAACCGGCCCGACCTGATGCCCGACTTCCCCTTCGGAGGCCTGGCTGACGTTGCTGCCTATAACGAGGGGCAGCGCGGAGGCAGAGTAAGGGTGCGGGCCAAAATCGTGGAGCGCGATAAGAAGACCCTTGCCATCACTGAAATACCATACACCACCACCACCGGCGGCCTGATGGAAAGCATTGTGGCGGCTAATGAAAAAGGTAAGATCAAGATCAAAAAGATCGAGGACAACACGGCCAAAAACGTGGAGATCGTGGTTCACCTTGCCCCCGGCATTTCGCCCGACGTCACCATCGATGCCCTTTACGCCTTTACCGATTGCGAGGTTTCCATATCGCCCAATACCTGTGTTATACAGGATGACAAGCCGCGGTTTATGAGTGTGAACGACATGCTTAGCGAGAGCACGCATAACACCCGCCGTCTGCTCAAAATGGAGCTCGAGATCAAGCTGAAGGAACTGATGGAAAAAATATTCTTCAACTCCCTGTTGAAAATATTTATACAGGAGGGGATGTATAAAAACCCGGGGTACGAAAGTTCCGGCAATTTTGATACCGTGGTGGACGTGTTGAACAAGCTGTTCACGCCCTTCTTCCCGCAGTTTTATCGCGAGATCGTTCCGGAAGACTATAAAAAACTGATCGACAAGCCGATGAGCAGCATCACTCGTTTCGACGTAAAGAAAACGGACGAGCAGATCAAAGGATTGGAGGCGGAGATAAAAGAAGTTAAGCACCACCTGAAGCATTTGACCGATTTTGCAATTGCCTGGTTTCAAAAACTAAAGGATAAATACGGCAAGGGCCGCGAACGCAAAACCGAGCTGCGCACATTCGACCGCGTGGAAGCTGCCCAGGTAGCGCTCGCCAATGTTAAGCTATATGTCAACCGCGACGACGGCTTCATCGGCAGCGGCTTGAAAAAGGACGAGTTTGTATGCGATTGCTCCGATATCGACGAGATCATCGTTTTCCGGGCGGATGGCCGATGCATGATCACCAAAGTGCAGGACAAGGTGTTTGTCGGCAAGGAAATTATCCATGCTGCCGTATTCAAAAAGAACGATGAGCGCACCGTTTACAACATGATCTATAAGGATGGGCAGAGCGGTGTAAGCTACATCAAGCGCTTCTCGGTGGTAGGCGTTACCCGCGATAAAGAATACGATCTTACCAAGGGCAGCAAAGGTACCCGCGTATTATATTTCAGCGCCAACCCCAACGGCGAGGCGGAAATCGTAAATATCCAACTAAAGCCGCATAGCAAACTCAAAAAGCTGCAATTCGACGAAGATTTCGCAGCAGTGACCATAAAAGGGCGGGCCTCGCTGGGTAACATCGTCACCAAGTACCCGGTAAAAAAGATCGTCCTGAAAAGCAAGGGCCTTTCCACACTGTCGGGCCGCAAGATATGGTACGACGAAATCCTGAAACGTCTCAATGCCGACGGCCGTGGCAAATACCTCGGCGAATTTGACGGGGACGACAAGATACTCACCATCCTAAGCACTGGCATCTACGAACTCACCAGTTTCGACTTGAATAACCACTTCGACGACAAGATGATCTTGATCGAAAAATATAATCCTGAAAAAGTTTATTCGGCAGTTCATATCGACGGAAAATCAAAAAACTACCTTGCAAAACGGTTCATGTTTGAGAATACGGTGATCGGCAAACAGGTAAGCCTCATCAGCGATGAGAGCGGATCGAAACTGGTATTGATATCGGGCGCAGCCCATCCACTTGTGACGGTGGTTCAGCTAAAGGGTAAAGAACAGGCGTCGGAGACTTTGGAGATCGACCTCGCCACCCTAATCGATGTAAAAGGCATGAAAGCGATGGGCAACCGCCTGGTGCAGCACCCGGTTAAATCGGTGGAATTTGCAGGCGAGATCCCTGTTGAGGAAAGCGGGCAAACCGGACCGGCCGATGAAGAGGAATCAACATTCGAAACGGAACCCATTGCCGAAACGCCGGCCGAAGCGGCAAAACCGGCTGAAACGACCAAAGCCGCCCCGGAGATTAAAAGTGATAAAGCAGAGCCGCAAACTGAGCCTTCAAAACCGGTTAATGCACCGGCGGAAGCGCCGCCAACGCCGCCTAAGAAAATCGATTTCGAGATCACCAATCCCGACGATATTGAAATGGATGATAACGGGCAGTTGGGACTGTTTTAGTCAACATTTGTTGGTTAAAGCAAAGAGGGCAATTCAAATCCGTTCGAAGTCAAAGGCAGTGGCAAACCCGCGTTACCAATTGCCCGTCATTTTAGAATCTTAAAACATTAATGAAATTAAAAATAGCTAACTTGCGTTGATGTTATCAACTACCGAAATAGAAACCAGGCTACGCGACATTAAACCCGTACTTACAGAGAAATTTCATGTAAGCAGCATTGGCTATTTTGGATCGTATGCGAAAGGACTGCAAACAGATACCAGCGATTTAGATTTGGTGGTAGAGTTTTCAAAACCTGTAGGCTGGGCCTTTTTTACCTTAGAAGGTTTCCTGGAGCAGTCCTTAGGCATTAAAGTAGACTTAACAACAAAGGACGGTATAAAAGCACGAATCAAGAACGCGATCCTCAACGAGGTAAAATACATTTGAAAGCCGGCGAACGAGATCAGATACTTTACCTTGAAGACATTGTTCTTTCCATGCAAAGAGTCGAAGAATATGTCTCAGGGTTGGATTTCATTAAATTTAAGCAAGATTATAAAACCGTTGATGCGGTAATCCGCAATTTTGAGGTTATTGGCGAAGCTTCGAGGAATTTATCGGAGAACGCCAAGACTAAGTATCCTCAAGTGCCCTGGAAGGAGATGTACCGCTTACGAAATCGGATTAGCCATGAATACTTTGGAATTGACTACGAAATAATCTGGCATATAGTCACCGATCATCTGCCTGGAAACTTGAAAGATGTTCTTATGGCTTTAGAAAACGAGCGATTAAACGAAAAATAATTTTCTTTAATTTTTAAGCTGGGGGATTTTTTCCGCTCTTTTGTCAGAATGAAAAAGCATGCGCTATTAGTTTTCGCCCTCGCCATTCTTGCCAACATTTGCCTCGGGCAAAAAGCAACGCACACCTTCGCCCTCGGCGATTCAACATTTTTGCTGGATAACAAGCCCTTCCAGATCATTTCCGGTGAAATGCACTGCACCCGTATACCGCGCGCCTATTGGCGTGCACGTATGCAGATGGCCAAAGCTATGGGCTTGAATACCATTGGCACCTATGTTTTCTGGAACGCCGAAGAGCCCGAAGAAGGCAAGTTCGATTTTACCGGCAACAACGATATTGCTGAATTTGTACGCATTGCTAAAGAAGAAGGCCTTTGGGTGGTGCTGCGCCCCAGCCCCTACGCCTGCGCCGAATGGGAGTTTGGCGGCTACCCCTGGTGGCTGCTCAAAGATAAATCATTGAAGGTGCGCAGTAAAGATCCAAAGTTCTTAAAATACTACCACGATTATATCATGCAGTTGGGCAAACAGCTTTCGCCCTTGCTGGTAACCAACGGCGGCAATATTTTAATGGTGCAGATAGAGAATGAATACGGCTCGTACAGCGACGATAAAGATTACCTCGACATTAACCGCAAAATATTCCGCGAGGGTGGTTTTTCGAGCCTGCTGTTTACCTGCGACGGCCCTTCGCAAATGCCGCGCGGCTATTTGCCCGGTTATTTACCGGCGGTTAACGGCCTCGACAATCCCAAAGAAGTTAAAACGCTCATCAACAAATACCACGACGGTAAAGGTCCCTATTACATCGCCGAATGGTACCCCGGCTGGTTTGACAGCTGGGGAAGTCCGCACAATGGCAGCAATGCCGATGATGACGCCAAAAAACTGGATACCGTTTTGTCAGCCGGTATTTCCATCAACCTGTACATGTTTCATGGCGGCACAACCAGAGGATTTATGAACGGGGCAAACATGAGCAAAACCGATCCCTATGCCCCTCAAACAGCCAGCTATGATTATGATGCTCCCCTGGATGAAGCAGGCAACCCTGCACCCAAATTCTTCAAATTCAGGGAGGTGATAGAAAAACACCTCCCGCCCGGACAAAAGCTGCCGCCCGTGCCTGCAAAAACCCCGGCTATTGCGATTAAGCAAATTAAACTAAATCAAAAGGCCTCGTTATTCAGCCATCCTGGTCAGCCGGTCATCAACCAGGTTCCGCTTTGTTTTGAAGATTTGAACCAGGGCTATGGCTTTGTGCTATATCGTACCACACTGAAAAATGCCACCAGTGGATTATTAAAGATCACCGAGATGCGCGATTTTGCAACGGTTTATATCGATGGAAAGCGGGTTGGCGTTTTGGACAGAAGGCTAAAGCAGGATTCGCTGCAGATCAGTTCTCCGGATGCCAATGCTGTCCTTGATATTTTGGTTGAAAATAATGGCCGGATAAATTATGGTCCGTTTCTTATTGACAACCGCCAGGGGATTACAGACAAAGTTACATTGGGAGGGTCTGACCTAACCGGATGGAAAATGTACAGATTTCCCTTCACGTCGTTAAGCGGGTTCACATTTAGCAGAAATAAGCCGAATGATCATCCCGAACCAGTCCTTTTTAAAGGAACATTCACACTTACGAAAACTGGTGACACCTACCTGGATATGCGCGGTTTTGGCAAAGGCTTCGTTTTTTTGAACGGGCACAACCTCGGCAAATATTGGTATATCGGCCCGCAGCAAACAATTTATGTGCCGGCCTGCTGGCTTAAAAAAGGCATCAATCAAATAACCGTGTTTGATGAATTGAAAAGTAATCATGCAAGCATTACCACATTAGATCACCCGCTATTAAACGAGGTTGTTAAAGATTGACCTGTACCAGCCTATAAATTAAACCGGTAATTTATTATATTTGGTACGCTGTCGCCAAACGGCAGCAAGCTATCGATGTTTTTCAATTACGGTTCCTATTATTATCTCATTGTCGCACTGCAAATATTTTGCGGGATCCATAGCTATCGCCGGGGAACATTGAACAGGTGGATCCTATTGATTGTATTCCTACCCATAATTGGAAGTATTATTTATTTGTACAGCGAGGTGCTTAACGGCCGGAAAAGCTTTATTAAGCCAACTAACTTCAGCGGCCCTCCCTCCCGGCCAGGCGCAAATCTTAAAAAACTGGAAGAGCAGCTACGCTTTACCGATACTTTCGCCAACAAAATAAACCTGGCCGATGCATACCTCGCTGCCGGCGAAACACAGAAAGCAATCGATCTGTATAAAGCCAGCCTCACCGGCGCTTTTTCTGAAAATGAGCATGTGATGCAGCAACTGATCGTAGCCTACTCGGCGCTGCAGCAATACGCCGAAATTATCCCGCTTGCAAAAAAGCTTTACAAAACGCCGCAGTTTGCACGGTCGCGGTCGCATATGCTTTATGCCATGGCGCTGGAAAATTTGGGCGAAACTGAACAGGCTGAAAACGAATTCAAAGCCATGAAGGGCCGCTATGCCTATTTTGAGCAGCGTTACCAATACGGTCTCTTTTTAAAACGGGCGGGCCGCGATGAAGATGCCTGGCAAGTCTTTACCGACATACTGAACGAGGAGCAGCACCTGAGTCCTGTGGAACGGAAAAGTAATCGTATTTGGTTTGCGAAAACGAAAGATGCGATAAGGACAATAGTCCCGGCTCAAAAGACTTAATAAAATATTGAATCCGACTATTGATTTAGAAGAGACATTAGAGGCTGCGCCTAAACGATCCCGAGGTAAACTTCTGTTTGGTAATGAAAGCTAACCTTACCATTCCTGTTATACCTGGCAAAGATTTCCTTTAACATCCCCCTAAACTTTTCACCTGCTTCGGTACCCTCCTGCGGCACGTATGAGGAGCTGTATGCCCGGCCCAACAGCCCATCTTCATCAAAAACCTGTTCATTGGGGAATTTTACCGCCTCATATTGGCCATCCTTAAAAAAAGCCTTGAAGTCGATGTCGCTGATGTTGCGGTGATTGACTTTGTTGTAATCAACCGAGTCCTGTTTCAGTAAGCTTTCATACGCCTGGGCAAATTCATTGGTACCGGCGTCGCGGTTATTCCAGATCAATGCAACCTGCCCGCTGTCACTTAATATCCGCTTGAACTCAATCCTGGTCTTTTGCGCGTCAAACCAATGGAAAGCCTGCGCGCAAACAACCAGATCAACGCTGTGATCAGGCAGGGTTGTTGTTTCGGCCGTTCCGTTTACCGCCATAAAACCCGGATTGCCGTTAAATTGCCCGATAGCAGCATTTTGCATAGCATGGTTGGGTTCAACAGCATAAACAATGTAGCCCTGTTGAAGCAAAAGACGTGTAAATATCCCGGTGCCAGAACCAACGTCGGCTATGGGTGATCCGTGCTGTAACTCGCACGCTCTCTTTAAGTAATCAATAACTTCCGGCGGGTAGGAAGGCCTGTATTTTACGTAGTTATCCACCCTGTCGGAAAATCTCCGGGTAGAATCGGTATTCATCGGCATTAAGAATTAAAAAATGATAAGCAGCAATATGATCAGTATGACGATGCCGGCCCCGATCATATACAAACTGGGATCGATGAGTTTCGATTCTTTTTTCAGATCTTTTAACTCGGCACGGTATGCTTTTCGCTCATCCTTTGTCATCAGCGACTTGTCTTCCTGCTTTAGCTCTTCCACACGTTGTTTTATTTCCAGTAAACGCGCCTGCTTTTCTTCGGGCGTCATTGCAGCCACAGCTTCTTTAGTTAGTTTATCAGCGGTTACAACAGTAGTAGTGGCAGCATGGCTGCTGAATGCGGCTAAATTGAGCAACAGGATTGCTGCGGCAAGGTAGATGGTTTTTTTCATGTTTTGGAGCGCTTGCTTTATTCAACTAAGTTAAAACAAAGCAAAATGTTTTTCGGAAATAAAGCTGTTACAAACTAATAAAAAAGGCCGCTTCAAAAACATGGCCCGGCTTAACACTTTGAATATCTTCTTTTTGGCTGATGTCGACATGTTTTCCCGCCGTATCCGCACAGCCCAGCCAAGGTTCTATGCACACAAAATCGCCACCACCCTTGGCCCAAATCCCCAGGTAGTTAAAGTGCGGAAATTCCACCGTCACCGTTTTATCGTGCTTATTGCTTCTGATGGTAACCTCGCGCGACTGCAGATCCTTGAATACAAGCGCATCCTGGTCGAACAGGTCGCGGGTTAGGTACAGTTTATTGGCGGGTGAAAGGATACGCCGCGTTTCGCCGCTGAAAGTGCCCTCTGGTGATATTATATGCGTTATCAGATGTTCCTCTACCTCAAATTCTATATAATAATCTTCATATTTTTCGCCCGGATAAAAAGGCACGTTGAACGCCGGATGGCCCCCCACGGAAAAGAAGATAGTTTTGTCATCATGGTTCACCAATTTGTACGTTATGCGCAAAGCATTATCGATCAGTGTGTACAAAACCTGGAAGTCGAATTTATAGGGATAAACCGGCAAGGTGTGTTCGGAATTGGGCAGAGAAAAGACAGCGTGATCTTCCTCTTCCTCTAACAAAATAAATTCAGATTGCCGTGCAAAGCCATGCCGCTTCATGGGATAGTTGTGACCGTTAACCAGTAGTTGGTCATCGATTAGCTGCCCCACTATCGGGAAAAGGTTGGGCGCATGCCAGGGCCAAATGTTCGGATCGGCTTGCCATAGGTGTTCCAGTTGGTTTGCTTTGTCGTACAGCGAGTTCAACTGTGCACCTTTGGTGTCGATCACAACTTTGAGGTATTCGTTTTCTAAAATAGCCATAGGTATTGTGTGGATGAAAAACCTCCGAAATTAGGAAATTGTTTTTTATAGTTAGAAACGTCGGGAAGTCCGGAAGTCGGGAAGTCCGGAAGATGCTGCTTTCAGTCATCATCCTTCTTTTTCTGCTCCGGTATTACGAACGCGCTGCGTTTCGGTGCGGGTAATTCGGCCTTTTCACCTTTTACATATTTCCATATTACCGCGTTCAACTCCAGGTCGGGTACGGCGTCTTCTTTGGCGAGGTTAAAAAATTGGGAGCGCCGGCTGCTTTCATTGTCGGCTACGTTGCGTTTTTCCAAATCGACCTGGGCGGGAATGACGGTATAAGGCGCCGGGTCGGGCGTGCTGGTGAAACATTCGTATAGCGGCAAAGCTGCGGCATCGTACTGGCTCATAGGCGGAAGGCCAAGGATCAACTCGATGGTTCTCAACACACCTGACGTGGAATACATGGCATGCACCGGGGTGTTCCGTTTCACATAGGGCCCTGCCACATAAACCGGCGACCGGTGTGCATCTACATGGTCGGGGCCGTTTTGCGCATCGTCCTCCAAAACAAAAACCACCGATTCCTTCCATACCGGGCTGTGCGACAAATGTTCGAGCATCAGGCCAACGCCCTGGTCGTTGTCGGCGACGGCGGCAATGGGTGAAATGGCGCCTTTATGCTGCCCGCTGGTATGGTCGTTGCTAATGCGGATGGTACTCAAGTGCGGCAATTGGTTAATTGCCACCAGCGAATCGAAATCATGGGCCCAAACCTGTTCGCGGTAGCGGTCGGTAATGTTGAGATCAAAACTGGGCGACTTTACGCAATAATGCCCTTCCAGCGATTTAATATTGGGTTTGTAATCGTCGGCAAATTCGCCGTAGGTGCGGTAGCTTACACCGGCACGTTTGCAATAATCCCAAATATATCCATCGCGGGGATCCCCCGCACGGCGGGTACCTTCCGAATCGTAATTGCCGCCGCGGCCGCCGTAACTGGTTGGCCATGTTTTTTCAATAAAATCGGTGGCGTAAGCGGCTGTGCTCCAGTTATGGCCATCAGCGCTTACCTCGGCATCCACATAAAAATTGTCCAGCAGCACAAAGTTATTTGCAATAGCATGCTGGTTCGGCGTAACCTTTTCACCAAAGATGCACAGCGAGGTATCACCATTACCTTGCGGGATATCGCCCAAAACCTGGTCGTACGTCCGGTTTTCCTTAATGATGTAAAACACATACTTTATTGGCGACTTTTCGCCCCGTCTCCGCGGAATGGGATTTCCAGCCACACCCTGCGCTGTAACCGCAACCTGGTTATTAAACGGCGTATTGCTATAAACCTGTTTGGTATAGCTTTTCATCTGCAAGATGCTGGGCGCATCAATAATTGATAATTTTCCCCAAAACAGCCCGCCAATGTATTGCTCTTTGGCGTTGGTCGCCCCCGTTTTGTAGCCGCTGTTGTCTGTTTTCTTCACCGGCTGCGGGCCTTGCGGGTTGGCCATACTGGTAAAACCTTTGCCGTTGGCTACTAAAATCTTGCGTCCAAGGGTACGCACATAAGTGGGATACCATCCAACGGGGATGAAACCGAGGCTGCGACTCTCGCCGGGCTGGCTTACTTCAAATACCGCCAGGCAATTGTTATCGGCGTTAGCTATATAAAGCGTTTTCTGGTCGGCCGAAAGTGCCAGGCCATTGGTAGTGGAACCGGTGAGTTTGGTTGGATACAGTGCCGCGTTGATCACCTCAAGGGTTTTGCGTGTTGCTGTGTTGATCAGCGATACGGAGTTGTCATTGGCGTTAGCCACGTATAAAATGCTGCCTTTTTTGTTCAGCAGCAATTCATTGGGATGGCTGCCTACAGGGATGCTCCCGGTAATCGATCCTGTCGAAGTGTTGTAGCAGGTTACTTCCGATCCGCCCCAAATGGAAATGTACAAGGTATGTTCATCGGGCGACAAGATGCAGCTGTATGCTTCGGCGTCCAGTTTTACACGTTTTACGATATTCCTGCTTGACAGATCGATCACATAAAGCGCGCTATCCTCTTTAGTAACTGTATAAAGTCGCGTGCCGGCACGGTTAACCGCAATGCCGGTGGCGCATACCTTGTTTTTTGGCCAGGCGTGCGGCGCAAGCTTGATGGTATCGCAACGCCCCAGCTTCCTGTTTTCGATATGGAAAGCCATTATCCAGTTATCGTTCCCCCCGCCGGCATATAGCGTTTTTTCGTCGTGACTAAACGCCAACCCGTACCAGGCCTTACCAACAATGCGTTCGTCCAGTTGTTTTTCAGTTTTGGGGTCGATAAGTTGTATGCTTTGTGTGCTTTCGCCATTATTCGTCACGGCCAGCAAATCACCCGATGCGGATAGTTGCATATTGAGGGGCAGATCACCCAAAGGCATCGAACGCCCCGCCGGACTCAATTTCCAGCCATTTGGCAGCAGTACCTGGTCTGTTTTGGCTATTTGACCAGGCGTTTGGGCCTGTGTTGTGTCGGTGAAAAAGAGAAAAAGTGGCAGTAGCAGTAGCAGTCCGGACGATTGCAAGAAAGCAGAACCCATGCCGCACCTTTTGCGCGATCTAAGAAATACGTCGGCTGATTGCCGAATGCTGAATGTATTGCTCTCTGAACTGGAATTCAAATCGGTTGCGATGGAGTCGACGTGACCTATGCTTTGGTGTTTTATTTTCATGGCAGAAAGATAATTACCCAAAGTTAGGCATTGGATTGATGAGTTAAATGGGTTAACAGAAAGTTAATGCGTGGGGCCGGGATAACGGGAGTGCTTGCCTTACAATTGCGGCTGCTTAATTTTTTTAAAAGGCTTCTGCAACTGCCTGTAATATTGTAACACCCTGATCCGGAATATATCCGTGAGTAGTGTAAATAGCAGGATGATAGCCGGAATATAAAACGCATGAAAGGTTAACAGCCGGAATAGCCACGCGCCGGCCAGTGCCCCCGCCATAAAGAAAAATATGATAACAAGCCGCAATTTTATTCTTTTCTTTAGCTGTGCGCTATCATCGGGGCGTTTTTGCAAAACCTGTGCCAGCTCGATACCCAGATCGGTAAATGTTCCTGTGAGGTGGGTTGTTCTGACGACCGATCCGGATACGATAGAAACCAGCGCGTTTTGCATTCCCATCGAGAACAGCAGGCTTCCGGCAAACAGTTCTTTATCAACCAAGCTGTTATCATACCGGTAGCCGGCAATCGCTACCCAAAGCAGTATTATCAATTCGATAACAATGGGTACAACATAAGAATACCGCTGGTTTTTGCCGATGTAGGAGACTACGAGGCTTGAAATAAACGCCCCGGCCAAAAAAAGAAACATCCATAGGGCAACCACCCTTGCAGTTCTCCAGTCCTGCATAGCAATCCGTTCGGCAAATAACGCCGCATGACCCGTTACATTTGTGGTTAGTACCGAAAACGCCAAAAAGCCCGCTGCGTTTACAAACCCGGCTATCATACCCAATAGGGAAGCCAGGTTGACATTGTGCTGGTAGGTTCGTTTGGTGCCATGATGCCTTAACATTTTAATTGGCGGCACTGTTAATGTGGCTAAATCAACCGCGCTTAAATATCGGTAATATTATCCCGCTGAAAGATTTCCGTTAAAAAATTGGCAAAATTGTTTCACAATAACGCGTTCCCAATATCTATGTAACAAAACCGAGTCTCCCTGAGCCTGAACTTTGGTCGACAGGAGGTTTACAGGTGTGGGGGTGCCTGCGGGCCGCGAGTTTCAACAGTTCAGACAGTCACCGGCTCAGTTTGTGCGAGTAGTTCCTGATAAACTGCATCCCAAAGGGCCATGCGCTGCTGCAGCGCGGCCAGCGTTGCCTCTTCCACCTCCAGCCATTTGGCTTCATTCGTGCCGCAAAGTTCGGCGGTCATTTCCATTGTCAGGTGGCTGTGGTGTTCGCCGTCCACTTCGATGTGCCTGTCGAGGTAATATTTAAATTCGGAAACCTGGCCGGGAAATTTATCGTTCAGCTCATTCACCATGGAAAGGAACATATTGGGGATAAGGTCTTCGCGGCCAAAGGTGAATACCGCTGCCTGTACATGCGGTTTCCCGCTGTTGATGACGCTAAAAGTGTATTCGACAAATTCACGTGCGGCAGCGGGAACATCCGCCGCGTCGAAAGCAGTGGAAAAGTCGCGGGATTGTTGCAGCACTTCGATAAATTTCAGGAAAGCAACCGGCTGCACGCCACATTGCTGCATGGCCTGCAAATACAATTCATAATGGCTCATCCGGTTTCCGCAGCTGTCCACGTCGCTTTCCTCGCCAGTGACGATCTCGTTAATTATATACCGTGTATTGGCCGAGCCAACAGGAAACCAGGGCACCAAGGTACAGGTGAGGTTGTTTTGCAGCGCCTTTAGCAGCGACATGAAATCCCACACCGCATAAATATGGTAATTCATAAAAACCGCCAGGTCGTCGAGGGTGCTGATACGCTCAAAAACGTGATGATTAATGATTTGCTGCCGGATGGGGTTGATGGCTGATTGAAGCTTTTGAATAGATGCCTGCATGTTTTATTTTCCAGGCGCAAATGTAAGATTTTGATCGAACCAGCGATAAAATGAAAACTATATGGAATGGGTTTAGCGGGATTATGAGAAAATGATGACGTGCGGAAGTACGGCTTGTTATCGAAATCAGGTATTTTTTATTGCTTCTTTAATGACTTGTTTATCCTGATCCCTACGCCTGCCGGATGTATAGCGTTTATACCATCCCCTAACATGTTTTGCCCATTCGCCGTTTAGAATGGAATTTTGTTTATTGCCAACCTGTGCCATAGTTTTTAATTAATTATGGGCGAATTGTCCGATGCTCGTCATAATGAGGTATTCGTCCTTTGGAAACCAGTCTAATACCGGCCTAAAATAAAAAAACTTCCGAAGTTTCGAAAACTTCGGAAGTTTAACTTATGTGTTGTTTATGTCAGGGACTATGGTTACTTCCCGCTGCCCACCTGCATCGGGTTAACAACCCCGGTTGCGCCGCCACGGGCACCGGCTGCTGCTCTTTGCTTAAATACCTGGAACTTTGACGGCTCCGGCAGTTTGCCCCAATAGTTGTTACTTTCGTCGATATCGCAGGTTTCGCGGTATGGGTCGAGCTGGATGGAGGTTACTTCCTTATCCTGCACGTAGAATTTGGATACATGTTTTTCATTCAGGCGCCAGATCTGTGCAGGAATGCGGTCAATGGCCTTTGTGCCATCGGCATAAGTAAACTGCACGATGATCGGCATCACCAAACCACCCTTGTTGCTGAAGTTAAGCTCGTAGAAATATTTGTTGGCAAACTTTGCTTTTTCTTCATCGGTAAAAGGTTCCGGAGCACTGTTTGCAGCGTTCTTGGCAGTTGTAAAATCCCTGAATTTTGAGCTGTCGACGGATGCCAGGCCGCGGTCGTACTTCCAGTAAAAGTCGCGGACAATGGTATCCTTGTCAACATAGAATTGTATGGTTTTATCCTCACGGTTCCTGATCTTGGAGATATCCTCGTAGTTATTTACCGCCGGAGGCGCCACTTTGGTTTGTGCCTGTGCAGTGCGGCTAAACGTTGGCGGCAGGTTGCCGTTCATATCCGCGCGGGCCACTTTTACCGAATCGAGTGCGATGTCGCAGGGGTCGGTGCCATAGAACCAGCCACGCCAGAACCAATCCAGGTTTTCGCCGCTGGCATCTTCCATCGTACGGAAGAAATCGGAAGGGGTTGGGTGTTTGAATTCCCAGCGGCGTGCATATTCTTTAAACGCAAAATCGAACAGCTGACGGCCCATGATGGTTTCGCGCAGGATGTTCAGCGCAGTGGCCGGTTTGGTATATGCATTCGGGCCGAAGCGGACAATATCTTCGGAGTTGGTCATGATAGGCTCCAGTTCGTCTTTTGGCAGCTTCATGTAATCGACCTGGGTATAAGCTGCACCTTTTTTGCTGGGGTACTTGTTGTCCCAAAGCTCTTCGGCCAAATATTCCAGGAAAGAGTTGATGCCCTCATCCATCCAGGTCCACTGCCGTTCGTCGCTGTTTACGATCATCGGAAAGAAGTTATGGCCTACTTCGTGGATGATCACACCGATCATGCCGTTTTTGGTGCTTTCGCTGTAGGTGCCGTCTTTTTCGGTCCGGCCATAGTTAAAGCAGATCATCGGGTATTCCATCCCGTTTGATGCCTCAACGCTTTGCGCTACCGGGTAAGGGAAAGGGAAAGTAAAATGCGAATAGGTTTTAACCGTGTGGGCTACCAGCCGGGTGGAATATTTGGCATACAGGCCATAAGCCTCTTTACCATAATAGCTCATGCACATTACTTTTTTGCCTTCCACGTCCTGGCCCATGCCGTCCCAGATAAATTTACGGGAGGATGTCCAGGCAAAATCGCGCACGTTATTGGCCTGGAAAACCCAGGTTTTTGTGGCTGTGCTGGGATGGCTTTCTTTGTAGGTGGCTTCAGGCAGTGTAACCATTTGCACCGGTACGGCTGATGTTTTTGCTTGTGTATAACGCGCTAACTCCTTTGGTGATAAAACAGCCTCATAGTTCTGGCATTCGCCGGTACCGCCTACGATGTGGTCGGCCGGAACGGTCATCTGCACATGGAAGTTACCAAAGGTGAGCGCAAACTCGCCGCGGCCGGTAAACTGGTGGTTTTGCCAGCCCTGGAAATCGCTGTAAACGCACATGCGCGGGTACCATTGGGTCATGGTAAATAAGTAATTGCCATCGCCGGGGAAAAATTCATAGCCGCCGCGGCCGCCCTGTACCATCCTGTCGGTGATCTTGTAATACCATTTTACATGGAACAGCATGTGCTCGCCTGGTTTTAACGGTGATGCGATGTCGAGCCGCATCATCGTTTTGTTGATAGTATAAGGGATATCTTTCCCCAGGGCATCGGTAATGCTCAGTATTTTATCGCCAAAGCCGTTATCATCTGTCGATATAACCGCACGCTGCAAAGCAGTGGTGGTCGCCACCTTCGGCATGGTGGTGCTGCTTTGGTAATTGGCATTGTTCAGGTTGTTGTGCTGATTCTCATCCAACTGCATCCAAACATAGTCCAGCGGGTCGGGCGAGTTGTTATAATAGGTGATGGTTTCCGAGCCCGTCAGCTTGAGGTTTTTCTCGTCGAGCTGGCATTTAATGTCGTAATCCGCCCGCTGTTGCCAGTATTTTGCGCCGGGGGCGCCGCTGGCGGTGCGCTGCTCGTTTGGCGTTGGCATTATGGTGCCCAACTGCTCAAACTTGTTACCGTGGTTGCTGCCGGGGTTGTTCTGGATGTCCTGCGCAAAGGCGGCGCCGGCGCATGTAACCGAAACGAGTAGTGTAAAGATTTTTTTCATGGTCGTTACTGCTTATGTGTCGTCTGTTTTATAGGGTATCATTTCCTGCTGCGATGGGCTTAGGGAAAATGACGATATTATCTGTTTACCCCTCTAAATCTCCCCTAAATATAGGGGAGACTTTTGATTGGGGGAATATTTAGTATTTCTTCTTTTTTATTTTACTTCAGTTATATCCATCAGAACGGCAACCGTTCAAGCGCCATTTTAAGCGATAGTGCAAATACGCCGGCTGAGAGGAAGACGACCCAGTCGCGGCGGTTTATTTTCAGTAAATTTAAGAACAGAATACTGACAATTAAAATGATTGCCACACAAAATATTTGCCCGGCTTCCAAACCGATATTAAACCCAAAAAGGCCCCATCCGATGGTTTGGTCCGAGGCCAGCATGATACGGATCGCATTGGCGAAGCCCATGCCGTGAATGAGCCCGAAAAACAAGGCAAGATAATAATTTATCCGGGCGCTTTTGCCTTTGTTATCCACCTGGATCACATTATTTAACGCTGTAATAAAAATGGTACATGGGATCAGGAATTCAACCCATTTGCTGGGGAAACGGATGATATCATATACACTTAGCGCCAGGGTAAGTGAATGGCCGATGGTGAACGCCGTTACGAGGATCAACACCTTTTTGATATCACGGATAGAATACACACAGGCCAGAGCCAAAACGAAAAGCTGGTGATCAAGCGCATCGCGGCTGATGATGTGCTCCCAGCCCATCTTGAAATAAAAAGCAAAGTCGGACATTACGTATTGCGCATTGAAACGCCTAATTTAGGACGATTTTTTAACACCGGAAACTGCGAAAAGACATGGGTGCATTTATTGTTAAACCGCTATTATATTGTTACATTTTATTGCTGGCTGGTTATACGCCAGCAGATCATTTGTCAGCGAGCCGGCTGCCTATGGCTTCCCAACCTTCCGATCACCGGCCGGGCATGGCCGACAGGTTTTTGAAACGCCATCCCATTCACGTCAGCACCAGCAATATCGAGTACAACAAAACGGACGGCAAGCTGGACGTGATCTGCACCTTGTTTACCGATGATTTTGAAGATGCGCTGGCCAAACAATACCACGCCAAAACCGACCTCACCAAACAGGAAATGCACACAGCCATGGATGAACTGGTGAAAAAATACATTGCCGCCAACCTGGATATACAGGCGGACGACCGCAGCGTTAAGCTCAATTACCTGGGCTACGAGATCAACAGGGAAGCGACGGATGTGTATTTTGAATCGGACCAGTTGCCTCCGGTTAAAAAGGTGGATGTGGCCGTAAGCCTGCTTTACAGCCTCTTTGATGACGAGATGAACATCGTGCACATTATCGTTGGCGGCGTAAGGAAAAGTGAGAAGGTGAATTACCCGGATAAGAAGGTGGAGCAGGTGTTTTGACATGCGGGGCTGATCGCCAATAAATTATACAATTTGTATAATTTATTGGCGATAATTTCGTATATTAGTGTTTTAATTAAGATCGGAGAAATTATGCCGAAGAATGGATGTTAAAATTATTAGCGTTGCGACAAACGGTGAAGTAAAGGCAATTATTAAGCCGGGCAAAGCAACTCAGCTTCCCTCCATGCACGATAATTGGAGGTTTAATTTTGATAAACAGATCAGAAAACTAGCCAATGCAACAGCATATGTACTGGTTACCGAAGAAACTCCAGAAATCGTAGAGGGGTGTATGATTTTCCAAATGGTGGATAAGATAAGGCCCAACATGGCTTTTGTTGAGATTGCGCCCCATAATAAAGTTAATGAAAGAAAATATAATCATGTAGCGGGATGCTTAATAGCTTATGCTTTTCTGCGGACGTTAATAGAAGGTAAGGGTGATTATAATGGTATTTTATTTCTCGACGTTTTAGAGGAACGAAAAGAAGATCAGCAAAAATTAATGAATCTGTATACCCAAAAATACAATGCAAAAATATTTAGAGGAACAAGAATGGTGATTGCCGACGACGATGGGCACGACTTGATAAAAAGATATCTTGAAGCAAGATAAAACAACATTATTGAATTGTAAATAAATATCGAAATGGCTAAAGTTGAAAAAGAGCATAAAGACTTTAATTTAGAATTTAAGGTAAATGACGGTCAAAAGTGGAGCAAGGAGAAATTGGCTGAAACAGATGAGATTGCGAAAGAAATAGCGGGCAATCGTACACCTGAAATGAAATTAAAAAATCGGATGCTTTCAATCAGGTACCGAATGGAGGAATACCTGCAAAATCAGGAGATTAAGGATGATAATCTGGTCAGCCTCGATCTTTGGCTTAAGGATTATCTTAAGGCGCTAAATCTCACCCAAAAGAGATTTGCAGAACTTATTGAAAACCGAGATGGTAATCTTAAAAAATATTTAATTGGTGAACGCCGGTTCAGTACAGACCTGGCAATGAAGTTTGGTCATTTCTTCCATACTAAACCCGACTTGTGGTTGAATATACAGATCAAGAATGACGTATTGTCACTTAACAAAAAGAAGGAAACAGCCACCAAATACGAAAAGTATGATTATGAAAAAGCAATGGAATGTCAGGATTAAATCGATTCGGTTAACAAGTTGGGATAAACATTAGCCTTCTGCCGCTTATTTGACCCTGATAAGAAGGTGGAGCAGGTGTTTTGAAGTGAAATAATACAGGATGGGTATGTCCTTCAGGCGGAAACCGAAAGCAATCTTGTCATTAAATCGCTAATAACAAGAGGCATTATTTATTTTTGTGACAAGGTGACCAAATGAAGATGCTTAATCGCCAAATGCCATTTCTATAAATTAAAAATCCATATCATGCAAGTTACATTGTCAATTATCATAGCCATCGCGGGATTTTTGATTGCCTGTTTTTTTACTTATAAAGCCTATGTCGTTGCAAAAAAATCTGCCGAAGATGAAATATCCCACCATAGGCAGTTGGACAAAAAATATACACTTGGCGAATGAGAATGATTAATAAGTATTACAAAAAAGTGAGATTAATTATTTCAGCCTCATCAACGAGAACGTTAGGCGCGAAATATTTACCCTAATCAAACCTATCCACCGAAAAAATACCCGTATCCATCGTTGGTTTATCGCCATTAAAAGACTCCGCCATTAGTTTGCCGGTGGCCGTCGCCATGGTCAGGCCGATCATGGCATGGCCAGTTGCTATGCCCAGGTTTTTGTATTTATTGGACAGGCCGATATAAGGCAGTCCATCCGGCGAAACCGGTCGGAAACCGAACCAAACGTCTTTTGGATCGGGCAGGGGCATTTTAAACTCGGGGAAATATTTGGGAACGGCTTCCACAATGCCTTCCACGCGGTTCATGCTCACCTCTTTGTTGATCTTGCGTACTTCCATGGTGCCGCCAAAGCGGATACTGCCGTTCATGGGCGTGATGGCTACCCGCGCCTCAGCAAGTATGGCCGGGATCGTCATTTTTTTAACGGGCTTATGGATCATAAACGAATAGCCTTTGCCCGGCATTAATGGGAGTTTGAGACCCGCAAGCTTTGCGATTGCAGGCGACCATGAGCCCCCGGCCAGCAGATACGCGTCGCCTGTGTATTCCTTGCCGCCGGCGGTTATGCCGGTTATTTTGTTGTTTTCGTGGCTGATCGCCGTAACTTCCTCGTTGCGCCGAAGCTTAACGCCCGATTGCTCCAGATGTTTGATGAGGCCCTTCATGAGCATGTTCGGGTAGATGTGCGAATCACAGCGGTAAAGTACCGACCCCAATATATCCATCTCGATACCGGGCTGCATCGCGCGGGTTTCTTCGGCCGTCAGGAATTGTGCATCAAGACCCAGTTTGGTTGCTTTCGCTACAAGGTGACGTTCATGCTCCGCAACCTTTTCGGTCTTAAATAGCACGAAGATGCCTTTGTCCTCTAAACAAAAATCAATGCCCGAATCTTTTTCAAACTGGTGGTATAGCTGGTTACTTAAAACCATCGCATCCCGTAACCCTCCGGCGGAGCGGTCAACGTGCTTTTGGGTGCAGTTCCTGGCAAACTTTAAGCCCCAGCTGATCAGATCCGGGTTCAGCGCAGGCTTTACATAAAATGGGCTTTTGTTGTTGAACATCCAGCGGATGCCCTGTCCCACCATGCCGGGTGATGCCAGCGGCACAAAATGGCTCGGTGAGATATAGCCGGCATTGCCATAGGAACAGTTATCGGTCAGGTCGCCTTTGTCTAAAACATCCACGTCCCAGCCGGATTTCTTCAAATAATATGCGGAAAACAGGCCGATAACCCCACCGCCGATGATGATTGCTTTACTCATGTGTTGTTGTGTGTGCTCATATCACCTGGAACCCAAACGCATACGGATCATCTTCCTCATCGATCGTAATGGTATTATGACCATATATCCTTGCCCAGCCCTCAATGGAAGGGATGATGGCCGGTTTGCCGCCTACAGTTGTCTCCTCCTCTACCGTGCCGGTAAATTTACTGCCTATGATGCTTTCGTGGATGAATTTGTCGCCTTTTTTTAATTTTCCTTTGGCGTACCACTGGGCCATGCGCGCCGAAGTGCCGGTTCCGCAAGGGGAACGGTCAATCGCCTTATCGCCATAAAATACGGCATTGCGGGCGGTTGCCTCTGCCGAAAGGGTTTTGCCCGCCCATAAAATATGCGAACAGCCGTTGATGGTGGGGTTATCGGGATGAACGAATGTGTATTTTTCGTTGATCCGCTCCCTAAGCACCCGGCTCCAGGCGATCAACTCCCCGGCAGTGTAATTTTCCAGTCCGGCAAAATTTTCCTGGGGATCAACGATCGCGTAAAAATTACCACCGTAACTCACGTCGAATGTTAATATGCCCAGGTCGGGGCATTCGGCGGTCAAATTTTCAGCAGCCAAGTAGGCCGGTACATTCGTAAGCTTTACCGACTTCACTTTTTTCCCCTCCTGTCTATAGGAAATAGTCACAAGGCCGGCCGGGGCTTCCATTCGTACGACCCCGGGCGTTTTTGGTTTTACCAACCCTTCCTCGATGGCAATGGTGATTGTCCCGATGGTGCCGTGCCCACACATAGGCAAACAGCCGCTGGTCTCAATAAATAAAACGGCCACGTCGTTCTCCGGGTCATGCGGCGGATAAAGAATACTGCCCGACATCATATCATGCCCCCTTGGCTCGAACATCAGCCCTTTTCGTATCCAGTCGTATTCCTTTAAAAAATGCTGGCGCTTCTCGCTCATATTATAACCACGCAAGTCAGGACCGCCACGGGCCACAAGCCGTACGGGGTTACCGCAGGTATGAGCGTCTATGCAGTGGAAGGTATAACTCGACATGATTAATTAGGTTAGTTCTAAGTCGGAAGCCTAAAGTCAAAAGTCTTGATTCGGAAGAAGGAACGCCAACCGACTTCCGCATTCGGCTCCCGATAGCTATCGGGACCGACTTCCGCATTCGACTTCTTCCTACCTCGTCCATTCATTATTAAACAAGCGCCAAATGTTGCGCGGATTAGCAATTTTTAGTTCATCGGGTAGCAACTCCTCCTCCCAATTTTGCCAGCAAACAGGCCGCACAAAGCGTTTGATCGACGATGTGCCAACCGATGTAAACCTTGCATCGGTGGTCGCCGGGAAAGGCCCGCCGTGTACGATGGCATTGCCAACCTCTACGCCTGTGGGCGGGCCATTAAGTATTACCCTGCCTGCAAGGGTCGCCAATTTATCAGTGATGCTTTTATAACCGGCCAGTTCTTCTTTTTCGGCCATTATAGTTGTGGTTAGCTGCCCGTGCAAAGAACCGATCACTTCCTCCAACTGCCCAATATCTTCAGACACAACGAGGATAGAAAATGGGCCGAAAACTTCTTCCATAAACTTCGGATCGGCCAAAAAATCGGCAGCGCTTACTTCGATCACCGCAGGTAAAGCCTGGTTTGATTTAGTCGGATCAGCCTTTTCCGAATGCCCCAATACGGCGACATGCGGGTTGGCAAAACGTTCTTTGGTAAGCCTGCCATAATTGGCACAGATTCCGGGCGTCAGCATAGTGCCCGAGGCCGTGTTTGAAACACCCGCAGCCAATGCGTTTTTGAATTGCTCAAGGCCTTCGCCGCGGATGGCGAGCAACAGGCCGGGGTTGGTGCAAAATTGACCCACGCCGAGGGTAATAGAATCGCTGTATGTTTTAGCCAGTTCTTCGGGGCGGTTTTTTAATGCGCCCGGTAATAAAATCACCGGATTGATGCTGCCCATTTCGGCAAAAACGGGTATGGGCTCCTTGCGTTCGCCTGCCATTTTTAGTAAGGCTACGCCGCCGTTGAACGACCCGGTAAAGGTTACGATTTTTGTTTTGGGGTGTTTTACCAATACCTCACCCACAGAAAAGCCACTATCATAGAGAACGGAAAATACGCCTTCGGGCATGCCGGTTTTTTCTGCGGCCTTTTTTACTGCCCCTGCCACCATTGCGCTCGCACCCGGATGTGCGGCGTGGGCCTTTACCACCACGGGGCAGCCCGCCGCTAACGCGGCAGCTGTATCGCCACCGGCAACGGAGTAGGCGAAGGGGAAATTACTTGCTCCAAATACCACCGCAGGGCCAAGCGGGACCATCATTTTGCGGATGTCTACTCGTGGCAGCGGCTTGCGGTCGGGAATGGCGGTATCGATCACGGCCTCCACCCATGAGCCTTCCTCTACCAGCGCCGCAAACATATACATTTGGTTGGTCGTGCGTACCCGCTCGCCCTGCAGGCGTGCTGCGGCCAGGCCTGTTTCAGCCATGGTGCGTTCGATGAGCTCATCGCCAAGGGCATTTATCTCATCGGCTATGCTGCGCAAAAAGACAGCCTTTTTATGAGGGTACACCTGTCTATATTCGGTGAATGCCTTTGCTGCCAGGTTCATGGCATCGTCTACTTCCTGCAGGCTGGCCGGGTAAAAGTCGCCGGGGATATCGGTTCCTGTCGCCGGGTTAAAGCCGGTGAATTTTGTGCCGGTGTCCGGCAAGTATTGGTAGCCGATTAGATTTTGTGTTTGCATGGTGATGTATGTATCAGCCACTTCGCTTTACAGTGGAAAGGAGGTAATTGCGTACACCACCTACACTGGTAGCATGATGTATAAGATTTCTCCCTGCGGTCGAAATGACAATTCTCATTGATGAATTAACTAACTCCGGTTACGTCCGCTTCGGCTTCGACACCCCAACTGCCTGCCGGTAGTTGAGGACGGGTTTTAAGCGCTTTGTGAATGATGTTTAACACATGCTTGCGCTCATCACCTTCGATCTTCAATCTCGGCGCCCGTACATTTTCGGTGCCGAGGCCGGTTTGGGCTTCGGCAAGCTTGATGTATTGCACCAGCTTAGGGTGAATGTCCAGTTCCAACACCGGCAAAAACCAGCGGTAAATTTCAAGCGCTTCGAGGTGCCGGCCTTGTTTGGCCAGGTTATAAATCGCTACCGTTTCCCGCGGAAAGGCATCCACCAAACCGGCCACCCAGCCATCGGCGCCCATAAACAGGCTTTCCAATGCAAGCGTATCAACCCCGGTAAGGATCTTAAAACGGTCGCCAAAACGGTTGATCATCCGCGTTACATTGCTCACATCCCTGGTCGACTCCTTAACAGCACTAATATTATCGTATTTGCTGAGTTCCTGGAACATATCCAGCGTCACTTCAATTTTGTAATCGACGGGGTTATTGTAGATCATAATGGGCAGCGGCGTGCTTTTTGCAACGGCGCCAAAATATTGCACGGTTTCGGCATCGTCAGCCTTGTAACGCATCGGCGGCAGCATCATCAGGCCGTCGGCTCCGTGTTTCAGGGCATTTTCGGCGACGGCCAATGCTGCGCGGGTGGTTTGTTCAGCGATGTTCAATACCACATAGGCCCGTTTATCAACAATTTTGACTGTGTGCTTCAACAGTTCGATCTTTTCCGCATCTGTTAAGGCGCTGGCTTCGCCTAAGGTGCCACCGAGGATAATCCCACTAACGCCTGCCTCAAGCTGCGCTTCGATGTTTTTATCAAATACTTCGAAATCTAATTCGTCCTTATCGGTAAATTTTGTAGTTACCGCCGGGAAAACGCCTTTCCATATCATAGGTGAGTTCGTTTAAATCGCACGCCGGCAGGTGGCGGCGAAAATCATTTTTTTCCAAAAGTAACCAAAAAAGTCAAGCGGGAAAAAGGTTTTGAATGTCGTTTTGACGGCTGTACACACGACCGATGGATCGGGGCGTCTCCCACCGAATTTGTTTGCAGGCCATCCCCACATCCGCACTTAACTCCAGCCATGAACTATGAACCATGAACCCTTCCACATCCGCACATCAACTCCTGCTCCCCCTTCAGGGGGCTGGGGGGCCCTTATCTTTCCACCCTAACCAATACAACCCCATGCGGCGGAACCTTTACAGTGAAATTGTTCCCGCTGGAAATCAAATATTTTTGCTGCCAAACATCCCTGATTTTGGTATAGCCGCTGAGGCCGTCGTCGTTGGGTTTCAGGGTGATGGTTTGGTACGTCTCCGACGTGTTAAATATACCTACGGCCTTGCTGCCATCTTCCAGGTCTTTTATCCAAACCTGGTAGTTTTCTTTTTTGATGGCCTGGTGTGCTTCTTTGCCCAATGCATCCTGGTCAATAGCCAGCACTTCGTCATTGGTAAGCAGGCTCGACGTAAATTCGTCCAGCTTGCCCATATCGCAGCCTATTAATAGCGGCGCGGATAACAGGCTCCAAAGGCTAATATGCGTGTATTGCTCATCCGGTGTAAGACGGCTGTTGCGCTGGTTGCTGCCCCAGCCCACCTTGCCCACCACCAGCATGTCCGGGTCGTTAAAATGACCGGGCTGGGCATAAGGGCCGTCCGCTATCTGGTTAAAGCCTATGGTCGACATGCTTTGCCAGGTATCTTCTATGTCGCCGGTTGAGCGCCAGCTGTTGCCGCCTACTTCGGCGCCCCATTTCCATACGTCGCCCATTCCGTACTGGCAAAAGCTGAATAGTATGTCGCGGGGTATCTTATCCAGCGAGGCGCGCATTACCTGGTAAGGCTTTTTATAATCTTCGAGTGTCGGGTCTTTATCCGTCACTTCGGAATAGGAGCACCAGTCGTATTTCAAATAGTCAATGCCCCAGTCGCCGTAGGTTTTGGCATCCTGGTCCTCGTGCTGCCAGGTCCCCAGGTAACCACCGCAGGTACGCGGGCCGGGGGATGAATAGATACCTATTTTGAGGCCCAGGCTATGCACATAGTCGGCCATGCCCTTCATGTCCGGGAATTTTTGGTTGGGCGTAATTTCGCCGCCTGGTAAACGTTGCGCTGTTTCCCATCCATCGTCAATGTTGATATAGGTCCAGCCGTGGGCGGCCAGTTTAGTGACCATCGTTTTGGCGGCTACACGCACTTTATCGTCGTTAACCGTAAGGCCGAAGGCGTTCCAGCTGTTCCAGCCTAATGCCGGCGTAAGCCCGATCACATCGCCGATCTTGATGGTAAATTTCTTTGTTTTTGTACCCAGGTGGTTATGAACGGAAAAAACAACCGGGTAGTCGCCCTTTTGACTAACAATTCCCGTGATGATGCCCGTGTTTTCATCCACCTTCAATCCTTGCGGCAAACCCGAAACCGAATAATATAGTGGCTTTTTACCGGTCGCCGGGATCATGTACAAAAAGGGATTATCCGGCCTGGCGCCAAAAACCGAAGGCCCGTTTATCCGGGGTTTTGACGAGGGCCATGGCGTTAATACATAAGGGGAGCCTTCGAATTTAACGGCGACATCATGCGACCTGTCTTCGGTAAAGCTATAAGTTAGCTGGTATGACCGTTTCAAGGGGCGGTCGATGGTAAAGGAATAAATGTAGGGCTTCCCTGCTGAAAAGGCTACCTGTACCGTCTTTGAAATGGCCACGTTGCCTGTCTCCGGTTCCTTCGCCTCGAACTTCAACTGGCCGGCATACGAATACTTGCTGTTGGTTAATAAGGTGATGGATTTGCTCATGCTTCCATTATCGCCAAAGTCGAACGATTCGTCATTGTTGATAGTCACATTATCCAGCAGGCTGCTCATCACGACGTTGTGTGTGCCGCCATAAATACCGCCATCTCCTCCGGTATCGAATATGCGGATAGCCAATACATTTTCTTTGTCCCACAGGATGGCAGGATTGTTTGCGGCGAGGGTGTAGCTGCGCGGGCCGTAATTGGATACGGTAATCTTCCCATTGGCCTGCCCGCCATATTCGGCCACCAGTTTGCCGTTGAGGTAAACCTCGTCGTTATCGTCAATAATACCCAGGTTAAGACGAACGCTGTCCTTTAAATATGCCTTATCCTTTAATGACGACGGAATAAATACATGAAGCCGGTACCAGCCGAAACCGTCGTATTTCGGATAGCCCTGTTGTTCCCATGGATGGTGAACATCGATCGGTTTCCAGTTTTTATCGTTGTAATTTGGCGAAGCCCATTGCGATGAGTCGCCGGTAGAAAACACCCATCCGTTTTCCAGCGAGACGCCTTGTGCGGCCGCGCCTGCGGCAAAGGCGGCAGCCAGGATGATGAGCATAAAAGTCTTTTTCATTGATGGTTGGTTTACCTGGTGAGCAGCGCAATATCCTTTACCTGTTCAGGGAACCAAACTGTCATTTCGCCATCGCCCCTGTTCGCCCAGGCGTAGTAGGGGATGGCTGTCATGGTTTTCGTTTCGGTTTTGATATCTTGCGAGGCCGGGTCAATATTAACACTTTTTACCTTTGCTTTTATCACCACTACACCATTAAGGAGAGCTGGCTCAAAAGCGGTTTCAAATTTAGTGTTCTTAGGAACGATGATATTGGTTGCCCCGCCGTCGTTATCTTTCCATTCAGCGCAGTACATCACCGGGCCGCGCTGTAGCGCTACTTTGTTGGTATCATCGGCAAGATGGCCGTTAGCAATCACCCTTTGCACCCTCATCGGGAGCGTTAATTCAACCTTGTCCCCTTTTTTCCATTTTTTGCTGATAACAACATAGCCCTTTTCTACCTGGTAATTAACGGCTACCCCGTTAACCTTTATTTCGATGGGTTGGGCCGATGAGGTTTCATAGCTATATAGATCGGAAGGCATGGCCTGGTTACGCGCCCAGCCCGGGATACGGATCAGCAGGTTCATTTGGGTTGCAGCGGCCGGGTCAATCGTAAAAGCCAGGCCACCATCCCAGGGATAATTGTTTTGTTGGGTTATGGTAAAGGTTTTGTTGTTAACCTTTAAGTTAGCAACACTGCTGATGAACAGGTTTACATAAATATTATTGCCGTTTTGGGCATAGATATAGCCGGGGATGGACGGCAGCAGTCGCACCAGGTTGGTGGGGCAGCAGGAGCAGGTGAACCAGCCCGATCGGGTCCGCTCCAGGTCGCCAAAGCTAAAGCCATTGCTTACCTGCATGGCGTTAGTGTAAAAGAACGATTTTCCATCAAGCCCAACGCCAGAGATTAACCCGTTGTAAAGTGTTTTCTCAAGCACATCGATGTACTTTGAATCGCCGTGCAGCAGGAACATCCGCTCGTTCCAGAAAACGCTGCCGATAGCAGCACAGGTTTCATTATAGGCGGTTGCGTTGGGCAGCTCGTAGTTATCGCCAAAGCGTTCACCATCGCCCACGGCCCCGATACTGCCTTGCACATACATCTTTTTGCCAACCATATTTTCCCATATTTTGTCGATGGCTTTGATATAAGCGCTATCGCCGGTGAGGGCTGCCACGTCGGCCATGCCCGAGTACAGGTACATCGCCCTCACGGCATGGCCCTCGGCTTCATCCTGGTCGATCACGGGTTTATCATCCTGGAAATAGGTGCCGTTTTCGTAAACGTTGTCGCTTTTTTTGTTGTAGGCTTTGATCCCGCGCTGGTCGATAAAGAATTTGGCAAGGCTGAGGTAATCCGTTTTTCCGGTGATGCGATAGAGCCTCACCAGCCCCATTTCCACAATTTCATGGCCCGGGGCTACATGCTTTTTGTCGGGTCCGAAAGTGCGTACCAGCAGGTCTGCATTTTTTAGGGCGATATCAAGAAAATTGCGTTTGCCGGTCGCCAGGTAGTGTGCGGCGGCGGCTTCGAAAAGATGGCCGCAATTATACAATTCGTGGCTGCTCTTTTGTTCGTTAACCCAACGCTCCGGGCCCGACCAAGAATGCGGGTGCAAGGGGTCGATGCTGCGGGCGGTGTACAGGTAGCCGTCGGGTTCCTGCGCCTTGCCGACGATTGTGATCAGGGAGTCAATATAGGCGGATAGTTTGGGATCGGGATAAACCGCCAGGGAATACGAGGCCCCTTCGATGGTTTTGTAAATATCGGTGTCATCAAAAGGGTAAACCGTGCAAAACTTACCTTGATGTTCGGCAGCCATCACAAAGTTTTTGATCCGACCGGTGCTTTCACAACGCGCGAACGAAGCAGGAATGGTGACGGCCCTGTTCGTTTCAATCTTCGGCGACCAGAAATGGTCGTCCAACTTTACACTGGTAAACGCTACCGGCTGAATGGGGTAGTCCTTTTGCTGGGCGGTTGCAGAAATGGTGCAGCCGAGGGCGAGGAGTAAACAGAGGTTTTTCATTTTATTCGATTTATAGCGATGGGTTTCAAACTCATCGCTATGTTGGGCAATTTACGGGAGATTAACTGCAATCAAAAGAATGGACAGAAAAAGATCAGTGAGGAAAAACCAGAGCTTTGTCCTGTTTTTACAGGATGAAGTGAATTTTTTATGCGAATGATTTGACCTTGACTTCAATTTAAGATATTTACCTTAATAACGTACGGTCCGATTAATTTGTAAATTAACTTATAAGTGAATATATTTGCTTTAGAAGTTTGGGATGATGAAGCCAGTAAATGCTCGTTCTATACGGTGAGATGGGCGGATGCTGAAAGGAACGAAACCGATAAGTTTTTTGACAAATACGATAATATACCTGCATTAAAAACGGCAACACAGCAATTATTAAGTTTTGTTTTGGACAGTATCGGCGAAGACCATGGAGCTATTGATGAATTATTTAACAGATTTGAAAAACGAGGTCGTAGGTTTACCGAACAAGGGAAAAGCAAGTGTCGGCGAAATCGTTTTTCTGTATCCCAACTTCCCCCTTAGATATACGCTTTAAGGATCAATTACCGGGGGGATATTGTGGTTTTATTTAATGGTGGTTTAAAATCAGCACAAACTAACCAGGCTAGTAAGGAATTAAATTTAAAATGGATAGAAGCATGCCGGTTTGCCAAACGCATTGAAGAGGCATTGAGAGACGGGGAAATCATGGTCGACACCAGCAAAAGACGATTGCTATCAGCCGATGGGGATGAAGATATTTACTTATAAATCCGATAAAAATGAAAAGCAAAGTAGCGGAAAGAATACAAAAGGAAACGCCTGAAGAGGAGCGGATCTTTGTGCGCCAGTACACCGACATTGTATTAAGAATTAACCAAATATTAATGGCAAAAGGGTACACCCAGAAATCCTTAGCTGAAAAAATGAATAAGAGGCCATCGGAAATCAATAAATGGTTAAAAGGGAATCACAATCTAACGTTAAAAACACTGGCAAAATTGGAGGCGGAATTGGGCGAACCGCTTATTTATACGTCAAAAGAGCAATTGGTCTAATTCGTGGCCTGCATTAAATATCAAAAGCCCCGGGTGTTTCGGCCCGGGGCTTTTGATATTAAAAAATTAATACCTATAATTCTAATAACTCAACCCCGCCCCGAATTTATACAGCGGATCTTTCGAGTCATAAGGCATATCCTCCTTTTGGTTACGCACCGCTTCCATCGACGATGGAAGCTCGATAGGCAGGTGACCGCCCGGTTTGTATTTACCGAACACCACATCCAGCAAAGCTGTATCATCTGAGCCGAAATTTACAAGGAGAGCCTTTGCATTCTGGCTGATCTCGGGTACCACAGCGGGTCGGTCGATATAAATGTCAACTACCGTAGGTACAGTCTTTTCAAGCGTAAGGATGTCCTGCAGCGCCTGGCCCTTAAAATCCAGGTCGCCCCAATGGAACATCGCTGCGATGAAATTCCCTTTGGCTTCGGGGATGGGATAGTTTGGTGTTTGCAACCGGATGATGGCAATATCCGCTTGTTTCGGATCATCCACCACGGTAGCATATAAAGCAGCAATTTTTGGGTTGATGTTTTTGATATAGATCTTTAGTTTATTCGGTGCAAGCGGCAGGGTGTGATCTGCGTTCTTTAACAAGGTGATCGACCTGCGCTGGGCGTCTTCACCAGCTTTCATAAACTCAGGGCTGCCCACAATGGCTGCAGCCTTTTTCTCGTCGACAAAAGGATTGTCAAACAGGCCCAGCTCAAACTTTAAGCGCAGCAACCTTACTATCGACTCGTCAATGCGATGCTCGCTTATCTTTCCTTCTTTTACAAGTTTTACAATTACATCTGGCAGGTTTTCGCCGCCAAGCTGGTCAACACCGGCGTCGATGATGCGCTGCACGCGTTCTTCGGTGTTCAGGTTTTGAACGCCCCATGCCCTTGCCTCAAAGTTAACGGTTCCTAATTTGGTATCGCTAACCAGGCCCCAGTCGGTGCATACCACGCCGTTAAAGTGATATTTGTCCCGTAAAAGGCCTGTGATAATTTCCTTGTTGTAGGAGAAGCCCACTTCTGGGATGCCTTTTTGCCCCATCGGCACGCCATAATACGGCATAATGGCTGCTGTGCCTGCCTTGAAGGCGGCTTCGAAGGGGATAAGATGGTAATTGAAATTGTTACCGGGATATACCTCGCCCTTTTGGAACGAAAAATGCGGATCGAGGCCGCTTTTTTGCGGTCCGCCACCCGGGAAATGCTTGGTCATGGTGGCAACGCTGTTTGGTCCCAGCTTTTCGCCCTGGTAACCTTTTATATAGGCCGTGGCCATGCGGGACGACAGATCTGCGTCCTCGCCAAACGTACCGGAGATGCGCGGCCAGCGTGGCTCGGTTGCTAAGTCAACCTGTGGATGTAAACCTTGCCGGATGCCGACGGCCAGGTATTCCTGCCGCGAAATATCGGCAAACTGCCAGGTCAGCTTCTCATCGCCGATAGCTGCCAAGCCCAGCGGATCGGGCCACATGGAAAAAGTTTTGGCCGACATAGCAAAAATGCCCGCACCGCCCTGGTTTCGCGGGTCCGATGCGATTGTGAGCGGAATGCCCAGCCGCGTTTTTTCTTCGTATTGCTGAATTCGGTTGTACCACATGGCCAGGGTGTCGGGCGCAGGCACGCCAAACAGGTTAAAGTGGGTGATGTGGTGTTTGTCGATCTCGTTGGTTCCAACCGGGGATATGCTCGAAAGGAAATCTGTAGCCTTTTCTTCCTCAATGGTTCCATCTTTGTTCACCCTGACCGGCGAATAGAACATCATCCCGGCCTTTTCTTCGAGGGTCATTTTACCCAACAGGTCCTTTATGCGTTTTTCTATCGGTTCCCGGGCGTCTTCGTAGATGTCGAGCTTGCCGTTTTTGTTAAGGTCGCGAAAGGTATAACCATCGATGGTTTTGATCAATCCCGACTCAGCCATTACCGGCGCGGGTAAAGGATTGTTTTTTGGCTTTACGCTAAAAGCCAGCACAGCCGACACACCGACAAGGCCCACCGCATAAATGGTAAATTTTTTTAGTTGCATTTAAGTAGGTTTTTAATGATTGGATTCTATTTATTAGAAATTAATAAATAAAGGTATGTGAATTCTTCTTACATTTATTAAAATTTAATAAATAATTTCCGGGCGCCGAAAAACATGGAAACCTTACAGGAATTACAGTATTTTTTTACGAAAGGCTATATAGATCACCGGCCCAACCTGACGATCGATTGCGCCATCTTCGGCTACCATGAGGGGGAACTGCAGTTGTTACTGGTGAAGAACAAGTTTTTTACGATGTGGTGCCTGCCCGGCGGGTTTGTGCGCAAGGATGAGAGCCTGGAAGAGGCGGCAACCCGCATCACAGCAGAACGGACGGGTATCGGCAACCTGTTTTTAAAACAATTTAAGGCTTTTGGCGACCCGGGACGAAATGATCCACGGGGGGCGTTTGATCCGGAACAGCTGTTTGAGCTGGCGCAGATTCGGTTGGATGACGATACCTGGCTTACCGGCGAAACGGTGTCGGTAGGGTATTATGCGATAACCGACATCGTAAATGCTATACCCAAAGCTGATTTTTTTTCGAGCGAATGCGCCTGGTTTCCGGTGGATAGACTGCCGCCTTTAGGCTTCGATCATGATGAAATCGTTAGCGATGCGATATTTACCATGCGTATTCATTTATATCATTTCCCCATCGGCAAAAATATGCTGGGGGAAAAATTCACGCTGAAGGAACTCCACCTTTTTTATGAGACCATCGTTGGCAAAAAATTGAATGTGAGCAATTTCCCGAATAAACTCATCGCGCTCGGTCTGCTCCAAAAACTGGATGAGAAAAAGAAGATCGGGGCGCACCGTTCACCTGCATTTTACCGGTTTAACGATGAGGTTTACGACCAGGCGCTGAAGGAGGGGCTGGTGCTGGCATAGAAGTCTTAACCGTTGATTAATCTGATTTGTGTGATTTCGTTGACTGTGTTTGACACCAACGAACGTTCCGTTGTGTTTAATATTTTATGCGCACAGAATTATGGAATTTTTATGTAAACATAAGATCAACAATAAGTTACGAAATTAAAACCCATCTTTTGCCTCCAAAAAATATTGATAACTATGGGGTATGTTAACAAAATGTATCTATTGAAACGACCTATACAGCAAAGTTAACATAGTGTTTATGATAAGATTTAATGCCGATACTACCTTCGCCGGTGAAAAAAAACCACGATGAAAACAAGCTTAATTACCTCTTGCTTATTTATTTGTTGCTTTTTTGCCGCCACGCCCACCAGTGAAAGAATGTCAGGCAAATGGACAGGATTATTAAAAACTGACCAGGGGGAGGAATACGCGCTGCTGTATAATTTTAAAATAGACGGCGACACGTTAACCGGCACAGCCAAAACCCCTAAGGGCATACTACCGATCTATGATGGAAAAGTCAGCGGCGATTCGTTCACGTTTGACGTGGTGATTAACCACCTGGAGATTGATCACAGCGGCAAATTTTATGGCGACTCGGTTGGCGTGGATATCAGCCTGGGCGATCAGAAGGCGCACGCTACGCTGAAAAGGGCAGAATAGACAATCCTGGACCGTTACTGGCCCCCAATGCCGGCCCTATCATATAAACCTGGACGGGTTTCAACCCTGGCGGCAATCCTGTCGATCCGGGTTGGCGAACTCACCGCCTTTCAAATGCCGGCTCCTGTAACACTTCCCCGCCCTTTACGAATCATAATGGGGCTTAAAAACCCATATGATGAAAATAAAAATACTTTTAACAATTGCTATATCCGCTTGCATTACGGCAAATTTTCAGGTGACCTCACAGGCCCGGATGGCAATGATCACCCGCTTACCTATAGAACATGCTCAACTAAAAGTTAGTGTACATGAGCAATCAATGGCACAAAGTGATTAATCTTATAAAAACAGAACAAGCTAAGGCCGCTATTCTTAATATCGCTGCCTGACCACAATTTGTTTTGCTCCCGGATTTCTTAGGTAAATTTATTTATCATTACATTTGAGCATCAACCCATCTGCTTATATGTCACACAAAACCATCCTTACGCTATTTTTGGCTTCGCTCTGTTCCATTGTTTACGGACAACAAAAAGGGTATTACCGCATGCCCGCTATCAGCAACAATACGGTCGTTTTTACCGCCGAGGGCGACCTTTGGAAATACGACCTTTCAAACCATACCACTGTGCGGCTTACCACCGATGCAGGAATGGAACAAAACCCTGCCATTTCGCCGGATGGCAAACAGCTGGCTTTTATGGGCCAGTATGATGGCGCGACGGATATATACATCATGGATATAAACGGTGGCGTTCCGAAGCGGCTAACCTACGATTATGGCAACGGCAATTTTATTTCGGGCTGGACAAAAGACGGCAAGCTGTTATACCGCACCGGAGCCATCTGCCCTTTGCCCAATACCCGGTTGGTAAAATTGGATCCGGCATTGGGTAAAAGAGAAATTGCTCCGCTGTCGGAGGCCTCGCTGGGGTGTTATGACGACAATGGAGTGCTCTATTTTACACGGTTGGAAAAACAAAGCAGCCGTACCAAGCGCTACAAGGGCGGCTGGATAGAGCAGGTATGGCGCTTTGATGGCAGCCACGAAGCCACCAACCTGACCGTGGATTTCGATGGCACCAGCTCCAGGCCCATGTTTTACAACGGCCGTATCTATTTCCTGAGCGACCGGGATGGCACAATGAACCTGTGGTCGATGGATACGGATGGTAAAAACCTTAAACAGCAGACATTCTCAAAAGGGTGGGATCTGCAATCGCCGTCAATTGACGGCAGCCGGATAGTTTATCAGAAAGGCGCCGATATATGGCTGTACGACATCGGCAGCGGCCAGGAAAACATGCTTGATATTTCGTTGCTATCTGACTTCGACCAGCGGAAAACGAGGTGGGTTACAAACCCGGCGAACAGCATCACCTTTTCCGACATTTCGCCCGACGGCAGCTACGTAGCCATCGTAAGCCGCGGCCGGGTATTTGTATCGCCCGCAAAAAGCGACCGTTGGGTAGAAGTCATCCCAAAATACGGCATCCGGGCAAAGGACGTTCATTTTATCAACAACAAAAGCCTCGCCGTGCTAACGGACCAGGGCGGTGAGTTTGAGGTTTGGAAGGTAAATGCCGACGGAAGTAATGCGCCGGAACAGCTTACGCAAAAAAGCAAAACCATTATCAATAATTTTAAGGTATCGCCCGATGGTAAGTACATTGCTTACAGCGATAAGAATGAGGTACTGCGAATAGCCGAAACGGGTGCGGGCGCGGTGAAGTTTGAGTTTGACGACTCATACAGCGGCATATATGAACTGTCGTGGTCGCCAAACAGCAGATTTTTAAATGTTACGCAGGGAATCGAGAATACGAACACGCAAATCAGTGTAGTGGATACCAAAACCATGAAAATGGCGCCGGTGACCACGGACCGGTTAAACAGCTACAGCCCGGCGTGGTCGGCAGACAATAGCTGGGTGTATTATGTGAGTGAACGCAACCTGGTATCGAAAACGCATGCGCCATGGGGTTCGCGGCAGCCGGAGCCCTATTATACGCAGACAGCGGAAATATTTGCGATGCCCCTGGATACTGGTGCCAAATTCCCCTTTGTGCAAACGGATTCCTGGCTGTCCGATTCTACTTTTTCCGTAGTGATCAAGCAGGATACTGCAAAAGCCAAAACCGGCAAAAAGTCAAAGGCAACTATTGAAAAAACCTTCGACTGGGACCTGGCCAAAAGTAGTCTGTACCAGGTTCCGGTAAAACCTGCTAACATAGGAAAGATGGCCGTGGTGAACGGTTATTTGTACTGGCAGGATTACGGCGATAGTGACGACGGCGGGAGCAAGCTATTTGTCCTTAAAATTGAGGAAAGCAAAAAATATGAGCCGACAGAAGTAGCCTCGAAAATAAGAGGTTTTGATGTGTCGGCCAACGGGAAAAAGCTGCTGGTTACAATGGGCGATGGCAGCTTCGTCATTGTTGACGCCAATGGCCAAAAGGCCGACGCGGATAAAAACAAAGTAGACCTGGCGCACTGGTCCTTCGCGATAGACCCGCAGCAGGAGTGGCACGAAATGTTTGAGGACGCCTGGCGCATGATGCGGGACTATTTTTATGACCGTGACCTGCATGGCGTAGACTGGGTTGCCATAAAAGCGCAATATGAGCCGCTGCTTTCGCGTGTTACAGACCGTTTCGAGCTCGACGACCTGTTAGCGCAGATGGTGGGCGAACTTTCGGCGCTGCATACGTTTGTTTATGGCGGGGATAAACGGGAACCGACCAGCCAGGTACAAACCGGGTTCCTCGGAGCGGTGCTCAGCAAAACGGCAACCGGTGACCGGATAGACCATATCTATAAATGTGATCCTGATTACACCTTTTCCTCGCCCTTGAACCGCCCGGAATTGAAGATAAAAGAGGGCGACATTATCACCAAAGTGAACAACATCCCGGTGACCCAGGTTAATGACATCGGCGAGCTGCTGGCCGACAAAGTATATGTGCCGGTAAAGCTGACCTTAACTAACCGGGCGGGAAAAACCTATGAGCAGGTGGTAAAGCCATTTTCGAACGGGGATGCCTACAATTTACGCTATGACGAATGGACCTACAATAACCGGCTGAAGGTTGACAGCGCCAGCTCAAACGACATCGGTTACATTCATTTAAAGACGATGGGCAGCGAGGATATGGATGATTTTGTAAAACAATATTACCCCATATTCAACCGTAAGGGCCTGATACTGGACGTGCGCGACAACTTTGGCGGCAACATTGACAGCTGGGTATTGGAAAAGCTGCTGCGCAAGGCCTGGATGTACTGGCAGGCACGGGCTGGCGGGCCTATATGGAATATGCCCTATGCATTCAGGGGCCACATGGTGCTGCTTTGCAACCAGGAAACCGCCTCGGATGGCGAAGCGATCAGCGAGGGTTTCCGGCGGCTTGGCCTGGGCAAAGTGATCGGTGTGCGAACCTGGGGCGGGGAGATCTGGCTTTCAAGCGATAATGTCATGGTCGACAATGGCATTGCCACCGCCGCGGAAATGGGGGTTTACGGCCCCGAGGGCAAGTGGCTGATAGAAGGACACGGGGTAGACCCGGATATCGTGGTTGACAACCTGCCTTATGAAACGTTTAAAGGGAAGGACGCACAGTTAGAAACCGCCGTTACCTATCTGAAAAAGCAGATCGCAGAAGAGCCTGTCGAGGTGCCAAAAGCGCCCAAGCATCCGGTTAAAGCGTTTAAGTATCAGTAAAGGATGTGTGGATGTGCGGATGTGCAGGTAGTGCGGATGTGCAGATTTGCGGATGTGCGGATATGCGGATGTGCAGATGTGCGGATGTGTGATGTGCGGATGTGCGGATGTGAGATGTGCAGATGACTACTCCTAAGTTGCAGAATCCACACATGACGGGCGATTTTGGTGCGTTGGTCGAGCCGGATGTGTTGGCCGGTTCAGTTAAGCCGGGCGATTTTATTTTAAATGGCGATGGTATTTGTCATTGTTTATCCGGATAGTGTCAAGTCAACCGTGGTTAGTCATAAGCGCTAAAGCAACCTCTCCTCTTCTGACTTTCGGCTTCTGACTTTCGGCTTTTGGCTCGGCTAACCCGCCATTTGATGGTTGACATAACACTAATTGTCCTTTATTAGCGCGGCTCTTTTTCGCTGGTTGTTGACGCTGTGCTCTTTCAGGAAGTTGTAAGTAAAGGAGAAACCCATGTACTGGGTACTGCGACTGCTGTTGGTGCCATCAAAGAAATAGTACCCTTGGGTGACGGCTACAGCAACTTTAGTGGTGATATTAAAGTTTATGCTGTTACAGATCTCGGTCATTAAGCCCTGTTTTGCTTTGAACAGGTAGCCGCCCCCCAGGCATAGTCCTTCGGCAAAACGGCCGGCAGAAAAGATATTTATAGTGGGCCTGAACTCGATGTAACGCGAGGTGTCTGTTCCGGGACTTATGGAATTTACCCGGCCAGTTGCAAGGCCGATATCGAAGATTCCGTAGGTGCGGCCGAATTCAAAACCAGGCGCAAATCGTTTTGCGGCGCCGCCCCTGGCATTAACAAAAACATCCGCCAGAACTGAAAAATAAAAATACCGGGGCTCCTTATTTTCTTTTGACGTGTCGGATTCCACAACCGTGTCTTTGCCTGCGACAGTTTTATGCTGGGTATGGGGCAGGATGGCCTTTGGCAGCGTGGTTATGTTGGGATTTTGGGCGGATGCAAAAAGAGCAGTCGCCACCAGCAAAAAGGTAAGCCGTGCTATCATAAACCGGAAATATTTGAAACTGTTAAAAGTAAATTGAGCGGCTTAATTGTCAGGACAGGGGTGCAATCAAAAAAGACGGTTCACAGCAAATAACCGTGAAGTGGTGTAAATGTTTTAACGCTGGGCTTGGGTCACTGAAATGCCATTGAAATGACCATTATTATAAGGGGCGCAATTAATTTTGCGCCATGGATTTACAACTCAAGAATAAAACTGCCCTTGTGAGCGGCTCGACGGCCGGTATAGGGTATGCAATAGCCAAACAACTTGCCGCCGAAGGCGCTAAAGTGTTTATAAACGGCCGTACACAAGCCCGTGTTGACACTGCGGTCACACAGATAAAGGCCGAAACCGGTAATAGCAATGTGAGCGGTGTGGCGTGTGATTTTTCGCGGCCGGAGGAGATCACTGGCTTGATTGCGGAGATACCGGAAGTGGATATACTAATTAATAATGTGGCCATATTCGAGCCAAAAGCTTTTAAGGAAATTACCGATGAGGACTGGCTGCGCTTTTATGAAATGAATGTGCTAAGCGGTGTACGGCTTTCGCGTGCTTATTTTGACGGAATGCTCAAAAAGAACTGGGGACGGATCATTTTTATCTCCAGCGAATCCGCGCTGCAGATCCCGGCGGAAATGATCCATTACGGCGTGACCAAAACTGCGCAGCTCGCGATTGCCCGTGGCCTGGCCGAATTAACCCGGGGAACGAACGTAACGGTGAACTCCGTTTTGCCGGGTCCAACCCTATCGGAAGGCGCCGGCAGTTTTGTGAAACAAGTGGCTGTAGAACAGCATAAAACCGAAGATGAAGTGAAAACCGAATTTTTTAAAACGATGCGGCCGACGTCCCTACTACAGCGATTTACCACTACCGATGAAGTGGCGAATATGGTGACCTACCTGGCCAGCCCGCTGTCGTCGGCTACGAATGGGGCAGCGATACGCGCGGACGGCGGTGTGGTGAAATCGGTGATTTGATGCTCGTTCGCTACCTCCTTTGCTGCTGCGGCGGCGGTTGAATTTAGCTACGGCGCACAAGTATGCAGATGATTTGAAACTGGAGTAAAGCGGTTGGGCAATCGAGTTAAGTTATTATATGCCAGTATTCATTGAATAGCCAGGGCGCGTGACTACGCCCCTGGCTTTCATTCAATAACTTACTATTTATACGTTATAGTTCGCATTTAATATTTACTGAAAAATGCGCGGGTCGCATCAGAATCCGAAGAACCCGTTCAATCCGGCCCGGTACATACGGTTCGTCCAATTGAATGGTTCACAACGATGTTTCCAGGATATTTACAGCGAAAATATTGATTTTTTTTGTACTTTAAGTATCCTGTTATTGCCCGAATCAGCTATGTAAAGGTTACCGTTCAAATCTACATCTATACCTGTAGGATCTGATAAATCTACGGTTACGGCTGAAAGACTCATAGGGCCAAAGCTTGCCGCTCCCGCAAATATTGACATTTCTCCGTTTTCGATTTTAAGAATACGATTCAACTCGGCGACGTAGAGGCAGTTGCCGTTATTATCAAAAGCAACGTCCCTTGGATTGTTTAAATAAGCATCAACAGCCGGCCCGGTTTCTGAAATTGTACCTGGGCTAGATTGGCCGGCGATGGTGTTGATTTCATTCGTCGCCATACTTACTTCACGTATCCTGTTATTTCCGGTATCGGCAATGTAGACGTTTCCACGGCCGTCCACCGCAACTCCCATGGGGGATGTAAGCTCTGCTAAAAGTGCAGCGCGCCCGTCGCCCGAAAATCCATAGGGGCCAGAACCGGCAAACGGCTTAAAGCTTTCGGCCTTTTCATTCAAAATATAAACCAGGTTTGGATAAAAGTATTCCCCGAGTCCACCATTTCCTACATTGGCGCAATATATATTTCCATTTGCGTCAGCAGCAAGCCCATATGGGAAAAAACTTAACGAATTTGTTGTATCGCCTGCAGGCACATATTGCTTAACATTATTTGGATTTCCGGCGCTTCCGGGTGAAACAGGCGGAAACATCCAAACCCAGGTATTGTCCGACACCCAGACGTTGCCGTCTTTGTCGACCGTTATACCGTCCGGCCCGAGCATGTCGGTTATTTTATATACTGCGCCATGGCCGGGACCTGCAAACAAAGTTACCTCACCGGAAGATTGATCTATCATCCACACGCTGCCTATGTCATTTGCTATAAAAGGTTTATAGTTTGTAAAATAGACGATTCTCCCAGTTGGGTCGACCGCTACGCCCTGCGGGTCGTAAAGCGGTGTTTGAGCTGTATCACCGGCAATCGTGATACACTCGTATTCAAAAAGAATTGGAAAGGGCATGATATAAAGTTAAATTAACGCCTACTCTTTTACCGGATTTTCGGCTGACTCCGTAGATTATTCCATTACTGCCCGAGTGTTTACTTAATCAGGTATGCGATAAAACTTTTTTACCGCTTTGTAATCCTGGAGGTTTATAAAGCGCCGTGCCGCTATGTTTTGGCCGCCTGGGATGATTATATAGCGATATTGCGTAGTTTGGTCTAATGGCACAAACATATTTAGAGTATTGCTATTAGTAGATTGAGTAATGATAAAAAAGCCTGCGTTGGGTAGATAATTCATATCAACAACTGTTAAATTGCCACCTGCATTAAAATTAAAGGGTAGTGGGAATATCCCCATATTGGGATTGGAACAATATACCTGGAAGGAGCCGTTATTCAGCATATCCTGTGTGAGTGCCGGTGCTGCCAGATCGCCTATGCTAAGACCCGTTGAGAATGAATCGTACGGATTAACAAACGCCGGGTCTTCAAGTACCGTATCCCTAAAATTAGTAGCATAATTCCAGCCGGAGTATTCCACATTGGCTGTTCCGGCAGGGCCTTGTAATGATGTTGCGGTTCCCCATCCTGTAGCCGTTTTTGGGCCGTAAAGCAGGTAGTCGGAATCATCAAGATAGTAGTCGCCTGTGTTGCCGACTGTGGCGGCGGGTATGCCTGTTCCACTTAGGATGGTATTCCCGGAAGCACCGGTCGCACCCGTAGCCCCGGTCGCGCCTACCAAAGAAAAACCGGTTCCCCAGCCAGTGGTAGTTTTTGGGCCATATAATAAGCCGGTTGTGAGGTCAAGGTAGAAATCGCCGACATTGCCCGTGGCAGCGGGAGGAACGGTTGTACCGCTGTAAATCTGGCTGCCGGGCTGCCCGTTAGCCCCCGCCGGGCCAGCGGGGCCAACCGCGCCTTGTGCGCCTGTTGAACCCTGCGGGCCAACTGCCCCTTCCTTTCCGCATGAGGTGGCGAACAGTAAAAAGGCTGTTAACAAAATGAATAGGTTGTTAATTTTTTTCATGATGATTGAATTTTGAAGATAAAAGCATGTTAATGTTTACACCCAAAGTTGGCGACAGATATCAGCGCCCACAACGCACAGATATGCTTATTTGCGGGCATATAACTTTATGAAAACAGGAAAGGTGGGAATAAATGGGCGCTATAAAAGCCTGTATTTGATGGCTTTCACCACGGCTTCGGAGCGGGAGTGAACCTGCAGTTTTTCGTAAATAGTGCGGATGTAGTTGCGAACGGTATCAACGGCGATGAAATATTTTTCACCGATCATTTTATAGGTAAGGCCGGCCACGAGTCCTTCCAAAACCTCGGTTTCGCGCTTATTCAGGACGATCTTTTCTTCGGGAGCGGCATAATTTAGTTTCATCAAGCCAAAAACTTTACGCGCAATGGAGGGCGACATCGGCGAACCGCCGCTGCATACCTGCCGGATAGCATCCATTATGCTTTCGGGCGAGGCGTTTTTTAACAAATAGCCCGTGGCGCCGGCCAGGATGGCTTCCAGTACCTTGTATTCATCCTCCATGATGGTGATCATAATCACATGGACATTGTCTGTTTTGGCATTTTCCTTAATCAGCCGGGTACATTCGATGCCATTCATTTCGGGCAGATCGATGTCCATCAATACCACGTCCGGCGGATCGGATCTAATGAACTTCAGGCCTTCCCGGGCTGTGCCAAAATCGCCGGCACATTCAAAATCATTCGAAAAATTAAGGAGATATTTCAATCCTCCGCGAAAAAGTAAATTATCCTCTATAATAACAATACGGATGGGATTGGACATTATAAGCTGAGCTTTGACACGTTAAACACCGGTCTGCATGTATTTACAAAACGGGCGCGAATTAATCATAAATATACGAGGCCGAAAACCATATACCACCAACATATCTATGCGTTATTGAAAATCAGGGAAGCGGGCAATTGAACAAAATTTCGGTTCCCTGGCCAGGTGCCGAATTAATCAGCAATTCCCCCCCGGCCTGGGCGGCCCGCTTGCGCATGTTTGACAAACCGTTGCCTGCCCTGGGACCGGCGGTATCGAATCCTTTGCCATTATCTTTTATTTGCATGCGGAGCAAGCCCTCGCCTTCGGCAATGGCTACGGTGATATGGGTAGCCCCGGCATATTTGAAAGCGTTGTTAAGCGCTTCCTTAAAAACCAGGTATACATTTTTCCGGATATCCATGGGCAAAAGCCTGTTGCTGACGTCGTCCCCGTCAGTGATCTTCAGATCGATTTGCTTTAGCTCGGCCAGGGGATAGGCGTACTCGCATATCCTGTAGATCACTTCCTGCATTTTATCATTACGGGGCTGGATGGTCCAGATCATGTCCTGCATGGAGGATACCGTGCTCCGCGAAGAATCGCCAATCAATGAAAGAATGCTTTTGGTACGATGGGTGTCGGAAAAATTATCATTGATAGCCATCTCACTGTATAAAGCGATGCTGCTTAGAGTAGAACCGAGCTCGTCGTGGAAATCGGCGGCAATATCAGCCCTCATTTTTTCCATTTCGAGCCTGTCGCGCTGCGCCTCAATTTCTTCCTGCTGTTTCAATACTTCTTTCGTGCGCATCTGCACCTGCTGCTCGAGTACGCGCTTTTCCTTAACAAGCTGCAGTGAACGGTAATGTACAATGGCATAAACCAATGCAACGAATAGCGCGATGTAAAGCAGCCAGGCCCACCAGGTTTGCCACCAGGGAGGATTAATGGTAAAACTGAAACGGGCCGGCCGGCTCCAGGTATGATTTAAATTTCGCCCTATCACTTCGAAAGTGTAATTCCCGGGCGACAGGTTCATGTAATTAATTGACGAAGTGAGGCCGGTCACCTCACTCCATTGCTTATCGCGGCCAATCAGTGCATAGCTATACATTACCGTATCATGCCTGGCTAAATTTAAGCTGCCGTATTGAAACCTGATAAAGTTTTGGTCGTACGGAAGCTGTAAATTCACGGGCATATTATATGGTCCCCTTATGCTATCCCAGGTTGATTTTTCCGGTGTAGGATAGGCTTTATTTTCCGGCGCGTCGTTTTCTGAATGATCCGCATCTTTGTTTGCCAACAGCGTAGCATCGGCTCCTTTTGAGCCGGATCGGGGTGTCGCCGTAAAATATTGAGGGCGATCTAACAAACTTATGCCCAACAAATACACCTTGGGGTTAAGTGTATCGGGCCTGGAAAGGTCGACAACGGTTATTCCGTAGTCGCCCCACCAATACAGGCCGTCGCGGCTGATCATATCCGATTGATAATTGTTGGGCGATAATTTAACAAGCCCATAAGCCGTTCCAAATGATTTGGCCTCCCATTTTGCAGGGCTGCCGATGCCGGCCGCAGGGGACGTAATTTTTGTTACGCCTTTGTTGGTGCCCACATAAACGCTGTTATTGTACAGCAGCAGCGAAGTTGGCGTATCGTTAAACCACCAGGGAGCGGGAAGAAAAACGATCGACCGGTTTTTCTGATCGATGGCGTAGACGCCCTTATTGGTATTGATCCAGATGTTAGCCAAGTTATCTTTCAACAACTCCACGGGGCCATCAGCCATCCCTGGCGCGTATTTTAAGTATTTAACTTCTTCCGATTGTCTGTCAATCAAATTAATGCCGCCATTCCTTGTGCTAATCCACAAGTTACCCAGGTCATCCGGCAAAATTTCTTCTACGGTTTCGTCATTCAGTCCCTGGGCTTTACCAATATGCTGAACAGTATTTTGCTTCGGATCAAAAACGTCTATTCCGCCACCCCATCTCCCAATCCATATCAAGCCAAGCCTGTCAACGGCAACAGTATTTGCGTTATTGCTAAGGCCTTGTTTAGCGCCAAGGTAAGTTATCGTTTTCCGTACCGGGTCGATAATATCCAGCCCTCTTTTTGTACCGATAAATACCTTTCCGTTGATAACTTTGTTACAGGCTATGGTATCGTTGCCAAGCCCTTGCATGGCTCCAAATTCCCGGATGGTTGAATTTTTCCGATCAAGGATATCAAAGCCCATGGTATATTTGCTCTTCCAAACAAGTCCCTGGTTATCTTCCATTAACGCCGATATATAATCTTTGCCGATATGTTTAATGATCGCATTATTGTTGCTGATCATGTTCAATTTATACCAGGCGCTTATCCATACCTGACCCTGCCGGTCGGGGTTGATATTAGGAACGCCATTGTAATTGAGCCCGTTTTTTGTGTTAAGATGGGCCGCGGTATGTTTTTGGGGATCCATTATTACTATTCCATTCCGGTATGTTCCCATCCAGATGCTTCCTGCGCTATCTTCCGCTAAGGAGGCTATGGCCGTATTTGTGAAGGCAGCGTTGATGTTTTGAATTGTATCTCTTACACTGCTTAATATATTTACCTGTCCTCGTAATAAACCCATCCACACCCGGCCGGAATGATCGCAGAGCAGCGTACAGACTGTGTCGGATTTCAGGCCGTGTTTTTTATCAAGATGCCTGATTTTTTTGTTTTTAACGTCTATAACGTTCACGCCGTTACCATCCGTAGCAATCCATATTTTGCCTTGATGGTCCAGTGCAATGCCCATGGTTCCTTCTTTATATGACAGCCCTTGAGAGCGGTCGCTCCACACATTGTGGTTATCATTGTTTATAGCGCCTATTTCCTTAGTAAGTAACCGGGGCTTACCAAAGCGTTTGGCCATGAATGTTTTGGTGTTGATAATACTCACGCTGCCGTCCCAATGCGTAAGCCATACCCGTTGCTCCTTGTCAATTATCATTTGACCGGTATTATCATCCTGGAATCCAGGGACAGGCACTGCTTTTTCCAGCACACCTTTTTTTACATCTAATACTTCGATACCGCCATATACATTCATCCAAATCCGGCCCTGGCCGTCCTGCAGCATAGCGTTGATCATATTGCCGGCGAACAGGTTAACATACGATAACAGCGTTTCTCCATCGTAACGGTACAAACCCTTGTCGGTACCGATCCATAAAAAACCGTCGATATCAGTGTAAGTGCAACTGACCAAGGCTCCCGAAAGACCCTGAGGCTCTCCAAATTCATGCAGAAATAAATTTTCATTCACTACCCGGGGCAGGCCGGCTTTTATCAGTTTCGGGGGTGGCAAAACCGATGTATTAAATTTTAAGGGGAATGATGGAAGGGAGTTTAAATTAAAGTCTTTTTCGGGCAATGAATGGTAATCAAAACTATTTTCCTGAACGGCGTAAACAGAGGCGTTTAATCCAATGGAATCGTATCGTTTTTGGGGGAGCGCGTTCAGGTCAAATTTTTGAGTCAGCGGGACTATTCTTCGGCTCTTAATAGCTGCTAAATCTAATTTTCTCTTGCCCGTGAACACCAGGGGACGGACTTCAGGTTGTTCAAAATACGTGTTCGGTGGGGTAGATTGAATATTATCCGAAGCGTCTCTACATGATCCAAAGGCCAGCAAGAATAAGACCAGGTATTTTTTCATGTTAAACTTCAAATGCAAATGCTGCAATTAAAGTTACTTTTTTAATTCCTAAAAAATGAACTTGCCGGTGTTAAAAAGCGAAACTGTTTTTTAGCAGGGAACGGAAAGTTGAGATGGCTGATCCGGTTGTCGGCACGTTATTTCGCCTTTGTAAACAAATAGGTATTCCCCCTCTGTATCAAAGTAAAACTGTTTTGCGCCGGATTAAATTGCAAGGTAATCCCAGCGGCGTCAAAAACAAACTTGTCGGGCGCCACAGCCTCCAATGGAAATGGCCCCTGGCCGGTTGCCTGTGCCACCAGCGTGGTATTGCTTTTTGTGATGGCGATTTTTAGCGGCATTTGCGTGCTGGCGTAATTGCCGAGGTACTTATCCAGGTCTGCAGATGTCAGGGCGAGGGTTTTAAATTCGGGAATAGCAAAGGGCTTGTTAAAATAAATGCTTAAAGCGCCGATCATCACGTCGTTGGTTGAGGTCACCGCGCCGTTTGAGGTATAGGCTACTGCGAGTTTGTCGCCCGGGAAATATGCCAGCAGCGAGGTGAAACCGTCGATGCCGCCGTTGTGGCCATAACCCTGCTTGTCATAAAACGGGATAACAAACATGGCCATGCCGAAATGGTCCTTCATGGTTTTCATCAGTTCCAGGTTTGCCGGGCTGATCAGTTTGCCGGCAAAAAGGGCTTCGATAAATTTAACCAGGTCAGCAGGTGTTGAAACGATGGAGCCGGCCCCGCCGGGGATGCTCATATCGGTTTCGGGCTGCTGGGTCCATTGGCCGCTAAACGTGTACGAGTAAGCCTCATTTTTCGCCGGGTTGGCTTTGGCGCCGTAATAGGTATTTTCCAGCCCGATCTTTGAAGTGATGCGTTGCTTTAATTCTTCGGCATAGGGTTTCCCGGTTATTTTTTCGACGATATAGCCCAGCAGCACAAAGTTGGTATTACTATATTCCGCTTTGGCATCGGGCTCAAAATCGGATTTTTGCTGGGCGAAAATGGCAGTCATTTGTGCCTCTGTCGTCGGTTTGCCCATATAAGCGGCATACAAGGAATCGTTAGTGAAATTGTGGAGTCCGCTGCGGTGATCGAGCATTTCGCTTATTGTGATCTTATCGGCATTAAGTAATTGCGGGAACCAGGTAGCCAAATGCATGTCGAGCGTCAGTTTGCCTTCTTCTATCAACTGGAAGATCATTACCGCCGTAAACATTTTGCTGATGGAGCCGATGCGGTAGCGGGTATTAATGGTGGCGGGTATTTTTGCCTGGTCGTTGTATTCTGCGTAGCCGATCGCGTTTTGATACACCAGCCTACCGTTAGCCGAGATGGCGATACTGCCCATG
>JABDGE010000013.1 GCA_013286235.1 Bacteroidota bacterium
CGATTTCATCAATAAGCCATGGAACAATGATCACTTATTGCAATCGGTTAAAACCCTTCTTGATCTGCAGGAGCAAAAAATCGAACATCACACCCGCAAACAACTCGATAAAAGCTATAATTTTCAGCATATCATAGGGGAGGACCCTAAAATGCTGAATATCCTCGAAACAATAGGCAGGGTTGCAGGAACCGATGCTTCCATCCTGGTAATGGGCGAAAGCGGTACCGGCAAGGAACTGATTGCAGAGGCAATCCATCAAAACAGCCCGCGCCGCAATAAGCCCTTTATAAAAGTGAACCTGGGTGGAATTTCAACTTCATTGTTCGAGAGCGAGATGTTCGGTCATGTGCGTGGGGCTTTTACAGACGCCAGATTTGATCGGACAGGCCGCTTCGAAATGGCCAATAAAGGCACCATTTTTTTGGACGAGATAGGCGACCTGGACTCGGGCAGCCAGGTTAAGCTTTTAAGGGTTTTACAGGACCGGACATACGAAGTACTCGGCAGCAGCCGCACTAAAACGGTTGACGTCAGGGTAGTATGCGCAACCAACAAAGACCTCGGCGAAATGGTAAACCGGGGCACTTTCAGGGAAGATTTGCTTTACCGTATAAATTTGATCACCATTTATTTGCCACCACTGCGGGAACGCCCGAAGGATATACCTTTGCTGGTTAACTTTTTTATAAATAATTTAAAAGAAATATACGGTCGCCCATCGTTATCGGTTGCAAACAGCGCCATGAAATGGCTGCAGCAATTACCCTTACCGGGCAACATAAGGCAATTGAAAAACCTGGTTGAACGGACCATATTGGTGAGCAGGAGAGATGAACTGGACATCGAAGATTTCAGGTCGCAACTGGAATTGTCGCCCGTTAAAAAAGGAAATATTCAGCTTCCGGGAATCGGTACTTTGACCCTGGAGGAAGTGGAAGTTGAGATGATAAAAAGGGCAATGGAATATCATAAAAATAAAATAGCCAAAGCAGCCGCTTCCCTCGGCCTCACCCGCAGTGCATTATACCGCCGGTTGGATAAATACCAAATCCCTTACGATGAAGCTGAGGACTAAGTACGTTTTATTTGTCGTAATCCTGCACCTGATCGCGTTGGTGCTTTCTTATTTTATTTTCGAGGACAACAAGATCTATTTTATTGTTTCCGAAGTATTCATCATTATTTCGATAGTTATTGCCTGGCAGCTATACCGGCAACTGATACAGCCCCTAAAAGCATTGATGCAGGGGGTTGAAGCAATAAAAGACCGCGATTTTAATGTTAAGTTTTTATCAACCGGCAAACACGAGATGGATCAGCTGATCGGCGTTTACAACCAGATGATGGATGAATTGCGCACCGAACGTACCCGGCAGGAGCAACAGCATTTTTTTTTGGAAAAGCTGATCCATACATCGCCGACAGGCATTGTTATTTTAGATTTTGATGATAACATCCAGCAGGTTAACCCAAGGGCATTACAGATTTTTGGAGTAGCGCCAGAAAACCTGGTCGGGCATCCGGTGGATAAACATCCCCACCCCTTGCTGAAGCAAATTAAGCAATTAAAGTCGGGTGAAGCTACGACGGTTAAACTCGACGGGGTAAATACCTATATGCTGCAAAAATCACATTTTATCGATAGGGGATTTTCACGACACTTCATTATGATAGGGGATTTGACCGCTGAAATACTGGCTGCCGAAAAAAATGTATATGGAAAAGTGATAAGGATGATGGCGCATGAGGTCAACAATACGATTGGGCCGGTCAATTCTATCTTGCAATCGGCATTAAAAACCCACCCGCTTTGGCAGGGACATCAGTTTAATAATTTAAAGGATGCTCTGCAGGTGGCTATTGACCGCAACCAAAACCTTAACCTGTTTATGAGGAACTTTGCCGATCTTGTAAAGCTGCCGGAAGCTCATAAACGGGTTGTTGATTTAAATCATATGGTTAAATCTGTTTCGCAACTCATGTATATAAAGGCGAAGGAAAAAGACATCGAATTTGTGCTTGATTTGACGCCGGGAGCATTCAACATCATGGCCGACGAGCAGCAAATGGAGCAAGTACTAATTAATATTGTAAGGAACGCCATAGACGCAATCGATTTAAAAGGAACCATAACATTTTATACTAACGCCGATAAAAAAAGCCTTATTATCTCGGATACTGGCATAGGCATCAGTGCTGAACAGTCGGCAAACTTGTTTTCACCATTTTACAGCACCAAAAAAGACGGGCAGGGTATAGGTTTGACGCTGGTGCGGGAAATACTTATAAATCATAGTTTTGATTTCACATTAAAAACAATAACTGAAAAGCAAACACTGTTTACTATAATATTTAATTAGCGTTTTATTTTGGTTAAATCCTAAAAAATGAAAATTTGTTCTTTAACTTTAGTTAGTTATTAACCTAATTAATTGATAAATTATGGAAGTAAAACCTATTACAAAGTACGTTGCCGAATTGATCGGCACGTTTTGCCTTGTCCTGTTTGGCTGCGGCACGGCAGTGCTCTCGGGCGCTAATTCAACGGACATCCCGCCCTCAGGCGTAGGACTGCTGGGCATTTCCCTCGCTTTTGGCCTTACCGTTGTGGTGATGGCGTATGCCATCGGGCCCATCTCAGGATGCCACATTAACCCCGCCATTTCCATTTCGATGCTTGCTGCCGGTAAGTTGAGCCTGAAAGACACTGTAGGTTACGTGGTTTCCCAGTGCATCGGCGCTATCGCCGCTTCGGGTGTTTTATACCTGCTGGCAACAGGTAGGGCAAGTTTTGCCATGGGCGAGTACGCACTGGGAGCGAATGGCTGGGGCCCTGATTACCTCGGAAAGTATTCCATGCAATCGGCCTTTATTGGCGAAGCCGTGTTTACATTCCTTTTCCTGCTGGTGATCTTTGGAACTACCGCAAAGCGGGCCAGCCCCACTATGGCTGGATTGGCGATCGGTTTGACGCTCGTTTTGATTCATTTTGTGCTGATACCTATTACCGGTACTTCGGTAAACCCCGCAAGAAGCCTAGGTCCTGCAATCTTTGCAGGCGGGAAGGCCTTTGGACAGCTGTGGCTGTTTATTGTAGCGCCGATTCTTGGCGGTTTAGTTGCCGCTGTTTTTTATAAGGCAGTATTTGCAGAAAAATAGCTTATTTCCGTCAAGCGTTGTGTCAATGATGAAATAATATTTAGTCTTGAGTCAGAAAAGCATTAACCTGGCTCAAGACATTTCAACCATTCACCTTTCACGTTTCAACTTTCACCCTGTTCAGCGCTGGTCTTTTCGCTATCTGCTGGGGTCGGCTCACCTTCGGCCATGATCTATTAACAACTGCTGCTGCCACTGCCACTTCGTTTTCACCACTCACCATTCATCATTCACCACTCACCAAAATAACCAATTTATCTTATATAATAGCGCCGTATTTTTCCCTTGCTTTGTTAGGTAAAGACCCAAATAGCGGCTTGCAAATAATTTAAACGGACAACTTAACATCAGGCAGAAAATGAAAACTTTTTTAAAATTCAACATTTTGGTGTTGACTGGCGCGGCAATACTTGCCGTTTCATGCAAAGGGAAAAACGATTCTTCATCGGCTTCATCCGCCTCCAGTATCGTAGCCTCGTCAAAGGGAAGTTCAGTGATGGATTCGCTGAATATTACCGATCCTGACGAAAAAAAGGTGTGCGCGTTATACGACGATGCGGTTACCGATTATATGACGGAATTTAAAACCCTGTCGACTGATACGTCCAAAGCCGCAGCCCAGCGAAGAGCCGACCTAAACAAGCAGTACCAGGAAAAAGAAAAATCAATTAAGCCGCAGATTGAAGCCATGCGGCAGAGAATAGCAACCAACCCTGCTGAATTGTCTAAATTTATGCAGTTTTCGATGTATGAATCGCGGCGTGTAATGAGCGTGATGGGCGATTATGAAAAAGCTATGATGAAAAACATCCCTACATCCGTCCCGGCGAGCAACTAACCTAACCAGTCGTCCTTGTGTTTACGCAATAATTACGCAGGCTGGAACGGCCTTGTTCCGGCCGTGGCGGCGCTTTAATTTCACCGCGTGGCACATCCGAAATTTTCAGTAATTAATCGGCAGGAACATACTTGCAAAATCAGCTAATAGGATAATAATTAAACGGAAAACAAAAAGCGGAGGGCCTGTAACAAACTGTTAATTAAATAGTTTTACTTAAGTATAGAAGTTCAAGATTTTTTTTCTGAAATAATTTTTATATCATATCTTTAGAAAAAATGCATGATATGAAAAAATTGTACTTGGTTCTTTTTGTTGCCATATTTAACGTTGTATTAGCACAGCCTGCCCCCTTAGGCCTTTTTGATGCGCAGTTTGACGTGGGTCATCCCAAAATTGCCGGATCGGGCAAATACGACGCTGTAACACACTCCTACGATATAAAAGGCTCCGGATATAATATTTGGTTTGGAAGGGACGAATTCCATTACATGTACAAAAAGATCAAAGGCGATTTTACCGCCACCGCAAATTTTGATTTTCTGGGGACTACCGGTAATGCACATCGCAAAATTGGCTGGATGCTTCGCGAGTCAACCGATGAAAAATCCATGTCCGTAAACGCCGTTTCCCATGGCGATGGCCTCACAGTTCTGCAGTGGCGCTCGCAAAACGGCGATACAATGAAAGATCCTGATGACGAAATATTTTTTCCTGAGAAAACATTTGAGGTAATACAATTGCAACGTATCGGTAAGAGACTTGTGATGCGCGTTGGCCATGTAGGTGAGCCATTGGAAACCGTGGGTAGTCATGAAATGCCCACTATGCCGGACGACGCGCTGTTAGGCGTGTTTGTTTGTGCCCACGATCCCGCATTGATCGAAGAAGCCCGCATTTGGGATGTACATATCGATCAGGCGCCCGCTGTGGCAGTTAAGTAAAAACGGAGTAAAAAAGCCTTGCGCTGCGCGTGGAAACTCGCATCTAAAGTCTTAAAGTGGTATACACTTTAAGACTTTTGTGTTTTTAGGCCCGGGCTCGGGCTAAAAATTATCTTCGTAGCTCCCGGCGCCGGGCGTTGTTAGCTTTACGTTTTTTATTTCACCTGCACCTTCAAATTCAAAACGGATGCCTGCGATGGGGTTTAGTTTATATTTCTGAAACAGGTCAAGCACCTTCCTGTCATTAAGATAAACTTTTAAGTGACGGCCTTCAACCGTACACTTCAAATGCTGGAGTTGGCTGAAGTCGCATCCAAAAGCACTCAGATCGTGGTCTTTGCCCGAAATCCAGGTTTCGCCGCTGAACAGGTTGATGTCCGAAATACAGCCTTTATCACATAAGGGCAGAATGATAGCTGAGCCCTTCAGCAAAAGCAGCACATTTACCCGACGGCAAACTGAAGCTTCAACGGCGGATGTGTTTCGTAGGCTGGTTTCGAAAACAAAGTTGTCTGGATCGATAGTTGCAAAATCATGCACGTTTGCAAATTTTACCCAGGTATCATTAAACACCGGCGTTCCCGTTTTTTGTTGAAGTAAGGCTGCGGATATTCCTAAAAAGCCATTAGCACGGCATTCCTTCGCCGATAAGTAAGTGGGAACAGGGTCCTTTTCAATAATTCCCTTCCACCCGTGGGTTTGAATATTTACAATACATTCTTTTTTGATATCGTTGTTGACGATAAGCTTTGCAATAAAATAGCCGGGATTGTAGTAGATGGAAGTGTACTGTTTGGCATTACCATCTACTCTTTCTCTTCGCCTTGGGTCCCATGATTGCTGGATATAAACACTGTCGGAATGAAAGGCAGAAGCATCGTAATTAAATATAACCGAATTTGGCAGTGTATCCGACACCTTTAGTGCTTCGAATTTTATTCTGGAAAGGTCGATGGAAGCGCGGGACTTTTTCTGTAGGACGAATATGATCAGGCAAGCCACTACCACCAGGCCGGCAGTACCCAGCATTATATAAGTTTTTCTTGCCGTAGGCCGAATGACCCCCGGTGCCGGCAAAGCGCTTTCGCCGGTAATAATGGGTGCATTTACTATGGGTGGTTTAATTTTCGATAGATCATTCTTTTGGCGAAACGCCCGCCAGTTTTCATAACCCAGGAACACAGCAAGTGCGTTTAAAGTAGAAGTTGCCGGGAAATTCTCATAACGCACCTTCCCCCAAAGCCTTTTTAACGTCGATACGCTTAGCTGTACTTTGGTTTTCCCAAATATTTTCTCGCTCAGCTGCTCAAAATCGTCGTTTGTCCAGTCCTCACTGTTGCCCCATTCAAGCATTTGCTCAATTTGCCTGCAACAAAGGTTCAGCAATTGTTTTTCTCTTTCCATGCGGCCTAAAAGTACTAAAGCTATTGATTGCTTAAACCATAAAAGTGTTACATCATGATTGAACAAAATTGAAAAGCTTTTGAACACCATGATCACAGGTGATTTAAGAACTTTGGTACATCAAACCGCAATCAGATGAACGGGTTATTTAAGCGCAGGCTGAATCATTTGCCGCCCCCGCCGCGCGCAGGCGCTAAGCCGGCGGTCAAAATTGCCGGCATCGCTATTGTCTTGTTTTTATCGTTGCAATTGACCAGCCATGCGCAGGATGCGCGCAAATTTGATTTAAGCAGGCTGCTCGTTGAGAAGAAGCTGATTGTTAACCCGCGAAGCAGCGCGAAAGTGCTAAAGGACAATACATATAAGGGCCTCACTTGCGGCGGCATCGTTTGGTTAACCGGCGTGAATTTTTCAACCGGTGCGATCGACATCGACCTCAGGGGAAGGGACGTTTTTCAGCAAAGCTTTTTGGGGATCGCCTTTCACGGCGTCGATTCAATTACTTATGATGCCATTTATTTCAGGCCCTTTAATTTTCAATCGGTCGACAGTCTGCGGCACAGGCATATGGTCCAGTACATCAGTCAGCCGGATTTTCCATGGGACAGGCTCCGGAAAGAACATCCGCTGGTCTACGAAAACACGATCAATCCATCGGTAAAATCCAAAGACTGGTTTCATGCCCGTATTGTGGTAACCAACGAAACGATAACGGTTTATGTCAATCATTCGGTCACGCCCAGTTTAACAGTGAAGAAGCTGAATAGTCGGATCAACGGCTTGATCGGTTTGTGGGATGACGGGCTCCCGGGCGATTTTGCCAACCTGGTGATCACAAGTAACCCATAAAGACGGGAACAATGAACGCATAAACTATTTACAAATGAAAATATCGATCATCCTGTTATTAGCAACATTTTTTACCGGCATTGTGGCCCGACAGAGACGCGTGTACATTTACCAGGAGATCAACCCGGCGGAATGGATTATTCCTCGGACGGACACGCTTGATTATTCGTTCGGCCTGTACCAGGGCCAAAATGCCTTGTTGATGAAACGGAAATTGGCCAACTACAAGTCGGCGAGCGTGGCTTATCCAAAGGGCCTTCGATTTAGAGATGGCATTATTGAGGCTGACATTGCCTGGACCGGCAAACAGAACGGATTTGTAGGACTGGCCTTTAGGGTGAGCGACGAGCATCATTACGAAGTGGTTTATTTAAGGCCGGAGAGCTCCGGCACCATCAATGCCATCCAGTACATGCCCGAAAAGAAGGCAGATTTTAACTGGTGGGACTATGAGGCCAATAAATACCAGGCAAATGCGATCCTGCCATTGCACGATTGGATACATGTAAAGCTGGTAGTAAAAGGCAGCTCGGTTTCTGTTTTTGTGAACGGCCAGGCTAAGCCGGCCATGGTATATCCGGCGCTCGACAGCAGCCTCTCAGCAGGATCAGCCGGCTATTGGTTGGGCAATAGCGAGGCGGGCGCTTACCGTAATTTAAAAGTTACCGTTTGGCAATAACAAATCAATTTTTGTTTCCCACATATTGTGTTTAGCTTTAAGGAATAAACCAACCAGTTAAACGCAATTTCATGAGCAGATATATTTCCTTGTTTTTTTTGGCGCTGCCATGCCTCTTTGTTTCCTGTAAAAAGCACAAGGCAGGTACGGGCCACGATGGCTGGTCCACTTATGCCGGGGCCAAAGATGGCGACCGGTACTCGTCAAACACCGAATTAACACCTGAAAATGTAAGCCAGCTTCAAGTGGCATGGACTTACAGTTCGAACGATAAGGACAGCGCTAACCGTAGCCAAAATCAGTGCAATCCCATCATGATCGATGGCATACTCTATGCTACCAGCCCCCGGCTTAAGCTGCTCGCCTTAGATGCTGCCACCGGTGAACAAAAATGGGTATTTGACCCCGTGACCCATGACACTGCTAAAAACGCCGATCCGATGGCTTTTTACAAAATATGCAGGGGGGTAACGTACTGGCAGGATACAGCTGGCGGAAATAAACGCATTTTTTACAGCGTAGGCCCAAAAACATTTGCTATCGACGCGGAAACCGGTCAGCCTATAATGAATTTTGGAAAAGGCGGTTATTTAGACCTTGCCGAAGATCTGGGTCGCAAGGTGACCTCCTATATATCCGGCACCACGCCCGGCGTTATCTATAAAGATCTGCTGATCATAGGGGCGCGTGTGGACGAATCGGAAGACGCCGCGCCGGGGCACATCAGGGCTTATGATGTGATGACAGGTAAGCTGCGTTGGATATTTCACACAATTCCGGAACCGGGAGAGATCGGGTTTAATACCTGGCCCGACAGCACTGCCTGGAAGCGCCTGGGTTCGGCCAATAATTGGGCAGGGATGGCTGTAGACGAAAAACGCGGAATTGTATACGTTCCCACCGGATCAGTGGGCGGTGATTTTTACGGGGGGCACCGCAAAGGCCCCGATCTGTTTGCCAATTGTATGCTGGCCCTGGATGCGGCTACCGGAAAATATATCTGGCATTACCAGGTGGTTCACCATGACCTTTGGGACCGCGACCTGCCGGCAAACCCAAACCTGGTAACGATAAACCATAATGGCAAAACCATTGATGCGGTGGCGCAGATCACCAAGCACGGGTTTGTTTTTATGTTCGACCGCACCAACGGTCAGCCCATATTCCCGATAGAAGAAAAGCCTGTACCGACTAATGCGCTGCCCGGCGAGGAACCATCGCCGACGCAGCCGATACCAACCTTGCCCCAGCCCTTTGCCCGCCAGCATTTTGGGCCGGAAGATGTTACCGACATATCGCCCGAAACCCATACAGATATGATGGAGAAATACAACAAGGTGAAATACAATGCCCGGTTTACACCGCCGAGCAAGGATGGCGACTGGATTTTCCCTGGTTTCGACGGGGGAGGGGAGTGGGGCGGTGCTGCAGTTGACCCCGAAACAAAGATCATGTATATCAGCAGCAGCGAGATGCCATGGGCCCAGGTGATGATCGATGTACCTAAAAATGTGGACGAGCACACACTTCAGGGCGCAGGCCACGCCATTTACAACCGGTATTGCATTGGCTGCCACGGACCTGAGCTAAAAGGGAACGGGACATCATTCCCGTCGTTAGTTAACATTGGCAAAAAATACAATGAACTGCAGATAGGCCAGATTATAGCCGGAGGGCGCAATATGATGCCTTCGTTTAAGCAAATTACGGCAAACCAAAAGCAGGCCCTCCTTGCGTTTTTGCTGAAAATTCCAGCCAAACCTTCAGACGCAGCTATTATGCCGAAGGAACCAGTTTCGTCGACTAAGAACGTCCAAAATCCCGTGCCCTATATGATGGACGGTTATAAACGCTTTTTAGATAAAGATGGCTACCCGGGCATCAAACCGCCCTGGGGAACGCTTGGCGCTGTGGACCTGACATCGGGAAAACTGTTGTGGAAGGTGCCGCTGGGAGAGTACCCCGAACTGACCAAAAAAGGCATTCCGAAAACCGGAACCGAGCTATATGGCGGCCCGCTGGTGACGAAAGGAGGCCTTGTATTCGTTGCCGCCACAAAAGACGAGAAAATACACGCCTTTGATAAAAAGACCGGTAAACAGCTTTGGGAAGCCAAACTTCCTGCTGCGGGCTACGCCACACCGGCTACGTACAGCATCGACGGTAAACAATACGTAGTGATTGCCTGCGGCGGCGGAAAGATCGGCAGTAAATCCGGCGATAGTTATGTTTGTTTTGCGTTGCCGTAAAGAGCTGAAAGCTTAAAGCGAAAAGACCAAAGCTGATGAGAGGCCATTAATCGCAATTTATAGCCGAAGAGAAAGTGGCAATAGCTTTAGCTTTCAGCTTTATGCCTTCAGCTTTACGCTTTTTTCGTAGTTTTAAGCAATGGAAAAAGGACGCTTAGAGGCATTCAGCGATGGGGTTTTTGCAATCATCATTACCATTATGGTGCTCGAACTTAAAGTTCCCCAAAAAACCGACTTTGCCGCACTGGTGGAAATTTGGCCCGTATTTTTAGGCTACATAATGAGCTTTGTTTATGTAGGTATTTACTGGAACAATCATCATCACATGTTCCAGGCCGCTGAGTCGGTAAACGGCACCATCCTCTGGGCCAATATGAACCTGCTTTTCTGGCTGTCGCTGATACCTTTTGTAACCGACTGGATGGGGGAGAACCACTTCGCAAAGTTACCGGTAACGTGCTATGGCATCATCCTTATAATGAACGCATTCTCCTATACATTGCTTTCGGTTACCCTTATAAGGCACCACGGCAAGGATTCGCTCCTCGCAAAAGCTGTCGGAAAAGATACCAAGGGTAACATATCGTTAGGTATTTATGCCGCCGCCATCGCAATTTCGTTGTTTAACTCAACCATTAGCGTCGTTCTCTATGGTATCGTCGCCTGTATCTGGTTTATCCCCGATAAACGCATTGAACGGCGGATAACAGGCGAGGAGCCGCCATGTGATTAGTGTTGAGCCATTAGTTCTAAGTCTTGGATCCTAAGTGATTTTTTGCTTTTAAAATGATGATCGACCGATCACTCACCATTCGCTACTCAACTTACAAACTGCCAACCGCCAACCGCCAACTGACTACTGCCCCACTGCCAACCGACCACTGCCAACACACTGCCAACTGCCCACTGACCACTGATAACTGCCAACTGACTTATTGCCCGCTCGCCACATCCCACCAAACACGGGTGGTTACTTTATCGCCACCGGTTTGGTTTAGGATCGCTATCTCCGCATTATAGTTGGGCAAATTGGTAATTTTTTGACTTGGAGGATAAACTAACCGGCGCGGTATGGTGCCATTAGAAATGTTACCGGGATAATCAGTCGGCTTTAAATAAGGCAGATCGCCGCAACGCCGCCAGTTAGCCCAGGTTTCATATTCATCCATCAGTGTACAAAGCCAATATTGCATGTTTATCTGTGAAAGCCCTGTTGCAGAATTATAAGGTTGGGAAGTTAAATAAGTTTGAGCATCGGTGGTGCTGATAGCTGCAGCAGGCCCATATGCAGCTAATTGTGTTATGGCTGCTATCACGCCATTATTGTAGTGAGTGGTTGCATTGCCGCCAACTCCCCAGCGCTGTGCAGCGTCAGCAAGCAAAAATTCAGTTTCTGCATAAGTAAGTATCAAACTTGGCGCATTAAGCGAAAGCACGTTATCACTTAATCGTGAATATCCCGCAAGACCTTCTGCGGGTAGCGAATCCTTGGCAGCGATAAGAAGGTTTATTGCCGGATTGAGGCCCCCGATAATATACCCGGGAGGCAAACCGATCTGGTCAGCCGGGGTATTGTCCGCAGTTCCCGGGAAATTGCCGTTGTTATCTAAGCCGTATGCAATCCAGGTTACCACAGGTAAACGCGGATCGTTCTTTTTTTTCATGTCACTAATAATAGTGCTTGATAGCCTTATGTCCACGCTATCCTGACTAAGGATTTGTGCCCCATCCTGGTTTTCTGTAAGTGAGTTAGCGCTCAGCACATGCAGAACAATGGCGTTATCATTGTTGCTTTGCATGGTCTGTCCCATAACCTGTGTCACATATTTTTGAGCGGTTGTGGGGTCAACTTTTGTTAAGCGCATAGCCATCCGCAGCAATAAAGAGTTACCAAACATTTTCCACTCCAAAATTTGATCAGCTGCTTGCGAATACAAGATATCTCCGGTTGGTTTATCACCACTTTCAATCAGGCTATCGGTTGCCTGTGATACCTCTTTTAGCAAATCCGGATAAATAACCTGTTGTTTATCATAAGCAGGTGTATATATCCTGTCGTAATATCCCAGGCCTGCCTGGAAATAAGGAATATCACCATAAAGGTCCGTTAACTGCTCAAATATCATGGCTTTCATTATACGTGCCATTTGATGAAGATTACGATATTGTGGTTTATTGGCCGTAAGCTGGTATAACTCTACAACAGGCTGAACAGCGCTGGTATAATTGTCCTGGAATGTTTGGCCCATGGCGCCAATATTATTCAAATATTTGTCGCCATAATAAAATCCGGTGTTCGTTGATGCCACATGCTGAATAAAACCGGCAACCGCGCCCCATTTTGTCACCCACACACTCCCACCTTCGGTTGGGGCTCCGGTGTAGGCCAGCTGAACCGTTGTCAGCAAAAGATTTGGATTCACCTGGGCGGCTGTAATTTGGTCCGGATTGGTATTCGCCGCTGTCAGGGCTTTTTTACACGAACTCGCAGCCATCGTAACAAAGGCTGCTGTTGCTATTAAGTATATACGCTTAAATTTCATACTAATGTCTTTATATTGCTTGTACATATGTATTTAGTTACAATTTTATGTTTAGGTTTAGCCCAAGTGTCCTGGAATAAGGAACGGCCGGAGCCTCAAGTCCCTGTGAATATATCGAAGAGGTATAACTTTCTTCCGGATCCACATTCGGTATCGCCTTAAATATAGTAAACACGTTATGGCATACAAAGCTTAACCTTACACCATGTATAGCGCCATGAAATGCTGTCGTCGGGAAATCATAACCTATTATTAATTGTCTGAATTTTATAAAGCTATCACTGTAAACAAACTGTCCCTGGTCGGCAAAGGCCCAATCGCCGTAGTAGCCCTGGGCGTTCTGCTGGTCAGTTCCATATAGCTTGTTTCTGCCGGCAACTGTAAGTTGGGAAAGTCCGTCCTGGTAAGCAACAATATTGGTATTCGAAAATATATGTCCTCCGAATTTGCCGTCGATAAGGAATGAGAACGTCAAGTGCTTATACTTAAACGAGTTATTAATACCGCCGGTCCAGGGGTTTTCTCCCGATCCAAAGCTCTTTGGCTGCGCCACAGAGGGATCCGGAGCGCCCAATTGCGGGTTGATAATAATATTCCCCTGGGCGTCGCGTGCGGGATCTAACGCGATTATCTGCAGCGGCTCTTTGCCAACTATATCCTGCAGATACGCTGTTGAGCCCCAATCCTGGGCTTCGGAGCCAAGATTTATATTGGGCTGACCGCCCAATGATATCACTTTCCCTTTGGCGTAAGCGCCATTCAAATCAATATCCCAGCTAAAATCAGTATTCTTAACGGGAGTACCCCCCACTGCAAGTTCTACACCGTTATATTTTAATGTCCCAACATTAAGTATTGCCGAATTGTATCCCGAAGTGTAATCAATCGTTACCGGTATAATATCGTTTATGATCTGCTTTTGATAAACGGCCAGGTCAAACCTTATCCTGTTTTTAAAAAAGTCCATTTCTGTTCCCACCTCAAACTCCTTTCTTTCGGAGGGTCTCAGCCCGCTGTTAGGAACAGTGCCATTTCCTGCCGTACCTATCGGAAAGGTACCCCCGTTGCCGGGAATGTAAGTTCCGTTTATGCCATAGGTTTGAAGTGTTTGGTATGGAGAGTCGGCTGCGCCGCCAACATCGGCATAACTTAGCCGCAATTTGCCAAGATCCATATTTTCGATATGCCATAGCTCTGAAAAAACGAAAGAACCACTAACAGACGGATAGAAGTAATTAATAATACCCGGCGATAAAGTTGAGTACCAGTCGTTACGGCCGGTCACGGTTAAATAAAGGAAATTTTTATAGGTGAAATCGACGCTTCCATACAGCGATTGATATTCTTCGTTATTTGTCTGAAGGGTTGTGTATGGATTTTCAAGATTGCCAATGTTATACAGGTTGGGAATAGCGAAGTTATTGCCTCCCGCTGTAAAATATTCCTGAACCGATTTCCTATAGTTACTGCCAAGTAATATATTCATGGAAAAATCCTTGCTGAATTTGAAATCTTTGCCGAATGTAAGATCAAGGTTTAGCTCCGTTTGTTTTACATTTTGCTCGTTCATATCCCCATCTACGCCCTCATCTACTAAATAACCTGTTCCCGGAGGTTCGATATTTGTATTCCTGTCATTGGTATAATCATCCGCAACCTGGAAACCAATAAAATAGCCGCTGTCAAATGTGTACTTTAAATTTGCCGCGCCTGTAAAACGGTTACGGTGAATAGCTCCCTGTAATTCATAAGCAGCAAAATAAGGATTGGTTGTGTAAGGATCGTCAAAAGGATTTAATTCATTTCCGTTTGCAAGAGTTCCATTGCCATTAGGGCCCGCTAAAGTAGTAATATTAATATTTCTCGGCACAAACATCGGCCCCCAGTTTAGGTTACCCACTGCATCAGATAGGTTAGGGGCGTTTTTTGTATATTCAGTTACATATTGGCCTGAAAGGTCGAGTGTTAAATTTTTTCCAAATTTCAGGTTGGTAACGTCGTTGAATGTTAAACGGTAAAGTCCTGCATTTGGAACATAGCTTTGATCATTTAAATCGCTTACAGAGAAGCGTGTTGCACTGCCGTCATCAAAACCTTTGCTAAACGATACTGTATTTGTAAGATCGCCGCCGGGACGGTAAAAACGACCAAGATTTCCATCAGCAACAGCGGAATAGGGTCTTTTAACCCCATCAAACTGGTAAACATCCTGACCCGCCATTTTCGCGCCCCAGTTTGATTCCATTGAACCTAAAGCGTCTGCCGCGCTAACAGGTAACGCTTCATTATATCCCTGGCCATATACATTCTGGAAATTAGTTTCGTCTATTACATCCTCACGTACAAAGTTTGAATTTATTTCCACTCCCAGCCCCTCACCGGCTTTTCCCTTTTTGGTAGTGATCAGTACCACACCATTTGCACCGCGATAGCCGTACAGCGCTGTAGCAGCGGCGCCCTTTAATACAGATATAGTTTCAATATCATCCGGGTTAATGTCGCCTATGCCATCACCGCCATCTTTCCCGCCATAACCATCATTCCCGGTTTGCTGATAATTGTTGTTTACAAGCGGTATCCCGTTAAGTACATATAGTGGCTGATTATTACCTGTCATGCTGCTGATGCCGCGTATGATCACGTTTGTTGCGCCATTTGGACCGGATGCAACACCGCTTACGTTTACACCTGCAACACGGCCTTCCAAACTGTTAACAAAGCTATTTTCCCGGGCCTCTGTGATAGAAGCGCCTTTTACCTCTGTTTCTGAATAGCCTATTGCTCGCTTTTCCTTTGTAACGCCCAGCGCCGTAACAACAACGTCTTTCAATAGGCCCGCGTCCTGCAGCAAACCTATGTTGATCTGGGTTTGGTTGCTGACCAATACACTGGCCGTTTTATAGCCGATGTAGGAAAATGTGAGGACGGCGCCGGGGCTTACACTGATGGTGTAATTTCCTTTGGTGTCCGTTATGGCGCCCCTGCCGGTTCCTTTTATGCCTACCGAAACACCGATCAGCGGCTCTTTGGTGGCGGCATCCGTTACCGCTCCTTTAATGATTTGGGGTGGGGGACTGTTTTGTGCATTAGCCGCCTGGGCTAAAATGAAGATAAGCGTTGCTGACAACACGCATCTAAATAAAACAGTAAGAGAAAGAGCGTAAAAGTTTCTTTGCATACAGTAAGATTTGAAGATGTAAATGAAGGAATCCCGCCTAAGGGTTTTATTGTTTTTCGCCAAACGTTATTGTAAAAGGGGTATTTAGCTAAATTAGAAAAAAAATTTCCTGATACAAAAAAAGTATCAGACCATTTAATTTGGTCACAAAAAGGTTACGAATAGCCGGCAAACAATAAAGCGCTCTTTTTGGAGCGCTTTATAAATTTTGGACCTGCTATCGTTAAGTAACGATCTTTTGGACGGGATTAAAATTTAATCATTATACTTAAGGTGCTCTGCAGGACATTTACAGGCAGTTGGGTTTGGAAACGGTCGCCTGTATCGGGGTTGCCGGAGTTTTCGATTTTTAAACAGTTGGTGTTAACATAGTTAATACGAAAACCCACATCCCATGCATCGCTTAAGGCATAACGCAAACTTGCACTTCCGCCATAGGCGACTGCCAGCGACCCTGAATTAAACTGGTAAAATTCCAGGCCGTTGCTGGCGTATGCGAACACGACACTGATATCCGGTGTGTCGAAGCTTTTGATTACGCCAGCTTCGGCTCTAAGGTCGAGCGTGAATTTTTTGTGAACGAATGAATACTGCGGGCCGGCCAACAGGTTAACGCTTTGGAAGCGGCCCACTGATGTCACCGAAGTTTCTTCCTTTCCAAAACTTGAATTATACCCGTTAGCAAGGTTTTGTACATCGTTTGTAGTTAATTCACCCTGATCCTGGTAGGTAAATGTGATGCCTATCCCCAAATTTTTGTGCAAGTAAAATGCTGCATCAAAGCCGACCATTTTACCAGTTTGTGCAAAGCCTGCGTTGTTGTTGCTGTAATTGGTTGAAGCGTAAGCGCCAAGCGGTGTTGAAAAGCCAGTCAGGAAACCAAAATACCCCTTGGCCTGGTTGTCTATATCGTCGTCCTGCGCTTTAGCCTGTATAGAAAATAAAGTTATTAGAATTGCAGTAATTACAGTAAGGTTTTTTTTCATGTTAAATGTTAAAGTGCAGCGACTATCTGTTTGTATCTTTTTATGGCAATCAGCCTTTGTTAAATGTATCGGTTATGCAAACGTATAAAGGTTTCCTATAGTATCCATGTCAATTCTTAAAAATTGTTAAATTTTACTGTAACAAAAACCTTACCCGCAATAATAAGGCTTTAAATCTTTGGAAAAAATTATTTCGGCGTATTTGAAAAGATTGCAGGTACAATAACAGGAATTGTCCTGCATAAAAGCCGGAAACAGCAGATAAACCATTACATTTTTTCGGCAAGGCTAAGCCATCGCCAGGTTGTCATTAAAACATCCGCTCACAATTTGCAGCATGGCCGTGAGATCGAAGGGTTTTGCAATAAAGGCATCTGCGCCAAAATCACCCAGCGACTCAAGTACCCTTGGGAAGGCGGACAGCATGATAACAGGTAAGCTGGCCGTGAACACGTTTGATTTGATCTCGTGACACAGTTCTCCACCGTTAACACCCGGCAATAAAAAATCAAGCATTACCAGGTCAGGGTGATATTGGTTGATGTTTTGCAAAATTGAGTCAGTGTACGCAAGGCCGGTCACTTCGTAACCTTCATTCTCAAGCACGTCTTTTAACAAGCTTAAGATATCGTGGTCGTCTTCCACAACCAGAATTCTTTTTGACATAAAAGTTTACAATTGGAGGTTGAATAACCCGCTGCAAATATAATTTGTTTTTCCATTTTTTTAGATTTAACGCCCTTTTTATTGATGTAATCATATTGTGACGATTGGAATTTAATTAGTTTTTAAAAATCCTTTAATTAATAATAAATTCTTTATATAATTTTGCATGGATCGATTTGCCCCGAAAGCGTTTGTGGAGGCATAGTGATGCGCCATCCCCTGGTTGCCTATTGATTAAGGATTAGTCATTGGTGGAAAAAAAATTAACCTCCATGATTTTTTGAATTTTTTTCAAACTTTTCAAAATTTGTCTTGTATTAGGCAGCATTAATGCCGCGAAAATTTAAGTTTCAAAATTCCTCTAACCATACAATTTATTCTATTTCTATGAAAAGCGACGTTTTGGAAAGTCTCCTCGACGAAACCGAGGTGACCAGTTCAGTAGACAATGATCAACTCGATCTCCGGGAGCTTTTAAGAGTTCTTTCGCTCGTAAAAAATGGGAAATTAAGCACCCGTATGCCTGTTACGCAGGCAGGTATAAACGGCCGTATTTGCGAGGTGCTCAATGACATCATCGATATGAACGAACGCCTCGTGGCCGAGATATCCGAAGCGGAGAAAACCATCGGTAAAAGGGGCAATTTATCCAAACGGATAGAGTTGCTGGATGCCAGGGGCGAGTGGGCGGAAGGTGTCAACTCATTGAACAACCTGATATCCGACCTTACGTCGCCCACGCTGGAAATTGCTGGCATGATCAACTCAGTTGCAAATGGCGACCTTTCTAAACAAATCCCATTGGAGATCAGCGGGCACCCGCTTAAAGGCGAGTTTTTACGTATCGCAAAAGAATCCAACCAGATGCTTTCCAAGCTGCGTTTGTTTTCAATGGAAGTTACACGGGTAGCGCGCCAGGTAGGGTCGGAAGGTAAATTGGGTGAGCAGGCAAAGATCAAGGGCGTTGCCGGCGTTTGGGCCGAACTAACAGATTCAGTAAACCAGATGGCAGGTAACCTAACGGCGCAAGTACGTAACGTCGCCGCAGTGACCACTGCCGTGGCGAAAGGCGACTTATCGCGGAAGATCACGGTGGAAGCAAAGGGCGAAATCCTCGAGCTTAAAAACACCATCAACACCATGGTTGACCAGCTGAACTCCTTTTCATCGGAAGTAACCCGTGTTGCGCTGGAAGTAGGAACAGAAGGTAAGCTCGGCGGCCAGGCCAAAGTACCTGGCGTTGCAGGCACCTGGAAGGATTTGACTGACTCGGTGAACCGCATGGCGGGGAACCTTACTTCGCAGGTGCGAAACATAGCGGGCGTAACGACGGCGGTGGCCAACGGCGACTTATCCAAAAAGATCACGGTTGACGTAAAGGGCGAAATGCTGGAGCTGAAAAAGACCATTAATACAATGGTGGATCAGCTCAACTCGTTCGCTTCCGAAGTTACACGCGTGGCACTGGAAGTAGGCACCGAAGGTAAGCTGGGCGGACAGGCTCGCGTAAAAGGCGTAGGCGGTGTTTGGAAGGATCTGACCGACTCGGTGAACCAAATGGGCAGTAACCTGACTGACCAGGTTCGAAATATAGCCGACGTAACCACGGCAGTGGCGAAAGGCGACTTATCACGCAAGATCACCGCCGACGCCAAAGGGGAGTTGCTGGAACTTAAAAATACCATCAACACCATGGTTGACCAGTTGAACTCATTCTCATTTGAAGTAACCCGCGTGGCCAGGGAGGTTGGCTCGGAAGGGCAGCTGGGCGGCCAGGCCAATGTGCCGGGTGTAGGCGGTACCTGGAAGGACTTAACCGACTCGGTAAACCAAATGGCCGGCAACCTGACCGGGCAGGTACGAAATATAGCCGAAGTAACTACAGCGGTGGCAAAGGGCGACTTATCTAAAAAAATCACTGTTGACGTGCAGGGCGAAATGCTGGAGCTGAAGATCACCATTAATACGATGGTTGACCAGCTGAACTCATTCGGATCAGAAGTAACGCGTGTGGCGCGGGAAGTAGGATCAGAAGGGCAGTTGGGGGGCCAGGCGAATGTGCCGGGAGTAGGCGGTACCTGGAAGGACTTAACCGACTCGGTAAATAAGATGGCGGATAACCTTACCTCGCAGGTACGTAATATCGCTGAAGTGACCACTGCGGTAGCAAAAGGAGACCTGTCGCGTAAGATCACCGTAAATGCGAAAGGTGAATTGCTGGAACTGAAAAATACCATCAACACGATGGTTGATCAGCTGCGCGGCTTTGCATCGGAAGTAACGCGTGTAGCGAGGGAGGTAGGCTCGGAAGGGCAGTTGGGCGGCCAGGCGAATGTACCCGGTGTGGATGGAACCTGGAAGGATTTGACCGACTCGGTGAACAAGATGGCAGGTAACCTTACCGCGCAGCTTCGTAATATCGCCGACGTCTCCATTGCCGTTGCCAACGGCGACTTATCCAAAAAGATCACGGTCGACGTTCGCGGGGAGATTTTGCAGCTAAAGGAAACGATTAACACGATGGTTGACCAGTTGCGGGGTTTTGCATCAGAAGTAACACGTGTGGCCAGGGAAGTGGGTACTGACGGAAACCTTGGCGGCCAGGCCTTTGTGCCGGGCGTTGCGGGAACCTGGAAGGATTTGACCGATTCGGTAAATAAAATGTCGAGTAACCTCACCTCCCAGGTGCGTAACATCGCCGAAGTAACCAAAGCGGTGGCGAGCGGCGACCTTTCAAAAACGGTTATCATCGACGTTAAGGGCGAAATGATGGACCTGAAGAACACCATCAATACAATGGTGGACCAGTTGAACTCATTTGCATCCGAAGTAACGCGCGTTGCGAGGGAAGTAGGTACCGAAGGTAAGCTTGGCGGCCAGGCGCACGTAAAGGGCGTGGGTGGCACCTGGAAGGACTTAACCGACTCGGTGAACCAAATGGCATCCAACCTGACCGGCCAGATACGTGGTATCGCCAAAGTGGCCACGGGTATTGCCAAAGGCAATTTGAAACAACGACTTTCCATCAATGCTTTAGGCGAAGTGGCCCAGCTGACCGATACCATCAACGAAATGATAGATACGCTGGCAGTATTTGCCGACCAGGTAACTACGGTAGCCCGTGAGGTGGGTGTGCAGGGTCGCTTGGGCGGCCAGGCCAGTGTGCCGGGTGCATCAGGTACCTGGAAGGACTTAACGGAAAACGTTAACCAGCTGGCGCAGAACTTAACGGTGCAGGTGCGTTCCATTTCGGAAGTGGCTTCGGCGGTAACCAAGGGCGACCTTACCCGTACCATACGCGTGGAAGCCAAAGGCGAGCTGGAGGCGCTGAAAGACACCATCAACCAGATGATCGCAAACCTGAAAGATACCACTCTAAGGAACCATGAGCAGGACTGGCTGAAATCAAACCTTGCCAAGTTTGCGCAGATGCTGCAGGGCCAGCGCGACCGCAATGCTGTTGCTAACAAGGTGCTTTCGGAATTGGCCGAGCTGGTGAATGCACGTTATGGCGCCTTCTACATACTGGAGCAAAGCGAAATTGTGGATGAGCCAAAGCTGAAGTTGTTTGCCGGCTATGCGCAGAAAGGAAAAAAAGCCTTTGACCGCGAATTTGAAATGAGCGAGAGCCTGGTTGGGCAATGCGCAAAAGACAAGGAAAGGATACGATTGTCTAATGTTCCTTCAGAGTACCTGCAGATCAGTTCGGGTATCGGCAGCGCAACACCGCTGGATTTGGTGATACTACCGGTGTTATTTGAAAATAACATAAAGGCGGTGATCGAGCTTGCCTCATTCGATAGTTTTAGTGATACGCACGTCGACTTCCTCGACCAATTGACAGAAAGTATCGGTATTGTGCTGAACAACATCGAAACCAATACCCGTACAGAAGAGTTGCTCAAGCAGTCGCAATCGTTAGCCGGCGAGCTTTCATCGCAACAGGAAGAATTAAGAAGGGCCAACGACGAGCTGCACGATAAAGGGCGTTCGCTGGAAGAAAAAGCCGAGCAGCTTACGTTGACCTCAAAGTATAAATCAGAGTTCCTGGCTAATATGTCGCACGAGCTGCGGACTCCGCTTAACAGCCTGCTGATACTTGCGCAGCAGCTTTTTGAGAACCCGGAAGGCAACCTCACCGAAAAACAGCGGATGTTTGCTAAAACCATACACTCCTGCGGTGATGACCTTATCCAACTGATCAATGATATCCTCGACCTTTCGAAGATTGAATCTGGCGTAATATCGGCAGATGTGATGCCGGTGAACTTTAAAGAAATCGCGGGATTTGCTGAGTCGACCTTTAAACCCATCTCCGAAGCGAAAAATCTCAAGTTCGAGATCATTATGGAAGATACGCTGCCGGAAGTGTTAGAGACTGATATGCAGCGTTTGAACCAGATATTAAAGAACCTGTTGTCGAACGCCTTTAAATTTACCGAAAAGGGCGGCGTAAAGCTCGAAATATTCCGGCCCGGGCGTAACCAGGAAAACCCGTTAACAAATACGGATTCGGTGATCGCGTTTTCTATCATCGATACCGGCATAGGGATTTCAAAAAACACCCAGGGTATCATTTTTGAGGCATTTCAGCAGGCCGAAGGTTCAACCAGCCGTAAATATGGCGGCACAGGATTAGGTCTTTCTATCAGTAAGGGTTTTGCCGAACTGCTTGGCGGCACCATCACCGTAGGCAGCGAATTGGGCAAGGGAAGCGTATTCACCCTTTACCTGCCGTTAAAATATAAAGAAGAAACCAAGGCATTGGGAAGCTACACGATCAAGGAGCAGCCAATGAAGCATTTGAGGGCGAATTTGATGGATGCAGCCGAGCTTATTATTGATGACGACCGGCACAACATCACCGCGGAAGACAAAGTGCTGCTTGTTATTGAGGATGACCTGCGCTTCACCAAGATCGTGATGGACAAAGCGCATGATATGGGTCTGAAAGTGCTGGTAGCCATCAGCTACCTCGAAATTTTCGATAATATCCAACGATATAATCCAATCGCGATCACGCTTGATGTTAACCTGCCCGAATCAAACGGCTGGAAAATACTGAAGTTGCTGAAGAGCGATTTGAATTTGCGGCATATCCCTGTACACCTGATATCGGGCGAAGACAACAAAGCCACAGCGCTGAAACTGGGCGCAAAGAGCTTCAGCCTTAAACCGCTTTCGAACAACTCGCTCGACGAGTTGATATCGGGGATTATCCGCTTCCACGAGCAGATCAGGAAGCGAATACTGATCATTGAAGACAATGTAACCGAGCTTGAAAAATTGTCCGACCTTTTGGCGAGCGACGGGATCGAGGTATTTTCGGCGACAACTGCTAAAAAGGGCCTTGGACTTTTAAAGAAGGAATCGTTTGACTGTATCATCCTGGATTTCGTTTTACCTGACGCCAACGGGCTCGACTTATTAAACAAGATCAATATGCTTAAGCAGCCGCAAACTACTATTATTCTTCATTCGGCGAGGGACTTTACGCAAAATGAGTTGATCCTGCTAAAACGGCTGAACCATAAGATCATCACTAAAACGCCCATATCGCATGCCTATTTGCTCGAGGAAATATTGACCCTGCTGCATATCGATAAAAAGTTCATCAGCAAGAGCAATCTCGACCTGATCGGCACCATCAGGGTAAATAATGACATGCTGGATGGAAAGAAAGTGCTGGTTGTTGATGATGACGTGCGAAACCTGTTTGCCCTCACAGCTGTGTTTGAACGTTCAAATATCGAGGTGATCACGGCGGAAAGCGGGAGGGAAGCCCTTGAGATGCTGAGCGGCGATAAAAAGATCGACATCGTGCTGATGGATATTATGATGCCTGAAATGGACGGTTACGAGACAATCCAGATCATCCGGAAAGAACCGAAGCATAAAAATTTGCCAATTATAGCGGTGACTGCCAAGGCGATGATAGGCGACAGGCAAAAATGTATTGCATCCGGCGCATCAGATTATATCACAAAACCTGTAAAAACAGAACAGTTATTATCTTTGATGCGGGTTTGGCTGATAAAATAAATTCGTTGAACCCAAGTTAAAGTATGATAAAAAACAAACATGCACACACCTGCTGAAACCACTGTAAAAATTTTGCTGGTTGACGATAATGAGAACAACTTATTATCGATGGAGGTGGTACTTGATAATCCGGCATACCAATTATTTAAGGCGACCTCGGGTCGCGACGCGCTTAAAATACTGCTGAAGGAGGATGATTTCTCGCTCATCCTCCTCGATGTCCAAATGCCGATCATGGATGGTTATGAAACGGCCAGCCTGATCTGCCAGCGGGATAAACTGCGGTTTATTCCCATTATTTTTATTACCGCGCACGACTATGAAGAGGAAGCGATGTTCAGGGGCTACCAGACCGGCGCGGTTGATTTTATTAGAAAGCCATTTAAGCCGGAGATATTGCGGTCGAAGGTTGCGGTATTTGCGGAGTTACATAAAAAGAACCTGTTGCTGAAACAACAGGAAGAACGGCTCCAGGTCATCAACAACGACCTGACGTTGCTGAACCGGGACCTGGAACAGCGGGTATTGGAACGAACGATCGAACTAGAAAATGTTAATAAAGAACTGAAAGAACTCAACCTGTCCAAGGACAAATTCTTGTCGGTTATTTCCCATGACCTGCGTAACCCGCTCACTTCGCTCTTGTTGTCATCAAAGAACCTGAATTCAAATATCGAACGGCTTGAAGCGGGAGACATTAAAAAACTGGCTCATATCATTTACCGTACCTCCAATAAGATTCTCGACCAATTAAACGAATTAGTTGACTGGGCAAAGAAACAGCGGGAAAAAACGGAGTTCAACCCGGAGCGCATCCACCTTATAAAAGGCATAAATGAGTCGCTGGAATTGTTAAAAGCAAGCGCCAGCCAAAAATCAATTAAATTTAACAATGATATTCCGCAAGACCTCTATGTGCAGGCCGACCCGCTGATGCTTCGCTCCATTTTGCAAAATATTGTCACCAACGCCATAAAATTTACGCCCCAGGGCGGAGGTGTCGTGAGCCTTTCGGCATCGCAGGCTGAATCAATGGTTGCCATCAGCATTCGGGACTTCGGAGTGGGTATGTCAAAAGAGGTGCAGAACATGCTTTCAGGCAACTCCACATCGCTTTCATTGGCAGGAACAGACGAGGAAAAAGGCACGGGGCTTGGGCTTTTGCTGGTAAAAGACTTTGTTGCACAGCATGGCGGGACTATCGACATAGACAGTGAGCTGGGTAAGGGAACAAGGTTTATTTTTACTATGCCCTTAGGTAATTAAAAGCATGTTCCGTAACCGCTTTAGGGTATTGATCGTCATTTGACTTTTAAGCAAAGTTTATTTCTCCCCGTAACGCGCCTAATTGCCGCATATCTATCCAATTTCGCGAAAAATCTTCCCCAATTCAATTACACGCCTTTTCTTAAATAGCCCGGCGGCTACTTAATAATTAATATTTTAACCAATGGCATAAGGTTTGAATAGATACACCTGATTAACACCTAATAATATTTGTAATGGACGGCAATCAGAAAACCATCAAAACAGTTGGGAATAATATCCGCGAACTAAGAATACGTTCTGGCTGGAGCCTGAGGGTAGCGGCCAAGCGATTGGGGATTTCCACTTCCGCTCTGTCAAAGATAGAAACAGGGGTAACGGACGTAAACCTTTCGCGCCTGGAGCAAATAGCTGAAGTTTACGGCGTCAAACTCGTTCAGCTATGGATTCCCAATTTTGAGTTTTCCGATCTTGAGGCCTCGAAATTAAACCAGGCCAAAGAGAAGGTGTTCGACCTGGAAACCGAAATAAAGGCCTTTCAGCGAAAGGTGATCCTGCTTTACGAAAAACTACACGAACAAGCCACTAAATATAACCACGCAGTTTAACGGGCGCTAATTACGTTAGTCTTAGGGGCACCTCTAAAAACTCTCCTTTTCCGCTCCTTTGGAGAGGAATTAAAGGTGAGGCAAACAAACAACACGAGTTTTTAGAGGTGCTCTAAAGTCGAAAGTGCTAAGTCAGAAAAGCACTGATCCGTTAGCTATCGGGATGACTTGCAACTTGCGTCAACACACGTTTGACATGACACCGGCTCGCCGGATACTCCTTATCGTCGATCTCTGATAGCGGCATTTAAAAGAACGATTTTTGGAACTAAAGTTGGCTTACCCCCAAGCCGGCTCAAAATAAACTCTTTTGAGGCGTTTTACCGAAATACATTCCCAGGGGGGTAGTTGTATATTTCAGCATTCCCTACAAATTCATTTTGCCCCGGGATGGAGCGCTGCCTAAAAAAGTACCTAATAATTAATATATTAACTAATGGCACAAGTTTTGACCGATATTGCATCGACTAATAGTTAATAATATTGCGATGAACGGCGAACAGACAACCATCAAAACAGTCGGGAATAATATCCGCGAACTGAGAATGCATTCGGGCGTTAGCCTGAGGGCAGCCGCTAAGCGGTTGGGGATTTCGACTTCCGCCCTATCGAAGATAGAAACCGGCGTAACGGACGTAAACCTTTCGCGTTTGGAGCAGATAGCGGATATTTACGGGGTCAAAATCATCCAGTTATGGATTCCGAATGTTGAGCATTCGAATATTGAGGCCTCGAAATTAAACCAGGCCCAGGAGAAAGTGCTCAAGCTGGAAGCGGAGATAAAGGCCTTCCAGCAAAAGGTGATCCTGCTTTACGAAAAGCTCCACGAACAGTCCACTAAATACGACCACGCGGTTTAATCTAATGACGTTAGTCTTGAGTCGAAAACTAAATCTCCTAAGTTAGTGACATTCCTTCTCGGGGGTGGCGTTGTTCAACACACACATTATCAATTTAATAAACTAATTTATATGCAATTCTTAGCTGCTGATTATTCCACGGCGGCAAAATCATCACGAATATGTTTGATCTCGCCGTTGCAAAATTGTTTTACATCTTTTAACACCGCCTTGCCGGCATAATGGATATAGCCCTCACCGTAATGGCTTATCCTTATCGCGCTGTTGGCAAATAATTCAACGTTGCCCTCTGCCATATTTTTTATGGTTAGTTCATCGGCAATAAGCCCTGTGGAAATAAAATCCCCTTCGCTTTGGTTTTTTATATCGATACGCCCGCATTTCCCCGTCAGCACTACGTTCCCTTCGGACTGGCAAAGGATTTTAATAGCCGGGGCGTTGATATTGAGCTCGGTGTTCCCCATGCTTTGAACCTTTATTTCGATAGGATCGGCAAGCGTGATTGCATCCGGGCAGATCACATCCGCATGGTCATTCCGTACATAAAGTACGTCCATTTGTCGTAGAAAAACTTTGATCAGGCAGCTGGTATACACAGGCTTTCTGAATTTAGCCCCGGCCGAAACATAGAGCGTACGGCCGGAGTTTTCAATACTGAAATACTCCTGCAGGTTCTCATCGGTCTCAATAATTACCTTTTCTTCATCGGATTGATACAGCGCTATCGTTCCTTTTCCCGATAAGTGGAGCCGTACAAACGAGCTCACGTTGATCTCTTTGGAAACAATGTTCCCATTTCCTTTTACTTCAATCATTTGTCTTAATTTTTTAAAGCTTACCATTTTTTTAAGTCTAAAGTCTTGAGTCAAAAGTCTTAAGGCAGAAAAGCGGTAAGTTGACATAAGGCTTACGACTCTTGGCTTTTGACTTAGAAACTAATCATTCAATACGAGACATTCAAATCCCATTTTCGTAACTATATCGCAAACCTGGCGGGCGTCGAAATATTGACTCCGGCTTTCTATGCGTAATATCCTGTCGCAATCTTCCAGGTCAAAGTTTACCGCGACGCCTGGCAGCATGTTAAGAAGTTGCTTCAAGATCATCCGGGCCTCCCGCTTTTTAACTATATTTGTTTTGAAAACTTCAATCATCATCTGCCTGTATTTTATAAGACAAAAGTATTCGGCAGGTGACGTCCGGACTTGTAACAAAGGGAGCAAAACTTATATCTAAAGGAATATGTCGTTCCAGGTAAAGAATAATAGCGGTGAACTTTTGTACAGCGACAACTTTGCCGCAAGGGATTTTGAAACGGAAAGTTTCAGAGCCGAATCGGTCGAGGTTCCCTTGCCGTTTGGCACGATTAAATCCACCCAATGGTTTTTCGACGGGATAAAAATGAGTTATTCCGAATCGGTTGTTGACCGCCCGGTTGAACTGGACTGGAAAGGCGATACCGAGATGGTCACCATGCAGTTTAACCTGCAGGGGAGGGTATCTGTGGTTGATGCCGGTATGCCCCGGTCCTTTGAACTATCAGGCAACCAGCACAACCTGTTCTACGGGCAAAGGGCCGAAGGGAAAATCAAAATTGACGAACTGCAATCGAAGCAATTTTTAATACAGCATTCAAAAAAATCATTTTTAAATATCGCCAATGACGGTAACGACGCCCTGAAAAGATTCGCGGATGCCGTTGAATCCGGACGCTCGGCAGCATTATCTTCCACAAACCTCAACATCGACTTAAACCTGCAAAACTGTATCAATTCCGTTTTAAACTGCACTTATTCCGATTCGCTGAAGCGGATGTTCTTTTTTTCAAAGGCTATTGAAATGCTTGTTTTGCAGGCGGAATCATTTAACAAACAACTCAATAAAAAGACGACTTACCTCAACACCGAGTACGATAAAGAACGTATCCTGTTTGCCCGCGATTATTTAATAAAAAATATCGACTACCCCCCATCCCTTAGCGAGCTTTCAAAAATTGCAGGTATAAACGAGTATAAATTAAAACGCGGCTTTAAAGAAACCTTTAACCAAACCGCCTTCGAATACCTCTCCAATGTCCGTCTCGAGACCGCCAAAAACGACCTGCTCGATAAAAGAAAACCCATCACCGAAATTGCCTTCGAACTCGGCTACTCCTCGCTGCAGCATTTCAGCGCCGCATTTAAAAAGAAATTTGGCGTTGCACCGAGTAAGGTGGGGTGAGGGTTGGCAACATAGCGTCCTAAATAAATCCGTCGAGCGTTCAATTGTCCACACCAGCCTGCCGAACGAGGGCCTATAAATAAATATTTGATCACTGACAAGAATTGCTCGTTAAAAAACAATTAGTTCACATTTTGTGAACTTATTTTACTATAATTGCAGTGCGAATGAAAGTTCACCTGATCAGTTTAGCTTCTTTGGAAGATTGGGCAGAAAACTAAAACTTGCAAATTGGGAACAACCGGGCGACATGAAACAAACCTATAATACAGCTGATTTATTGGGTAAAAGCAGCAGCAGGGTTGTCTTTGATATTGGTGGGAATAATCACCGGATGATCTGCAAATATTTATTCGGAGCAAAGCAGGTGCATTTATTTGTGTGCTGGATAGGAACACACAAAGGATATGATAAGATTTGTAAACGGGGTGAACAATTTACCATCAATGACTACTAACATGGAGACGCTGATAAAATATACCATCATTAAAAACAGGGAACAGTACAATAATTATTGTGATCAACTGGGGGCATTGTTAAGCCTGGAACATGACGAAGCTTTGCAGGACGAAATTGATCTGTTGACCCTGCTGATTGAAAAATACGACGAAGAACATAACACCTTTAAAGAAACCGACCCAATTACTTTACTTCGTTCTTTCATGAAGGATCACCATTTAAAACCACGGGATATGACCATCATATTGGGAATCAGCAAAGGCTATGTATCCGATATTTTAAATTATAAAAAAGGATTGTCCAAAGAAGTTATCCGAAAATTAGCCGATCATTTTAAAGTAAGGCAGGAAGCATTTAACAGGCCATACAAGCTGGTTTCGCCTGTTAATGCACATTTGCGTAACGCCAGCGTAATGAATACGACAAAGGAGTTGCAATATGTTAAGCATTAAATACGTCGTATGATCCGGTTGAGGCAGGCTTGGCGGGGTCAGTGGTGACCATGACCCATCGACTTAACGCTACCCCGTCCGTTTACTATAATTCAATATCGCCCAGCCGTTAAAGAATACGGCAAAGCCGAGGATGGCCAAAATCTGGAAGCCTATATCAGCCAAGCCGCTGCCTTTTAGCATGACCATGCGCATTACCTCGATAAAATAGGATACTGGATTAAACTTAGTGACCCACTGCGCCCATACCGGCATACTTTCAATCGGGGTGTACAATCCGCTGAGCAAATTAAATATCATGGTGACAAAAAATGATACCAGCATGGATTGCTGCTGTGTTTGCGCGTAGGTGGAAAGCAACAGGCCAAGGCCAAGTATTGCAATCAGGTAAATACTTGCAAAAGCATAAATGGTAAAATAACTGCCCAAAGGTACAATGCCATAGATAACCCTTGCGATAATTAAACCAATGGTGAGTATATTGATAGCGAGCAGCCAAAAGGGGATGAGCTTGCCCAAAATAAACTGGTATTTTTTGATGGGGCTTACGTTGATCTGCTCAATGGTGCCCATTTCTTTTTCGCGCACGATATTATTCGCGGCAAATGAGGAGCCGATCATCGTTACCAGCATCACCAAAATACCCGGCACCATAAATACCCGGTAATTCATATTGGGGTTATACCAATCCGAGGAAACGACATCAATCGTTGGCTGCTGGTCATAACGGGGAGTTTGTATCCATTGGTCGCGCACATCCTGGTTATAGCCCCCGATAATTTGCTGTAGGTAGGCGCCGCCCAGGCCCGCTTTTACTCCATTGATGGCATCAACGGCGACAAACAGGGTTGACTTATTTTCATCTACAAGGTCGCGTTCAAAATGGGTTGGTATTTCGAGGATCAGGTCTGTTTTATCCAGTTCAATCGCTTTGAGGCCCTGCTTAAAGGTAGGGCTGTAATCCTTAAGCCTGAAATAGCCCGAAGCAACAATCTTGTTGACGAGTTTGCGTGAATACTCACTGTGATCATGATCAACCACGCCCAGGTTGATGTTTTTGATTTCATAATCGGCGGCAAGCGGCAGAATAAGCAACTGCACCATCGGCATGATAAATAACACCCTGATGATACCCGGGTCGCGGAATATCTGCTTCAGTTCTTTCTGCAATAAAAATTTCAACATTCTCATGCCAGCCTGATTTTAAATTTGTAAATACTCATCCCTAGCAGTGCCGCAGTCATACCGACCAGTATCGTTGTTTCCTGCCAAACCGATTCAAAACCAAGCCCTTTGATCATGATGTTTTTTACAATGATATAATACCATTTGGAAGGCACCACGTTTGAGATGACCTGCAGCGGCCAGGGCATGTTTTCAATCGGGAACAAAAAGCCGCTGAACAAAAGCGTTGGCAAAAACAAGCTCATCATGGAGATAAACATGGCCGTTTGCTGTGTTTGCGCGCTGTTCGAGATGAGTATACCTAATGAAAGCGAGGTAAGGGTAAACAGGGTGCTTTCGGCCATTAATAACCAAATACTCCCGACAATCGGCACGCCCAGCACATAAACACTCAATAACAGAATGCTGACAATGTTAAGCAATGAAACAAACAGGTACGGAACGGCTTTCGCAATAATGATCCTGAACGGTTTTAGCGGCGAAACCAGTATCACCTCCATGGTGCCCATTTCTTTTTCCTTAACTATCGCGATTGACGTCATCATGGTGCAAACCAGCATCAATACCAGCGCCATAACACCGGGCACAAAGCCGTAGGCTCCCTTTAGTTCGGGGTTGTATAACATGCGCACCTGCGTATTAATGGTATAGGGCAAATCCGCGTTTTGGTTTACAGCCTGCTGGTAGTCGTTAATGATCGAGCTCGCATAATTGGTGAGCGTATTGGCCGTATTTGGGTCGGATGCATCGGCAATCAATTGGATTTGCGCGCGGTTGCTGTGCAGCAGGTCGTAGCGGAAATTCTTCGGAAAAACAATGGCCATCCTGATCTTACCCTTCCGGAAGGTTGCCCCGATATCCTTGTAGGAATACACGTTTTTTACGAGGTTGAAATAATGGCTCGCGGCTATCTCGTCGGAAATTTGGAGGGTTGCCTCATCTCTCGACTGGTCAAAAATGGCAATATTTGAGTTTTTTACTTCGTTGGTAAGCGCGAAGCCGTACAATATAATTTGCACGATAGGCATCCAGATGAGGATAAACAGCGTGCGCCTGTCCCTCCAGATATGGAGCCACTCCTTTTTTACGAAAATCAAAAATTGCTTCATCTACCGATATTTAGCCCTACTGGGCAACTTTTAATGTTATTATTTTGTGCTATTATTTATTTGTTTAAAAACACAAATCGACTTTCGACTTAAGACCCAAGACTTTCGACTCAGAATCAGTCCCCCGTCCTTACCGCTTTCCTTGCCAACTGTAAAAAAACCCCATCCATTGATGCCGCCGAATAATCCTTCATCAGGTTTGCCGGGGTGTCCAATGCGTCTATTCTTCCGTCCACCATCACCGAAACCCGGTTGCAGTACTCCGCTTCGTCCATATAATGCGTAGTCACAAAAATGGTGATCCCTTTTGCTGATGCCTCGTAGATCAGCCCCCAGAACTCACGCCTTGTTATCGGGTCAACGCCCCCGGTTGGCTCATCTAAAAAAACAATAGCCGGATCGTGCACAATGGCTATCGAAAACGCAAGCTTTTGTTTCCATCCCAGCGGCAAGGCCCGCACCAGCGTTTTTTCCTGCCCTTGCAGGTGGAGCTGTTTGATCAGCAGGCCCGTTTTTTCTTTTATACGTTCATCGGTTAGGCCGTAAATCCCTGCATAAAACCGGATGTTTTCTGTAATCGTAAGGTCCTCGTACAAGGAAAACTTCTGGCTCATATAGCCAATATTCTTTTTGATCTGTTCAGTTTGCTTAAATACATCAAAACCCGCAACCGTTGCCAAACCCGAAGTTGGCAGCAGCAAACCGCACAGCATCCGCATGGCGGTTGTTTTGCCCGCACCGTTGGCGCCGAGGAACCCGAAGATCTCGCCTTTCTCCACGTCGAAAGTAATTTTGTCCACGGCGGTAAAGTCCCCGAACCGTTTGGTTAAATCTTTTGCTGTTATAACTTTTTCCTTTTGCATCTTTTAATTGGTCATCAGCTCCATAAAGCAGTCTTCAATATTAGGTTCGATGGGCTTTATCTCCACGTCGGTATAACGCCCGTCCTTTCCGATATTTTCGAGTTTTTCTTTACTGTCTTTCTCTGTTTTAAAAACGACATGATGATATTGCCCGAATGGATAACAGCTTTCAACCGATGGATCCTCCTTGATAGCATTCATCAGCTTGAACATTTCATTTGCCCTGATTGCCCATAAAGGTTTTTTAAACCGGCTGATAATTCCTTTGGGTGTATCGATGGATAGTATCTGGCCTTTTTGTATCAGGGCGACCCGGTCGCAAAGGCTCGCTTCATCCATATACGCGGTCGACACCAGGATGGTAATATCCTGGAGTTTTAGGCGGTGAAGCATTTCCCAAAATTCCTTCCGCGATACGGCATCAACCCCGGTGGTAGGCTCATCAAGGAAAAGTACCGATGGTTTATGAATAAGAGCGCAGCAGAGCGCCAGTTTTTGTTTCATCCCTCCGGATAAAGCCCCGGCTTTACGATCCTTAAATGGCTCAATCTGCTGGTATATTTCCTTTATCAGGTCGTAATTTTTTTCAATTGTTGTATTAAAGATCGTGGCGAAAAATTCGAGGTTTTCCTGCACGGACAAGTCCTGGTATAGCGAAAATCTTCCTGGCATGTAACCAATACGATTTCTTATCTGTTCATAATCTTTAACAACATCAAAACCATCCACCGTTGCGGTTCCGCTCTCCGCGAGGAGCAGCGTGGTGAGGATCCGGAACAGGGACGTTTTCCCTGCGCCGTCGGGCCCGATGATGCCAAATATCTCGCCCCGGTTTACGGTGAACGAAACATCTTTCAATGCTGCAACCACCGTTTTCTTGGTGCGGTAATTTTGAACAATATGTTCTACGACTACTGGCTGCATTTTAATTAAACTTTACTTCGCCATACATCCCGATCTTCAGGTAGCCGTCGTTTTTGACGTGGATCTTTATCGCATAAACCAGGTTGGCCCGCTCGTCTTTTGTTTGTATCGTCTTAGGCGTAAATTCCGCCTTATCTGATATGAAAGTGATCACGCCGGGATAAGTCCGAAAGGTGCTGGCGGTGCTGTCGACCAGAACTTTTACCTGTTGGTTCAGTTTTACCTGTGCTAATTGTGTGCCGGTGATATATGCCCTTAAGGTGATGACCGAAACATCCCCGATCTTATACAATGCCTTGCCAACCGTTGTAACTTCACCGGCCATGGCGTATTTAGTAAGCACCGTACCGTTGATAGGGTTAACGATATTGGTGCGTTTCAATTGATCGTTTATTTCAGCAACCGATCTCCGCAATGGCTTGTATTCGCTCATAACGGTATTGTTCTGTGTGCCGGTATTTGTTTCGGCGACTTTTATCTGCTCCTCGTTTGCTACGATCTGCTTTTGTAAAACGCTGATCGCCGTATTAATATCATCCAGTTGTTTTGTGGTTGCCGCGTCGGCTTTTATGAGCCGTTCAGTACGATCCTTTTCCAGAAAATCGTCACTTAACTGTGCTTTTTGTGCGGCGATCTGGTCTTTCAGCTCCTGTACCTGCGGCCTCACGTCTGTTGTTTTTTGACGGAGTGCACCGATTGTCGCCTCGATCTGTGCTTTCTGCAATTCAAGCGGCACCGAATCTATTTCGCCTACAAGGCTGTCCTTCTTAAGGATGGACCCTTCCTGAAGGTTTAACGACATGATCTTACCAGGTACTTCTGAAGATACGATCACTTCGTCCACTTCGAAAGTTCCCTGGGCGTCCGACGCCTGGTTGTTTAGATTACACCCTGTCAGTATAACGGGTAATACAACGATGAATAATAATAGCCGGCTTTTCATTTATATTTTTCTTAAACGGTTAAAACTAATTGCTGATTTTGATATTGCCCATGGTATTCTGGTAGCTGTATTGGGCTTGTAATAGTTGCATTTCGTGAAGGATCCGGTTTTGCCTAGCTTCGTCTTCGGCGTTTACCTCGGTAATGTAATCATGGGCGCTTAATACGCCATTCTCCAACTGGGCTTGCGATGCTTTTTTTACCGACTCGCGCAGGTTTACAATGTCATCATCCTTTTTTACCAGTTCGATATCCTCAACAATATCGCTGCTTTGCTGCTTTTGGGTGAGGTTGGTGTTAAAAAGGAAGGTCTCCTTTTGTATATCCAGGGTTTCCCGGTCAATGTTTAGCAATCGCTTTTGATTTTTCAAGGTGTACAGGCTGCCTATGTTCCAGCTTAATCTTAACCCGCCAATGTAATACCATTCAAAATTGTTGCTTAGCTCGTTTAGTCCCGGGCGGGCATAACCACCCTGGGCAAAGAAGCTGAATTTTGGCATTAGCTGTGCCACCAAAAGCTTGTCCTGCAAATCGTATGTCTTTTTCTGGTAGTCGTATGATAACAGTTCAGGCCGGCTTACCGAATCAGCGAGGACTGGTGCGGCAGGCTTCTCCAATATTGTATTTTGATCGACAGGCTTGTTAATAAACACAGCCAGCATATCCAGGTACGCCTTTTTGGTGGCCACAAGCTGTATCCTCGACTGGTCCGTTTGCAACAGTTGCGCCGTAAGCTCGTCTACGGTGCTGCGGTAGGCGGTGCCGTTTGCCACCAGCGCTTTTTCCTTATCAATGCCGTTTTGTACGTCCTGCTTCAACAGGTCGTTTTGCTTTAGCTGGGCGTCGACCAATAAAGCCCCGAAAAACAGTTGGTTTACCCGGTCGTACAAGGCGTACAGCTCAACCTCGAGGCTCTGCTGCTGGATAATTTCATTTGCTTCGGCAGTTTGTTTTTGGTTTTTTATAACACCCCCGTCATAGATCACCTGGTCGAGTTCACCGTCGATCTTATACTGGTCTTTACTATAAACCGGCAATGTAAAACCCCTGATCGGGATGGTAAATGGAAAGGATGTAACCGCCGACTGGTAAGTTGCCTGCCCATTTATGGAAAATGCCGGCAAATATCCCTTTGCCGCGTTTGATACGGAATAGTCCTTTGTTTTGGTGATCAGGTCCCGTTGTTTGATGAGGGGATAATTTTTCCTGGCGAGGCTATAGCATTCGCCGATGGTCAGCGCCTGGCTGTTAACGCGCGATACGCAGGCGCCTGTAACCAATAAAACCATTAAGCTTTTAAGCCAAATATTACCCATGAATCGATTCAGCATATTGCATTCTTTAACATTGTTCAACATTTAGGAATTGATGATTTGAGTTAACCATACCGGGATCAGCTTTTTCCGTTCCTCCACAATCGCCCGGAAGGCTTCCGGAGTTAAAATTCCCGATCTCAAAAACAATGGCCGGGCGAGGAAAGGGAAAATGATCATCCCGAGCGTATTCATCATGATATTAACCGGGTGGAATTTTAGCTTGCCTGAACTGTGCATCTGCGTTAATTGCTTAACCAAATGCGAATTGAAAAACATCTTGCCGTTATCCGTCATGATGGGAAGTTTGTTCGACCCTGACATCAGCTCATTCACGATGAACAAAGGGAAGTCGGGATTTTCAATAAGCAGTTGGATGTATTGGTCGACGATTGCTTCCAGTTTTTCAATTAGCGTAGTGGTTTCGTCATTGATGATAGGCTTTATCTTTTCAAACAAATTTTGAATGGTTTCGGTCATGATCAACTCAAAGAGTTTCTCCTTACTCCGGAAATAATAATTTACCAGGGCAAGGTTTATATCGGCCTCCGCCGCAATGTCACGTACCCGTGTGGCCGCATAGCCTTTTTGCGTAAACACTTTGCGTGCAGCCTCTTTCAGTCGTTCCTCGGTTGGCGTATCCAGGTTTTTCTTTTTCTCCGCTTTACTCATTAGTAGGATGTCATTTGTACCGAATCCGCAGCAAAAATATGTTAAACAATTTAATTAAACAACTGTTTAAAACAATATTTTAAACTTGGTTATAAAACGTCATATTCGTTGATCGGATCAAAATTAGATAACTCAGCATAACGAGATTGTGAGCAATATCAATTCAAGGATTGATATTGCTCACCTATATGGAAAAGTCGTATTTCATACGTTAAAACCCAAACCCCCAAATCCAAAATCGTAATTCGTAAATTATTGTATATTTATTGGCGGAACAATCATATCATGATCAGAAAAATTACGCGCAATCCATTTTTGTTGTATTTACCCTTTCTTTTTTTCTATGCTTATGTTATCGTCAATAATAAATGGCCAACGCTTTATGGTGATGAAATACGATATGTAGAATTTGCGCACAATCTTATTCATGGTTACTATTCACCGTCGTCGCCCCATATTAACCTTTGGAGCGGGCCGGGCTATCCGCTGATTCTTCTGCCGTTTATTGCAGTTCATGTTCCTGTGCTTTATATTACCTTACTGAATGCTTTTTACCAATACCTTGCTGTGGTGTTTTTGTATAAAGCTTTGAAGCTGATCACCGGCCACAAGGTAGCTGCGTGTTCTGCGTTGATGCTTGCCATTTACCCTAATGCTTTATCTATACTTCCGATTCTCTATACCGAAGCATTTACCTATTTGCTGATATCGGCATTTGTGTACAGCGTTACGCTGTTTTATGTTGAAACACGACCCCGGTATGGGATCGCCGCCGGAGTGCTGTTGGGCTATATTGCTTTAACGAAAATTATTTTCGGTTACGTCCTGATGGCAGGACTGATGGTTTGCCTGGCCTTGCTTTTATTCAGGAGGAGAAAGGCGTATTATCCGGGATGGACAAGGATTTTGGTTGTGGCATTCGCTGTTTCCGTTCCTTATCTCACGTACACATGGTATTTAACAGGAAAGCCGCTCTACTGGGGAAATTCAGGCGGTATGAGCCTGTACTGGATGAGCACCCCCTACGAGCATGAATACGGCGACTGGAAGGTGCCCGATTTAACCAATAACCAATACCCAACCTTGTTTAAGTCGCCTGATGTGATTAAAATACTGAAGAAAAACCACTCGAAGGAGATAACCTTTATTTTAAAGCATAACGAAATTGAGCAGGACGAACTGTTCAAGCAAAAAGCGATCAGCAATATCGAAGCACACCCGCTGAAGTTTCTATCGAATTACCGCGACAATTTATCGAGGATGCTTTTCAATTTTCCCTATTCCTATGCCTATCAGGACAATGCTATTTTGCGCAATATCCTTATCGGTTCGCTGATCCTGTGGTCGACAGTTGCGGGCATTATTGTCACCTGGATTAACCGCAGAAAGATCACTCCACCCGTTAAGTTGGTATTGCTGGTCACCGGTATTTATTTGCTGCTAAGCGGGGCGTTGAGCTCGTACCCGCGCCAATTTGATATAATCGTGCCGGTGCTGCTTTTCTGGCTGGGCTATTTGTTTGCCAACTTAAAGAAAATGAGCCTGAAATTCGCTGAACCGGCTTATCTGGAGGATATCGACCTGAATGACCTGGCGGAAAGCAAAATAATTGAGCAGGGGCGAGTAATTTAGTTCCATTGAGTTACTATGCGGCAGTTAACAGTAGCGCAAGGCATTGGACACCCTGCAATCGATAATGTGAAGCATGAATGACTATTGACCTTGATTTTTGTCGTTTAATTAGCCGAAATTTGGAGCGATCAATGGAAGATTTACAGCAAATGATTGTTGAGCAGATATATACCGGTTGTTTGGCGCAGGGCGCCTATTATATCCAGTCGGAAAACGAGGTAGCCATTATTGATCCGCTTCGCGAAGTGAAGCCATATATCGAAAAGGCCGCCGCTGCCGGCGCTCGAATCAAATATGTTTTTGAGACACATTTTCATGCCGATTTTGTATCGGGGCATATAGACTTGTCGAAAAATACCGGCGCTCCGATCATATTCGGTCCCGGCGCCAACCCTGATTTCGAAGCGCATATTGCAAAGAACAACGAAGAATTCAAGCTTGGCCGGGTAACCATCAAAGTGCTGCACACGCCCGGGCATACAATGGAATCGGCCTGCTATTTGCTGCTGGATGAAAGCGGCGAGCAAAAGGCGCTATTTTCGGGGGATACTTTGTTTATAGGCGATGTAGGCCGGCCCGATCTGGCGCAAAAAGCCGCCCATCTAAGCCAGGAAGATTTGGCCGGGGTCCTGTTTGATTCGTTAAGAGATAAGATCATGCCACTGAACGACGATGTGATTGTTTACCCGGCGCACGGAGCGGGATCGGCCTGCGGGAAAAACATGAGCAGGGAAACCACCGATACGCTTGGCAACCAGAAAAAGTACAATTACGCGCTGCGAGCGAATATGACCCGCGACGAATTTATTGCCGAAGTAACCGACGGTTTGCTGCCGCCGCCCGCTTATTTCCCAATGAACGTAAAGTTGAACAGGGAAGGTTATGAAAGCATTGAGGACGTGCTTAATCAGGGTAGCCGGCCGTTATTGCCTGATGCTTTTGAAACTGCAGCTAATGAAACGGGCGCGGTAATTATCGATACGCGCGACCCGGAGGTCTTCGCGGGTGAATTTATTCCAAATTCGGTGAACATAGGTATCGACGGTAGTTTTGCCCCCTGGGTTGGCGCGCTGATAACCGATATTAAACAGCCTATCCTGGTGGTAGCGGAGCCGGGCCGCGAAGAAGAGATCGTAACCCGGCTGGCCCGGGTAGGGTACGACCATGCTATCGGCTACCTGCAGGGCGGTATAAACGCGTGGAAAACAGCCGGTAAGGAAACCGACCATATTCAATCTATTTCAGCAGTTGAGCTTGCCGCATTATCGACTAAAACAGGCATCTGTTTAGTGGATGTGCGAAAACCGAATGAATTTGAAACGGAACATGTAGCCGGTGCGGAAAACATCCCCTTGGATTATATTAACGATAACATGAGCCAGCTGACCAAAAATAAGACGTATTATGTGCATTGTGCCGGCGGTTACCGGTCAATGGTTTTTAGCTCCATTATGAAGGCCCGTGGCTATGAACACCTGGTTAATATTAAGGGTGGATTTACGGCACTTAAGAGTAGTAATAAATTTGCCCTTAGCCCATCACTGGAATCGGGCGCTGAGATTTGAATTTCCGGGGAAAATCCGTAGTCCGAAAGACGGAAGGAATGCGGAAGTTGGAATGTCGATTGCGGAATGATTTGGAATGTAGAAGTCGGGAAGTACGAAGGCCCGAAATTGACTTGGGTTGGCAATAATTAGGTTCCGAGTAAATAAAAGCCATAAGGTTCAATAGTCCATTTTTCCGGATAGGGCTGTAGGTTCAGTTTTTCACCCGTCCAATGATTTTGGATCGTTGACGGGATTTCGCCGTATGCTGCAAGAATCTCCGTAGAAAAGCCGGCAGTCCGGCCGCTGAAATTAAAGATCCCATAAAACCGGCTGTTTTCGGCAGTCCGGATATACGCAGCCGTTTGGTGGTTGTTGGTGTTCAGCCAGGTCAGGTTTTTCCGGTCGCTGATAAGGTCGAGTTTTTTTCGTATGCTGATCAGCTTTTGTGTTCCGCTGAAGATCTCGTGTTCAACCGTGCCTTTTTTGCCGGTTCGTTTATTTTTGCTCCAATCGATAACCGGGCGATGCATCCAGCGATTGTCATAGCTCTTACCGGGATCATTAAGGTAGGAATAATCGTTGGTATAGCCGGCCTCGTCACCATAAAATAACATTGGCACGCCACCCAGGAAAAAGCTGTGCGCTTGCATCAACAGTATTTTTTTGATGGCAAGCTTTATTAAGTCGGGGTCATTGGCTTTTAAGGCTTTTTCCAGGCCGCAGAGTGATGCAAGCGAGCCGCTGATCCGCGCATCGCCTGTTTTGGGGTTGAATGAGAATAATGCCCCGGTAGCCTGGCTTCCCTTGTATTTACCCGAAAAGTAATCCTTCAAAAATTTCCGGTGCTGCACGGGATCGTATCCTGCATGCCTGATCATGTCGTCGTTATAACCCAGCCCGATATCATCGTGACAGCGGGTATACGTGATCCAGGATGCGCCAAGCGGTTTTTGCATAAGCTCGTGCTGCGAGGCAAGCATCACGCGGGTGTCGCCTGTTGCCAGCATGTCCCATTGGAGCGCCATTTGTGTGGCGTTGTAAGCGAAATCACATTCTTTTGCGGTATAAAGGCATGTCCCAAAATATTTTAATAACTCATGCGGCTCTACGATCGCTTCGCCAAGTAAAGCCATGCCGGGAGTGGCAATCAGCACACATTGCTTGATAAGGCGAAGAAGGGTATGCACCTGGGGCAGGTTCATGCAAATAGTACCCGGCTGTTTCCAGATGAAGGCCGGCGCATCAATCCGCAGTACATCTACGCCGAGGTTGGCGTAAAAGAATATATTGTCGAGCATTTCCAAAAAAGCCAGTGGATTGGTATAATTTAAATCCCACTGGTATTTATGGAACACCGTCATTGCCCATTTATCGCATTCGGGCACCCAGGTAAAGTTGCCGGGCGAGCTTTCCGGAAAAACTTCGGGCATTGTTTTCTCATACGCATCCGGCATAGTACGGTCGCCGAACATGTAAAAGTAGTCCTGGTATTTTTTGTCGCCGGCTTTTGCTTTTAAAGCCCATTGGTGCTTGTGCGAGGTATGGTTAAGCACAATGTCCACCATCAGGTACATGCCCCGTTCGCTTAGCAGTTTGCGAAAGTTTTTCAGGTCGTTCAGGGTTCCAAATCGCTTGTCCACCTTTCTGAAGTCGGAAACAGCATAGCCACCGTCGCTTTCTCCCTGCGGACTTTCGAATACCGGCATCAGGTGCAGCAGGTTTACACCCAGTTTTTCCAGGTAACCAAGCCTGCTGCTTAGCGATCTGATATTGCCGGCAAACCGGTCGACATAAAGGCTCATGCCTGTGATTTGGTTACTTAAAAACCAATCTGCTTTTTCGGCTTTTTGTCCATCCCTTTTTAATAGGTCGTCCGGCCGTTCCCGGTGGGCTTTGATCACCAGCTCCACCAGTTTGATGAACATATTTTCATCATCGGGATAAATTTCGTTGAACAGGTAGTGCATCGAGCTTGCGCCTGTCAGCATCCGGATATAAAAATCATTATCCTTCCCGGCGATGTCCGTTTTGTGTTTTTTTAAAACGGCATTAACCTTTTGATGCAATTGATGATTATACACGTAAAGAAGTTCTAATTAAAAATATCGCTGCTCAAATGTTTAAACGCTTCCATCGCGCCTATGTACTCACAGGTACGCGCTCCGGCTTTATTGGCGTTCGCGATGATCTTTTTCCATTGCGCGAGTCCCAGGGCTTTTATTTCTGCTAACTTTTTATCGCTTAATTGGTAAAGCACCGCGCCAACGAAAGCATCCCCTGCGCCTGTCGTGTCGACTGGTTTTACCGGGATGCTTGGGATCAGGTGCGTTTTATTGTTTAAACCAAGCAGGGTGCCGTCTTTGCCTAAGGTAACCGTAAACACGGCCGTTGTTTTTTCAAGCAGGTCAGCCACTGCATCATCGAGGGTATGCTTACCAGTTAGCAGCATGGCCTCCTCATCGCTTACTTTAAAAAAGTGGCAGCGGTTGAGGAAATTCCACGCCTGGTCGATAAAAGTCTGTTGGTTTGATTGAAATAACAGGTGGCGGAAATTGGGGTCAAAACTCACCAATACCTCTTTTTTGAGCGCCCGGTGCAGCAATTCCACATAGGCAGCTTTCAACGGGCCGGGCAGAAAGGCAGTGGCCGAACCGAAATGGATGATGGAGAAATCAGCAAGCTTGATGTCCCGGATATCATCAATACTGAGCTGCCCGTCGGCGCCGCGATTAAAGTAAAAATCCCGTTCGCCATTTTCCATCAGCGATACAAAGGCAAAGGTTGTGAAGCAATTTTTATCCTTTAATACCCATTTGGTGGAAACGTTAAAGGATTCCATTACCTCAACAAGGTAGGCGCCAAAAGGATCGGTACCAACTTTAGCTGCCAGTTCAACGTTTCCGCCAAGGGCCGCAATGGCCGCGGCAACGTTGGTTGGGGCGCCTCCCGGTTTTTTTAAGAAATTGTGGCCCTGCGATAAAGACGAGCCTTTATCCGTACAGATCATATCGATCAGCGCCTCGCCGACACAAAGAATCTTATCCAATGGATTTATTTTACAGGTTAATTGACGGGTTAAAGTTATTCAAAAAAATTATTGCAATAGGCGCTTGTTAAATACTAATAAAATTAGTATATTCGAAACATGGAGCAACGATTTAAAAGCCTGTCGATATTTGAATTTCAGGCAAGGTTTCCCGATGAGGGCAGTTGTATTGAGTATTTAGCTGACCTTAAATGGGCTGGTGGCTATATTTGTAAGAAATGTGGTCATAGGCATTACTGTAAGGGGAATAGCCCTGAAGACCGGCAATGTACCAGTTGCAGATATGTCGAATCAGCCTCGGCAGGGACGCTTTTTCATGGTTGTAAGTTCTCTGTTTTAAAAGCGTTTTACATTGTTTATTATGTTTCAACGAATAAAAATGGCATAAGCAGTACCGAATTAAGCAGGAAGCTGGCTTTAAGGCAGAAAACCTGCTGGCTGTTTAAGCAGAAGGTGATGAAGGCAATGGAAAGCAGCGGCCACCTGCCAATGGAAGGCAAGGTAGAGGTGGACGAGACCTATGTAGGCGGACAGGATGACAAGGCTATAGGCCGTAAAAAGGGGCATAAGAAACTTGTAGTCATATCCATAGAGAAAAAAGGCAAAGGCGTATCCAGAATGTATGCACGGGTGATCACTAAGGCCAGTAAAAAGAACTTGAAAAGGTTTATGAAAGATCATATCAGACCGGAAGCGGATGTACGCACAGACCAATGGGCTGGTTATAAGGGATTGGAAGAAGAATTTCCCAATATTGTTCGTGAGAAGTCTGAAAAGAAGGGCAAAAACTTTCCTGATCTCCACCGTTGCATTATGATGTTTAAAGCCTGGTTAAGAGGTGTACACCATTCAGTAGAATACCTCCAAGCATACATTGATGAATATACGTACCGCTTTAACAGGCATAAGATGAAGGAGGGCATTTTTGAAAACCTTATGGCCAGGATGGTCGAAAAGCCTCCTTATACCTATAAAATGATTATTAGTTAAACGCCTATTTCAAAAAAATTAATGGCCGCTTACTGCAGGAAGTACATCTTCGGGAATAACCCGGTCGCGTTTTATCCGGGTAGTGGCCGCAGATGCAATTAACAGCAACACGCCCGCAAAGGTTATAGCGCTTGCCGGATCGGCGCCAAGAAAATTTTTGTAAACAAAACCAAAGGTGAGTGTCTGCAGTATCATCGGAACAACGATCATCATATTGATGATACCCATATAAACGCCATAACGTTCTTTTGGTATAGTACCTACCACCATAATGTAAGGCACGCCCATCATGCTCGCCCAGGCAATGCCAAAGCCAACCATCGGCGCGAACAAAAGGTCGCGATTGACAATATGCGGGAAAATAAGGAGAGCGACTCCGGCCAATGCCAGGCAGGAGATGTGCACATATTTGGCACTGAACTTGCGCGCCAGCCATACCAGGCAAAAGGCGGACAGAAAGGTTACGATATTGTAAAAACCATTTACTTTCCCTGCCCAAACCACGGCCTGTTCATATAATTCCTTGTTTCCGTCGGGTGTGGTATGGAAAACGGATTTGGCTATGCTGAGCGACACGAACTGCCAGTAGCAGAACATGGCATACCATTGAAAAAGATAAACCAGCGCCAGTTTCCACATCACCGAAGGCATATCGTCGAGCGCTGCCCAAATTTCCTTGACCGGCTCGAAAATGCCCTTTTTCCTCGCACGTAATTCGGCTAATTCTTCGGCTGTCGGCGGGATTTCGGGCGTTGTTGATACCGACCAGACCACAGAAGCAATGGAACAAACGGCGCCGACAAAAAAGGAGCCAAATACCCAGTAGGGGATACCCGAACGGCCATCGGCCGATGTGCTTTCGCCATGTAAAATATTTTTAAAGAACCCCAGCGATAAGTTGGCGAGGGTGATGCCAAGCCCGGTAAAGAAACTTTGTGTCAGGAATCCGAAGGCACGCTGTTTTTCGGGTAATTTATCGGCGATAAAGGCCCTGTAAGGCTCCATGGCCGTGTTGTTTGCGGCATCAAGTATCCAAAGCAGCCCTACGGCCATCCACAAAGCCCGGCTGAATGGGAATGCAAAAAGACAAAGGCTGCAAAAAATAGCGCCGGCCAAAAAGAAGGGTTTGCGGCGGCCCCAACGGGGATGCCAGGTACGGTCGCTCATCGCGCCAATAAGTGGCTGGATGAGGAGGCCGGTAAGCGGTCCGGCCAGGTTCAAAAAAGGAAGCTGTTCCGGTCGCGCATGCAAAAAAGTGTACAGCGGGTTTATCGCGGTTTGCTGAAGCCCGAAACTGTATTGGATACCAAAGAAACCGACATTCATGTTAATGATCTGCCAGAAACGAAGTATAGGTTTTGAATTGGACATGGTTGGACGATAACCGGAACCCGGGAGGTTTTGTCGCGCTGGTTCTTATTGCCGAATGTAGAAATATTTAAATAAAATAATATGCGGCTTAATAGTATTTTTTAATATCGCGCCGTTTTTTTTTGATACAACGGCATGGATTTTCGAATTCTTAGCGACACGACACCTGTAAAATATTAGTTTTGCGGTTGATGAGCAAAAGCAGGCGGAAAAATATTGTTGCAGATTCGGGCAAAGAGGCTGAAAACCCGGACAAGACGACGCCTGCCCCTGCGGAACAGCCTGTTAAACAGGCTGCCCATAAAACCGCTAAAAGCGCCATCGTAGGCAGTAAAAAAGCCACGACGGAAGATGCGCCTGCCACCATCCCGGAACAAAATGCCGCCCCTCCCGATAGCTATCGGGACCCCGCCGCGGACAACTCCTCATCCGAAATTGTGAACCATCAACCGGAAATTGACACCACTATGGAAGTACACCACCACCCTGAATTGGATCATAAACCCAGACCGTTTAAAGAATACCTGCTGGAAGGTTTTATGATATTTATCGCCGTAATGATGGGTTTTATAGCAGAGAACATCCGCGAATCCATCGATAATAACGAACAGGTGCACCAGCTTACATCGCAATTGGCGCAGGATCTGAAAGCCGACACCAGTCAGTTGAATGACATTTATAGTGAAGAGTCGCAGATATTGAAAAGCAACGATAGCTTATTTGCAATTGCACAACAGCCCCTGGCCAAAATAGATACCCGGAAGTTACAGAAACTCGCTATTGATTCACACAGTTTATGGCTTTTTCACCCATCTGGCGGCGCCGTTGGTGCTATAAAAAACCAGTTGCACCTTAAACGCTTTTCCAATTCAAAGATCATTGGCTTTATCGCCCGGTATGAGACCCATATCGAGCTGGTACGTACTGTTCAGGACATAAGCTTACAGTACCAGCGCACTTACCTGGATCCATTTCTACGATTGCATTTTACGCCAGCTAATCTTTTTACCGATTTTAACCACAGGCAGCCCACAGCACAAATGCGCGACCTGACACAAAACGACCTGACGCAATTAGCCGCAGATATGGCCCTGGTTCGAATTAATACCGTTGAACTACTACTGGATAACAGGAAGTTAAAAACCGATGCCGTAGCCTTGCTGAATTATGTGAAGCAGGAATACGGGGCGGACGAGCAATAAACGCATTGTCTGATAGAATTGCCCGCGCTGCATGTTTAGTCGTAAAGGCACAACTTATTTAAAAGGTTGTTTTCTATATTTTATTCGTACCTTGTGTATCATTCGAGCTAAAGGCAACGTAACTATTTGGAATTGAAGATGACATGAAAAACCTATCCTTTTTATGGCTCATTTTGCCCGCATTGCTCCTTGCCGCCTGCATAAAAGAAACGTTACCAGTAGCACCGAATGGCGGCTCAACGACCAATAAAACCGTTTCGACTCCAAACGATACCACTGCAAATACAACGGCGCCGGTTGTTCCTATTGATTCAACGATGCTTGTCGGTACGTGGCAGGTGATCAATGACACTACCAATACAGTTGGGTGGGGCCTTTGGGCCGGGCATCCGCCGATCGGTTCCAATTATGTCGGTAAGCCTGAAGATTACTATAAATTCACCGCTAATAATAATTTGTATAGCGACATGCAGGCTGTGATTGATACGGGGACTTATACTGTGGTTAACCAGGATCAATTGCATATTGTTTACAGCTACTTTAACGGGCAGGAGCAATCCACGGGCATATATAACAGTTTTTGGACCATAACGAACCTTACATTGCATACGGCCAGCATAACCGTAGTATTCGTTACGCCTGAAACTGTTATTACGAGCGTTACCAATCTCAGGAAATAGCTTTGTGCTTTTTGGACGAACCATGATTTATTGGCACTTGAATAAGTCGGTGTTTACCCTATCCACGTTTACGGTACCCAATTTATTGCCAAATGAATTGGCAACGTAGGTAACGGCCTGTGCAATTTCTATCGGGGCTAAATCGACTGCCGGCATCTGCCCTTCGAAAATTTTGTTCGATACTTTTAGTTCGCCTTTCAGCCCGTTTTTTACCAGGCAAGGCAATTGATGCAAATTTTCTTTGATAAAGATTGAATCCGTTAAGGGTGGTATTAACCCGTTAAGCCCCTCGCCATGCGCCCCGTGGCAGTTTTGGCAATGGGTTTGGTAGATCATGCTCCCGGAGGAGTAATAACGCGCAAACTCTATGCTTTTATCATCCCGGCAGGAGATCACCGCGATAACCAACAGAAGGCCCAACCCGATGACGACTTTCAGTTTCATTGGCCGGCAGCTGGTGTGGGTTCGGCTTTTAACGTTTTAATGTCAGCGATGAGTTGGTTCACCTGTTCGGGCTGGGTGCCGTCATACGCGCCGCGGACACGCTTTTCTTTATCTACCAATACAAAATAACCCTGGTGAACATATCCCCCGGGAGTAGTCTTATCCTCGCTAACAGCAACCAGGTAATTTTTTTCGGCCAGTTTATAGGTCGTATCTTTTTTACCCTGTAAAAACCACCAGGTATCGCCACTTATGCCAAGCTTGTCGGCATATTTCTTCAGCACCTTTACGCTGTCGTATTTTGGATCGATAGTAAAGGATAGTATTTTTATATCGGGATCGGCTTTAAACGTATTATATACATTCAGCATATTTCGCTGCATAACGGGGCAAATAGAAGGGCAGCTGGTAAAAAAGAAGTCGGCCACGTAGATTTTGCCGCTCAGGTTTTTTTCGCTGATGCTGTCGCCATACTGGTTGACGAATTTAAACGCGGGGATTGTTTGATAAATGGTATCAGTAGCTGTTTGCCCATTTACGGTTTTGGTTACCGGTGTGCGTTTGCCATAAACCGGCAGCGTATTGCCGCCGTTATTTGATTTGCAGGAAGCAAAAGCTGCCAGGACAAGCGCTATACTGAATATTTTCTTCATTTGATATGATTCTTTCTTAAGAAATCACGCGATCCTGTGACTGCGACGTTCATTTGGGTATCCAGGCGCTTGATCAGCTTCTTTTGTTGACCGAGATAGCCCATCTTCTGGTCATGCGACTTTCCCTTCATGTCGGGATCAAAGTTATGCATCCAGGTGCTCATTGCGCTGTCGGCAAGCACAACCCTGCTGATCCAGGCGACAGCTGAATCTTTTGCGGGCGTATTCTTGCTAACCAGGCTGTCGAGCAATAATTTATTTTTCATCAACTGCTCATCCTCGCCCATAATTTTATCGTGAACGTTGATAACGGAGTCTAACGCGGCTTTTTCCTGTGCTTTCTTGTCGGTGCATGCGCATAAAAATAGCATACAAATGGTTGTAAAGAGAACCTTTTTCATATAGTAGTATCGGGGGACAAAGGTATCACCATCCGGATAGATTTTGCGTGTTAATTAAAAATTTCGAAGATCGTGTTTATTGCCAGTGGTTTAAGGCCCTGATGTAAAAAATATAATCTGTGTTCGGCAAAGATTCGATGCCCGCAGCTATCAAATGCTGACCGGCCTGCGCCCTGTGATGGGCGCCGTGATTGATCACGTGAGCCAGCGCATCGATCAATTTATCCTGGAAGGTATCACCCCTCGAAGTTTTGGAGGTAATAAACTTGTCCAGATCTTCGGGCTGCAAGCCCTTTAAAAATTCAATCCATTGGTTGCTGTTTGCGTCGATTATACCCGCTAAGATATCCACCGGCCAGTCGGGCCACAAGACGCCCGCAACAGCCGGGACGCCCTGGCATCGTTTGAGCCATACTTGCTGGGCGGCAAGCAAATGGGCCATCAGCTTTACAGGCTTATCCGGGTTATTCGCCTTAACAATGCTTTCAAGTATGATGTGGTTGGCATACCGGTCGTATTCAAACAAGCGGATGAAATAGTCTTTCATGCAGTAAAGATAGGTAGCGCGCGTTTAAATGTGCAAAGCACGAGCCCATAATATTACTTAGGCATCTGTCTGATAATAAAAAATCGGACTTCAAATTGAATCTGCAGCATCGGAAAGAGCCGGTGACAGGGGTGATAATCAGTAATTTACCCTGGTAATTATTAACAATAAGATAATATTATTAACATGATAAACTCATATTGACCGGTTACTTTTATCTTTATAGTTAAAGCGGTATTTTATGAAACTGATATCGAATTTTGCACGGCTGTTAGGGACGCTCCGCCAATGGATGATCCTGAGGAGTATGCGCTCTACCTTTATTCATTAAGGGTTATTATTCAAAACTTTTGTTTTATAACATTGTAATGTACAATTTGGGCTCCTGTTAGCTCAATTTAATGGAATCGGGTATTCGGCAAGTAGATTTTAGCAGAAAACTTTTTGGTGATAATTTTGCCTGGGGGGTGTCGACAGCCGCCTTTCAGATTGAGGGCGCTTGTGATGCCGATGGTAAAGGCTTATCGATATGGGACGTCTTTACGGGAAAAAAAGGCAAAATAGCCAATGGCGAAACGGCCGAAATTGCCTGCGATTTTTATAACAACTACAAAAGGGATATCGACCTGATTCGGGAATTGAATATCCCTAACTTCAGATTCTCCATTAGCTGGACAAGGATTATCCCAAATGGGACCGGTGCTGTAAACCAGGCAGGGATCGACTACTACAACAACGTAATCGCTTATTCACTCGAAAATGGTATTGAGCCCTGGATAACCCTGTATCATTGGGATTTGCCGCATGAGCTTGAATTAAAGGGAGGGTGGACCAACCGGAATATCATCGGTTGGTTCTCCGATTTTGTCGCGGTATGCGCTAAAGCATTTGGCGACCGGGTGAAGCACTGGATGGTGATGAATGAGCCGGGGGTATTTACAGGGGCGGGCTATTTTCTTGGCAACCATGCCCCAGGGCGAATAGGGCTCAAAAATTTCCTGCCGGCTATACACCACGTTACCTTAAGTATTGCCGAAGGGGCAAAAAAATTGCGCGGTATTTTACCTGATGCCATTATCGGGACAACGTTTTCCTGCTCCTATATTGAGCCTTATTCTACGAAACAACGTGATGTTGCTGCAGCAAACCGGGCGGATGCCCTGCTGAACCGACTGTTTATTGAACCCCTGCTGGGCTGCGGCTACCCGGTTAAGGACGTGCCTGCTTTAAAGGGGATAGAAAAGTATTTTCTAACTGGTGATCCCCACAATTTAACGTTCGATTTCGATTTCATCGGCATCCAGAATTATACACGCGAGATAGTCAAATACTCGTTTTTTACCCCGTATATCAATGCCAGGCTGGTTAAAGCGGAAGACAGGGCAGTTCCCTTAACGGAAATGAAATGGGAAGTTTATTCGCCCGCTATTTACAATGTGATAAAAAAGTTCAGCGCTTATGCGGGTGTGAAAAACATTATTGTAACCGAAAACGGCGCGGCATTTCCTGATGTTGTAGTGAACGGAGAAGTTGATGACCCCCTTCGCGTCGGATACCTGCAAAACCATATCGAACAGGTGTTAAAGGCCAAAAATGACGGCTGCAAAGTAAACGGTTATTTTGTGTGGACCTTGACCGATAATTTTGAGTGGGCCGAAGGTTACAGGCCGCGTTTCGGCCTGGTACACGTTGACTTTGAAACGCAGCGACGTATTATTAAGTCGTCTGGACGGTGGTTTGCAAGTTTTTTGAAGCGTTAGGCTTTTTGTTGAGGGGCTTTTGAAGCCTTACGTAAAAAGAGGAGCCCTGGCCGCTCTTGCTCTCCAGCCAAATCTTTCCATCGTGGTTGTCTACGATCTGTTTGCTGATGGACAGGCCCATACCAAAGGATTTTTCGCCTGCCGTACCAGGGCGCTTTGCCTCGCTGAACATGTTGAACACTTTGGTCTGCATGCCTTCCGGAATCCCGATTCCGTTATCTTTAACAGCTATTTCAACATCAGATTTAAGGTCTTTTATGCTCACGGTAATTGCCGATCCTTCGGCGCTGAACTTAATGGCATTGCTGATGAGGTTGCTGATCACCCGCCATATTTTTTCCCGGCTTATCCAAATCTCTTCAGGCGTATCCAGCAGGCTTAGTTCAATCCGTTGTCCCTTCTCCTGCGCTTTAAAGCGGAGCAGTTCGACACTCTTTCCGAGCAGTGAGTTGATATCGACCAATTCCTTTTTTAGCTCTGCTTTACTGCTGTTCGTTACCTCGAGGATTTCGTTTATCAGCTCGATCGAATTATAGGATGTTTCTTTGATTATCGATATTAATTCTTTTTGTTCGCTGGTAAAATCGTCGTCGGCCATAGCCTCGGTTAGCGCGGCAATACCACCAATTGGGTTTCTCAGGTCATGCGCCACGGTGCGAAGTATACGATCTTTTTCAAGACCGCTTTCTTTCAGTTCATTTAGTGTTTTCTCCAGGTCGGCCTTTTGCAGGTTTACACGCTGATTTAAAGTATTTACAGTTTCGATGTCACGCTTTGACCGTTTATAGTTTCGGAAGATAAGGAAAATGATAGCTATTGCCATCAGTGCGCATACCACAGCCACAGCGAGGTAAAACTGCTGGATTTTGCTGCGCCCTTTAAGGTCTTCTATTTGGTGTTGCTTCTCAAAATTGGCTAACTGTTCATTTACGTTACTTTCCCTTAGTAAACTAAGTTTTTTTGCCGACGAATCACTTAGTGTGTTATAAGCTTGCAAATAAGCCAGCGCCTTCGGAAAGTCCTTTTTTGACTGATAGTATTTGCTCATCAGGCGGTTCCAGTCGGCTTCGGCATTTTCATTCTTAACGCTATCCAACTGGGGCTTCATTTCTGTCAACAGGGCGTATAGCTTGTCAGTCTGCTCGTGGTCGAAATATAGTTGCGCCAGTTTAATTTCAGCCAGTTCCGCGTCGCTGTTGTCATTGCCTTTTTGGAGATTGATGGCAATACTCTTTTGCAGCAAGTTGATAGCGTTTTCATCGTCCGCTTGTGCAATCAGCACCTCAGCCTTATTGCCGTACACTACGCCCCGGGCCATCTCTATCATATTCGGCCGGTTCGAAAACTTTGCGGCGTTTTGGTCGATATATTTTAGCGTCTTGTTAAAATAAAATATCGCGCTGTCGGGCTCGTTGTCGTGTTTATAACTCAGGGCGATGTTATCCAAATCCTCCTGCAGGCGGTAAAAATCAGCAAACCTATCGGGACTGGGGGCGCTTAACCGGTAACTTTCTTTAAAATAGCTCGCTGCCAGTTTGTAATGCCCGATCTTATAAAGGATCATCCCCATGCGGTACGAATAGTCGGATAAAGCGCCATTATTCAGGTTGTTTTTTCCGACCCTGAAAGCTTCAAAATAATGCCTGTATGCTTCATTGAATTGCTGCATCGAAAAATAGGCATCGCCGATGGCCAGGTTGGCTTCCACATAATTGGCGACATATTGCTTTTGAGTTGCGCTGTGATTTGCAAGTACAAGCATGCTATCGGCAAAAAGCAGGGCCGTTTTGTTGTCGTGTTTAGCCTTCTTCCAATAAACATAATGAAAACCGTAGGTACGGAACCTATCGTCAAGGCTTGGGCTGCTGATTCTACTCATCGACGAATCGAGGTAACGCATTCCCTGCTCCTCATGATTGGACGTAAAAAGAAAAGAAACCTTGTCAAAAACAGGCTTGAACGCTTCCGAGTAACCGCTAATTTGATTGCTTTTTTGCCGGCAGGAAAAAAAGGCTATGGAAATGACAATGGCAAAAAGAGTTTTTACGCGGTAAATATCGCGTTTGAAGTGTATGGGGCACACATTGTTTTTTAAGATAGTCAGCACAACAAAATCCAGTTTACGTCATACGCAATAACGGGAGAATATGTTGCTTAAAATTAATAAAAATTTATTTAAAAGCATCAAGGCCAGTTACATCATAACCGGTAATGAGCAGGTGTATGTCATGTGTGCCTTCATAAGTTACCACCGATTCTAAATTCATGATATGGCGCATGATCGGGTATTCGCCCGTAATTCCCATACCGCCAAGCATCTGTCGGGCTTCCCTCGCTATGTTTATGGCGGTTTCCACACTGTTTCGCTTCCCCATTGAAATTTGGGCGGGCGTGGCCCTGTTCTCGTTTTTTAACTGACCCAGGCGCCAAACAAGTAGCTGGCCTTTGGTGATTTCGGTGATCATTTCAGCTAATTTCTTTTGCTGGAGTTGAAACCCTGCTATAGCCCTGCCGAATTGTTTGCGTTCCTTTGTATACCGTAGGGCAGTATCATAACAATCCATCGCCGCCCCAAGCGCGCCCCAGGCAATACCGTACCGGGCCTGGTTCAGGCAGCCCAATGGTCCTTTCAATCCGGAAACATTGGGCAAAACGTTTTCTTTCGGGACTTTAACATGATCAAAAACCAGTTCGCCCGTGGCCGAAGCGCGCAATGACCATTTATTATGGGTTTCGGGAGTGGTAAAGCCTTCCATCCCGCGTTCAACGATCAGCCCGCGTATTTTGCCGTCCTCATCCTTTGCCCAAACAACTGCTATATCAGCAAAAGGGGCATTGGAAATCCACATTTTTGCCCCGTTTAGTATAAAGTGATCGCCGGCGTCTTTAATATTGGTTTCCATCCCGCCCGGGTCCGAGCCATGGTCGGGTTCGGTAAGCCCGAAGCAGCCCATCAGCTCGCCTGTAGCAAGTTTGGGTAGATATTTTTTCTTTTGTTGTTCGGATCCATAAGCATAAATAGGGTACATCACCAGCGAACCCTGTACCGATGCGGTGGAACGTATCCCGGAATCGCCCCGTTCAATTTCCTGCATAATGATCCCGTACGACATATAATCCAGCCCGGCACCGCCATATTCAACAGGTATAGTCGGGCCGAAGGCGCCAATCTCGCCCAGGCCTTTGATGAGGTGTTTGGGAAATTCAGCCTTTTGGGCATAGGATTCAATAACCGGGCTCACCTCTTTTTTAACCCAGTCGCGAACGGTGGAGCGTATCAGCTTGTGTTCGTCGCTGAGGAGTTCATCTATCAAATAATAATCAGGGGATTCGTACAGATCTTTTTTAGACATCGGGTATTCGAATTGGTCGGCAAAGATAGTTTTTTTTGCTTTCGGATGCGTGGTTTTTACGCCTGTTATAGCAGAATGGGCGATTTACGTCACGCGAAGTCCCACCTGCCAAATCTTTAATTTTACCTTAATTAGCATCGGAACAATTCCTGAATTAAAAAAAATATACTTTTGGACAATGATCACTATCGCAATAGACGGCGCCGGGTTTTTCGCCTATCATGGGTTTTACCCCCAAGAGCAATTGTTAGGGGCTAAGTTTATTGTAGATGTTGAGGTAGCATTTGAGTCGGCTGCAGATATGAAGCAGGATAATATCAGCGACACCGTAAATTATGAGGAGATTTACCACGTTGTATCGGCGCAAATGAAACATACTCGGAAGCTGATCGAGGCGGTGGCGCAATCGATAGCGGAAGATCTAAAGGCGAAATATCCATACATAAACAGCGTGAAAGTTACGCTTAAAAAGATGCATCCGCCTTTGCCGGGGAAGGTGGATTATACGGCCGTGACGGTGGTACTATGATTCCTGGGATTATAGGATCCCTTGGCGGGTGTTGGTCCAAAAAAACTAATCGATATACCTTTTCCATCCGTTGACAACCTTTAATTTTGAGATAACTTTCCATTATTTCGCGTGTTAATAAAGTGTAATTAGTCGATAAAACCGTGTTTTCGAAAATAACATCTGATATACTCTCTGAAATTAAATCCGTCGTCGGAGAAGAATGGGTAATTACTTCACATGACGCCCTTGAAAAGTACAGCCATGACGAAACGGAAGACCTGCATTATTACCCGGAGGTTGTGGTAAAACCACGAACGGTGGACGAGGTGTCCAGGCTGATGCAGCTTTGCAATAAACATTTGGTGCCGGTTACGCCAAGGGGCGCCGGTACCGGTTTAAGCGGCGGCGCTTTGCCCATGCAAGGCGGGCTCCTGCTTTCCATGGAGCGTTTTAACCAGATCTTAACGATAGATGAGCAGAACCTGCAGGCCGTTACCGAACCGGGGGTTATCACAGAAGTTTTTATGGATGCGGTGGCCGCGAAAGGCCTTTTGTACCCGGTTGACCCGGCGAGCAAAGGCAGCTGTTTTATCGGCGGTAACGTCTCGCACGGATCGGGCGGCCCGAGAGTAGTGAAATACGGCACTATCCGCGAATATATTCTTAACCTCGAGATTGTTTTACCCTCGGGCGAAGTCATATGGACAGGGGCCAATACACTAAAATATGCTTCGGGTTATAATTTAACCCAGTTGATGATCGGGTCCGAAGGCACTTTGGGCATTATTACCAAAATTGTGGTGAAGCTTATTCCGCGGCCGACGGTTGATGCCCTGCTGTTAGCCTCATTTGGATCGAACGAGGCGGCTGCTTCTGCGGTATCGGCGATATTCCGGGCGGGAATTGTACCCTCAGCCTTGGAATTTATGGAACGGAGAGGGGTGGAGTGGGTAAAGGAACACGACGGCATCATGTTCGATCTGAAAGACGATGTCCAGGCGTTTTTACTGATCGAAGTGGACGGAACCAACCAGGATGTGATCTTTTTAGATTGTGAAAAGATAAACCAGGTATTGGAGGATTTTGATTGCAAGGATGCTTTATTTGCAGATTCGGCTGCACAAAAGGAAGAATTATGGCGGATGCGGAGGACGATGGCTGTTTCGGTGAAATCAAATTCGATTTATAAAGAGGAAGATACGGTTGTTCCCCGTGCAAGCCTGCCGCAACTGATCAGTGGGATAAAGGAGACGGGCCGTAAATATGGCTTTGAGTCCGTATGTTATGGTCATGCCGGTGATGGTAACGTGCATGTGAATATCATCAAAGGCAGCATGAGCGACGAGGATTGGCACGATAAGCTAAAAGACGGTATCCGTGAAATATTTGAGCTCACTGTATCGCTGGGCGGCACCCTTTCAGGTGAACATGGGATAGGCCTGGTGCAAAAGGAATTTATGCCGATAAAATATTCCGAAACCCATTTTGCCTTATGGCGCGGCATAAAACAGGTGTTTGATAAAAACGGGATTTTGAACCCGGGGAAGATCTTTTAGACCATTGATTTCGAAATAATTTTTTTGATTCCGTTGATTCGGAGAGAAACGATATTCGTCTATAGCGATGGGTTTCAAACCCATCGCTATAGACAATGAAAAACTGTTTTCAAATTAAAAGAGCGCCTTTGGCCTGCCGGGTTGTTGTATTTTCATTTAAAAAGTGCGACTTTTAACAGGTGATAAATTCACATTAAAAAAACAATTACCTAATATTTAAACGTTGTCAGCAATTTTTGACATATCCAATACTGACCTTCTGAAAGTGGGCCTGGCCGTCGTTTGCGGCGGCATATTGGGCTTTGAGCGCCAGTACAAAAATAAAACCGCTGGTTTTCGAACCATTATTCTCATTTGCCTCGGTTCGGCGATATTTACCATGGTGGCGCAGCACGCCGGGCAGGTAGCTAACCTGAATATTGTTACCGGCGTGGGCTTTATCGGTGCGGGCGTTATCTTTAAGGACAATATTGAGGTTACGGGGCTTACTACCGCAGCCGTGATTTGGGCCTCGGCAGCTATCGGGATGGCTGATGGTTCGGGCAATTACATGCTGGCTTTTTTGTCGACGGTGGTGGTACTTGCCGTATTGCTGATCCTAAGCATTTTAGAACAGTATATTGCCAAGGTTCATCGCGACAAACTTTTCGTCATCGAATTTATCGACGGTGATTTCAAAAACCTTGATCAGGTCCGTAAGCTGATCGTCTCCCATAACTTGAAGTATAACACCGTGAAGGTGTCAAAAAAAGACGGCTGTTTGCAGACTGCCATATGGGTGACGGGGCACAAGATGAACCTGCTGAGGCTCGATGAGGTGCTGATGAGGATGCCGGAGATAAGATCGTTTTAAATTACCGGCGATGCTATGAAAGCAATCACGTATTTAGCATCGGCATTCCTTTTACTGCTCTGCTGTTCAGTTGGCGTGCAGCAAAAATCCCCGAATTATGACGTAGTAGTTTATGGCGGAACGGCATCAGGCGTTATGGCTGCGTACACCGCTAAAAGAATGGGAAAATCGGTCTTATTGATCGAGCCCGGAATGCGAATCGGCGGTTTGACCACAGGCGGCCTGGGTTACACCGACATAGGCAATAAATATGCGATCAAAGGCTTGTCGCTTGATTTTTACCGGAAGATAGGACAGCACTACGGCACTTTTGAGCAATGGATTTTTGAACCGCATGTCGCCGGAGACATCCTGAAAAACTATCTTGAAAAAGCCCAGGTTCCTGTGCTGTATTCGTACAGGATTACGTCCGCCAGGAAAATAAACGACAGGATAGTCTCGATAATCCTTGAGAACTCAATTCAGCCTCAATACAAATCCAATAAAAAAATAAGGGGCAAAGAATTCATCGATTGCAGCTATGAAGGCGATTTAATGGCTGCGGCAGGTGTGTCGTACACAGTGGGGCGTGAGGATAACAGCCAATATAATGAAACCTACGACGGCTCACAATTAAGGGAAAAGCACCAATTTCCGGACGGCGTGGACCCTTACAAAACCCCCGGTAGCCCGGAGAGCGGCTTGCTTTGGGGGATCAGCGCCAACAAGCTATTACCTGATGGGATGGGTAACAAAATGGTACAAACCTATAACATTCGAGTTTGCCTGAGCAAAGACCCGGCAAACAGCATGCCCATCACCCAACCGGAAGACTATAAACCCGAACGTTATGAATTATTGCTTCGGCTGATGGAGAAGAAGCCCATCCGGCATATCGAAGATATCATGACCACGAGCGAAATGCCGAACCGCAAGACGGATATAAACAATAACGGGCCATTTTCGACGGATATGATCGGCATGAGCTGGCAATACCCCGAGGGCAGCTACGCACAACGGGCAGCTATCTTTAAGGCGCATGAAAACTACACCAAAGGCTTTTTCTATTTTATCGGGCACGATCCGCGTGTGCCGGAAAACCCAAGGAAGGAGATGCTGGCCTATGGCTACCCGAAGGACGAATACCTCAACTCCAATCATTTCACCACGCAAATGTACGTGCGCGAAGCCAGGCGGATGCTTGGGGCATACGTAATGACACAGGCGAATTGCCAGGGGAAGGCACTGGTAAACGACGGGATTGCGCTGGCAGCCTATACCATGGACTCGCACAATGCCGAACGCCTGGTGGTTAACGGCATGGTGAAAAACGAAGGCGACGTCCAGATAGGCGGGTTCGGCCCATACCCAATAGCCTATAGAAGTATAACTCCCAAAATGAATGAATGCAGCAACCTGCTGGTGCCCGTTTGTTTGTCGGCATCGCATATTGCCTACGGCTCCATCCGGATGGAGCCGGTTTTTATGATGCTGGGACAGTCGGCGGCTGTCGCTGCCTGCATGGCCATAGATAGCGATTCGCCCGTACAGCAGGTAAATGTGCGAACATTGCAAAAAGAACTCAAAAACAATCCCCTGGCTGACGGCAGTACGCCCGAAGTGCTTGTCCTCAATGACGATTCTGCATCGGTATCGGTTGAGGGCGACTGGAAACGCAGGCAAAACGTCCCGGGCTGTTATGGCCCCTCCTTGCTGATGGCAGACTCATCGATAAAAGCAACTGATTTCGTGCGTTTTACTCCGCAACTCAAAGAAGAAGGGGTTTACGATCTATACACCTACGTTGTAAAAGCGCGGGGCGCCTCAAAATACCTGAATTTTACGATAAACAACGGCATTGAACAGAAAGACATCGAGTTGAACATGAACGACATCGTCGTGAAGGGGCAAACAGAAGGTCAGTGGGTGCCCTTAGGCAAATACCACTTTCAACCCGGAAACAAAGGCTCGGTTACCATCACCGGTAAAAACGCAGATGGCGCAGTAATAGCCGATGCGGTGTTATTTATTCCGGCAAGAAAATGAACCAGCGCAATCAACCGCTCGCCAATCAACCCAATGAACGAATGAACCAATAAACCAATGAACCAATGAACGAATGAACCAATCCTCAATTCGTATTCAAAATCAGCCCAGGCTCATCAAATTCAATAAGGCGTGCCCGCTCTGTGTGAGGGATTGAGACAGATTTGTTTGCCCTGTAATCGTAGCTGATGCACACCGTCTTTCCGGTTGTGCAAATTTCCTCGCCATGTTCGGTAAGCTTTACCAGCACATGCATAATGTCAAAGCTGCTATTGCCGATACGTGTGGTACGTACATAGCAGGCAATTTCGTCGTTTAAGGTGATCGGCTTTAAATAGTTCACTTCCGACCGGCCAACGATGACCCCGCTTTTGCTTATGTCCCATTCAATTGCTTCACGCCAGTACTTTAGCCGGGCTTCCTCGAAGTATGTTAAGTAGATTGCATTGTTCACATGCCCAACGGCGTCAATATCCGAGAAACGGATCGTGATAGGGGTTTTATATTTATATCCTGATAGTTTTTCACTCATTTTGCGTCATTTTGTCGTCTCAAAATAAAAGCTGCGGACATATTGTCTGCTAAAACGATGATTTTGAACGCTG